>NZ_JAKLTU010000002.1:0-200528 GCF_022570815.1 Synechococcus sp. PCC 6716
TCCGATCWGTGGTGAGCAAAGCATTGCTCCTGTTCCTGATTCGGGTAGATGCGAAATTTGTAGGCTTTGTTAATCAGCATGACTGTAGTGCGTCCGTCCTAAAAACTATACTATAGGTGTGCAGTTACCGGCAATATGCAGGGCAAGGGTTTAACCGCTATGAGGCAAGATGATATACAGGTCAAGTCAACGCGCCACGCCAAGTATCAATCAGGGCACCACTTTGTCTGGATACCCTTTAAGCGGCGCAAAATCTTTCGAGATGAGGCGATCATTGAGGCCACGAAGCGGTATATCCGAGAGGCGGCGGCGAACAATGACATTGAGATTGACCGCACCCTGATAGACCACGTTCACGTTTTTGCATCATTCCCGCCCAGAATGTCAGCGTCTCAAGTCGTGAACATCCTGAAAGGCTACAGTTCACGGCATCTTAGGATGGAGGTTCCCTGGCTGAAGCAGCTCTACCAAAAAGATCCGCTTTGGGCCAGGTCGTTTTATTGGGGAACCTGTGGCAATGTGTCGGCTCAAACCGTTAAGCGCTATATCGAGGAGTGCCAGGGTTGATCAACTCTGCCGCTTTGCAGCGGCGCGGGAACCATTCTGTATCCCCGACCTGAAGGAAGGGGGTTTATCTGGTTCCCGTGCCCTCCATTTTCTATAAGAAAAAAACCGCGTTGCTGAATAGACGTATGATTTTCGGGTTTGAGTCTTTTGCCGCCCTCACCCTAGCCCTTTCCTTTGGGAGAGGGAACAAGACTCTTAGCTCCCTTCTCCCCAAGGAGAAGGGTTGGGGATGAGGGCAATTCATAGCCACATTCAGCAACACCAAAAAAAACTTTCTTCCCCATCTAGACAGATTGTGCCCATCAAAGCATAGAATTATCCCAATTAAATATTTGATTATCATAGCCATAAATTATGAAAAATTGTCAAATACCGCAGAGCGATCACGAGGTTGATTCATAAGCCCACAGCGATGAAAAATCTCTACATTAGCGAGTCAACATCTAGTCAACAAAAGGGGCAGGAATGCTGGCAAACGTAATTAATCGAGTGCATTTCAGATATTGGCGGGGCGATCTGTTTGGTGGCCTCACCGCTGCCATTGTGGCACTGCCAATGGCTCTAGCCTTTGGGGTGACCTCTGGAGCAGGGGCAACAGCCGGTCTGTACTGTGTCGTATTTCTGGGATTCTTTGCCGCTTTATTTGGCGGTACTCCCACCCTGATTTCAAACCCAACGGGGCCAATGACGGTGGTGATTACAGCGGTGATTACCCGCCTGACGAGTGAGTACCCGGAGCAAGGGTTGGCCATGGCCTTTACGGTGGTGATGCTGGCTGGGGGGTTTCAAATTTTATTTGGCCTACTCCGCCTTGGTAAATACATCACCATGATGCCCTACACTGTCATTTCCGGCTTCATGTCCGGAATTGGCCTGATCATGATTTTGTTGCAAATTGGGCCGCTGCTAGGGCACACGAGTAAAGGGGGCGTGCTAGGAGCCGTGCAGAACCTGCCGGACTTTATTCAGACCATGAACCCAGCAGCGTTCACTCTCGGCCTCTTCACCCTAGCCCTGATTTACTTTACACCACAGCAGCTACGACGCTTGGTGCCCCCTCAACTGCTGGCGTTAGTGCTGGGGACGCTGCTATCGATGCTGTTTTTTGCTGATGCTGGGTTGGCGCGCATTGGCAAAATTCCCACGGGTTTACCGGAGTTTGTACTCCCCACGTTTTCTTTGCCTATGCTGAAAACCATGCTGGTGGATGCTGCCATGCTGGGGATGCTCGGCTGTATTGACTCGCTGTTAACCTCAGTGATTGCCGATAGCATTACCCGCACGCAGCATGATTCCGATAAGGAACTCATTGGCCAAGGCATTGGCAACCTCGTTTCAGGGCTGTTTGGTGGGTTACCCGGAGCTGGGGCAACCATGGGAACCGTAGTGAATATTCAAGCGGGTGGCCGCACCTGTCTCTCAGGCATGATCCACGCTGTCATTTTGTTGATGGTGGTTCTGTGGGCAGCCCCCTTGACCGCTCCTATCCCTAATGCGGTGTTGGCTGGGATTTTGATCAAGGTGGGGATTGACATCATTGATTGGAATTTCCTCAAACGGGCGCATGTCCTTTCGCTGCGAGCCGCCTTCATTATGTATGGTGTGATGCTCCTAACGGTCTTTGTGGATTTGATTGTGGCGGTGGGTGTAGGGGTGTTTATTGCCAATATGTTGACCATCAAGCGGCTGGCGGATCTGCAGTCGGAAGAGGTGAAAGCCATTACCCATGCGGATGATCAAACGCCCCTGACCCCTGAGGAGAAGGAGCTCTTTCGCCAAGGCAAGGGGCAATTGCTGCTATTGCATTTAGGGGGGCCGATGAGCTTTGGGTCGGCGTGGGCGATCTCCCAACGTCAGGCGATTATGGCGGACTATAAGGTGCTCATCCTTGACGTGAGTAGTGTGCCCCTGTTGGGGGTCACCGCCACCCTCGCCATTGAATCCCTCATCGAAGAGGCGCAAAAACATCGGTTAGCTATTTTTGTAGTGAGTGGTTCGGCAAAAGTTCAACAGCGTCTTGAGCGATTCCGAATTTTAGATCGCTTACCTGCGGATCATGTGGTGAGCGATCGCCAGCAGGCTCTAGAGAAGGCCATTCTGTTCTTGGAGCAACCGGAGCAAGTGCTGGAGGCCTCCACCGGTAGCTACGAATAGCGAGAAACCGCTGCATTCCCTTGCAAGTACCACCGCCACGGGATCTCTTGTCCTTGGGAAATGCCAATACGGCGGGTTTGTACAACGGTGCCCACCACCGCTTGGGGAGGTGGCTCAATCCACAGGCCAGTAGCCTCCCCAAGTACGGTGCCAGACAACTGCCGATCAATGGCTAACAGATGACACAGCTTGCCAGGGCCAGCCGCACTGCGCGCAGCTAAGGTGGGGGTGATCATCTCAAGGGCGCGAATCAGTACCGCACTGGCCACTTGGGGGCGATCGCTCACAATATTGAGGCAGTGATGAACCCCGTAGATTTGGTAAACGTAGATCGTACCCGCGGCAGCAAACATGGGGGCATTGCGAGGGGTTTGGCGACGATAGCCATGGCAAGCGGGATCTCCCGCCATATAGGCTTCTGTTTCTACAATGCGCCCACGGTACATCTGGCCATTGGGGTGCCGCCGTACTAACAGGCAACCAATGAGATCAGGGGCTACCTCTGGGGCTGGCCGGGCAAACCACTCCGGATCAAGGGCGATCGCCACCTTTGGAAACTCCGGTTTACAAACAACGCTCCTCCACAAGTAACTCCGCCAGCAACGCATCGCGCAGGTTGTTGTTTAAACCCGTCACCATGTAAAGCATGGCTTCGCGGTACAATCGCTGCACCGTATGGTTCAGCAGCACGGCACTTCCCCCAGTCGTAATCATGGCCGCTTGGGCAGCACGAACCGTCAATTGTACCGCCTTTGCCCGCAGTTTTGCATGGTAAGGCGGATTTAGTTGCCCTAACTCCTGCTGAATGGTGGTGTAAAGGAATTGCCAGCGATCCCACAGGCAAGCATACAACTCCGCAGACTGAGGAAGAGTGGCGAGAACCTGCAAACTGGCGCGGGCACAACCGAGGGGCGCGGCACTGCCTCTGAGCAATTTTTGGTTGTCTCGCTGCTCAATCCAGTTAGGGTCACCGATGCCGACCACATCGTCAGGCGGAACGAACCAGTCAATAACCTCTGCTTGTACGGTTTGGGTTGAGGGCACAGCTGCCAAGGGTAACGGCAGGGTTAAATGCAAAATGCCGCCGCTGGACTGTTGGGCATTCATCAGGGGCAACAGAGCAAATAACGTCTGTTCACCGGGAAGTTCCGCTGCAACGACCACCATCGTCATGTGCTGAAAGCCGCTTAGCCAAGGAATGTTGCCTTTCAAAAGGTAGCCCTGTGGCAGCGATCGGGCTTTCAAGTCCACATGGTTGTGGCGCAGGTGAGAAAAGCCTACGCCAATCAAGGTTTTGCCCAACATCAAATCACTGCAGTAGGCTTGGGCAACGCTGCTATTCGGGTGCTCCAGAATAATACTGAGGGCAGTTTGGTGCTGCGAAACTAAAAAGGCAAGGGCACCGGAGGCCTCGCCAAGCTTGAGTGCTAAATGCCAAAGAATGGAGGGAGGGCATCCCAATCCACCAACGGCTTCTGGGGGAGCTAACCGGAAAATTCCTAACTCTGCTAGGGCTTGCAAGGCACTGGAGAGCAACGATTTTTGCTGATCTATCCGATTGGCATTGGGGGCAACCTCTGTCTCCAGATAGGTGAGAATCTCCTGTAGAAGAGGCTGGGCGGCCTCTGGAGCCGTATCAACAAAAACCGGTTCGTCCATTGGTCGAGCTAGGGATAGGCCAAATGGGCACGGGGATTGTACGATTCTATCGCGTGAAGCTGACGGTACAGTTCTCGCTCAGCATCACTCAATTGGGGAGGCAGAGTAATGATAATTTCTACCAGTTGGTCGCCGCGATCGCCATCGGGGCGGGGATAGCCTTTGCCCGCCAGCCGCAAGCGTTGGCCATTGCGCACCCCTGCCGGGATAGACATTTTCACCCAGCCATCGAGGGTCGGGGCTTCTACCTGACCTCCCAAGGCCGCTTCACTGGGGGTCACCGGCAAGTCACACACAATGTCGTAGCCCTCAAGGCGAAACAACGGATGCGGGGTGACATTAATTTTGAGGTAGAGGTCACCGCCGCCGGTCCCCTGTCCGCGCAGCCGCACCCGCTGGCCTGTGATCATTGCCCGCGGCAGGGTCACTTCTAGGGAGCGGCCATCCCCCAGCCGAATGCGCTCTCGTCCCCCTTCGTAGGCTTTTTCTAGGGGAATTTCTAGGGTGGCTTCAGCGTCGCGGCGGCTCACAGCAGTATAGGCAGTTTTCACTGTCCTAGGTCGAAAATAATCTGTTTCTATAGTAGGGGAACGACGTGGGGGATCCGCAGGGATGGTCGTGGTGCGCGATCGCCGTCCCAAGAGTTGATCTAAAAATTCCTGAAAGTTATCTTCACTCAGGTCAGGATCATCCCTGAGGCTCGTGCCATTACGGCGGTTTGTCGTCCGTTGGGGGGTACGGCTGCGAAACCCCGGCTGTGACCAATATTCGCCGTAGCGATCGTAGTGCTCGCGGCGAGCTGGGTCGCTGAGCACTTGGTAGGCTTCGCTAATGTCTTTGAATTTTTCTTCGGCAGCGCGATCGCCCGGGTTCATGTCTGGATGGTACCGCCGTGCAAGGCGACGGTAAGCCCGCTTAATTTCATCGCTACTGGCGCTCCGATCCACTCCCAAAAGCTGGTAGTAATCTCGAAAATTACGCATCTAGGTTCCTACTTGTCTCTTTCTACCAGTCGTCATCATCCCAATCATCCCATGCCGCTGAGTCACCCCGCTGTTCGTAGCTGCGGCGACGGCTGCTGCGGCTCGGTTGATTCCAGTCCTCATCGGTGTCCTCCAATTCACGGCGGCGATCGCGCCCACGCACAGCCTCTAAGCCTTTGTTCACAGCCTCTTTGAGGTTCGGCAGCTTAAACAGGTCTTCCTCGTCTTCAGCCTCCTCTTCACTGAGGCGCAGTTCACGGACAAAGTCGTACAAGCGCTCCTCAAGTGCAGCATAGGTGAGATCAATCTGGCGATCGTCATCATTGCGGATCCCCTCTTGCAGTTGCCGCACCAAGGCTTCAATGGTGCGCCGCTGATTGGCCGCAAACTGATACCCAAACTCTTGGGCGGCTTCGCGAAGCTGACGCTCGGCACGGTTAATGAGATCCTGAGCACGGTTGCGCTTCTGCACGCGATCGCGGCGTTGGCGATCGCCGGCGGCATTGGCCTCCGCATCCAAAAGCATTTGCTGAACCTCGTCCTCTGCCAAGGTCGACGCCCCCTGAATCACCACGCTCTGCTCGCGGCCACTAAAGCGATCCAACGCCACCACCTGCAACAGACCATTGGCATCGAGGTCAAAAGACACCTGAATTTGTGGCACACCGCGCGGCGCAGGGGGAATCCCGGTCAACTTAAAGCGCCCCAGAGACTTATTGTGCTCTGCCAGTTCGCGCTCGCCCTGAACCACATGAATTTCTACTTGGCTTTGATTATTTTCAGAGGTCGAGAAAATATCGGAACGGCGTACCGGAATCGTGGTATTACGCGGAATCAACACCTTGGTGACACCGCCAATGGTTTCCACCCCTAACGAGAGCGGGGTCACATCCAACAGCAGAATATCCTTCATATCCCCGGCCAAAATCCCCGCCTGAATAGCGGCTCCCACCGCCACGACCTCGTCAGGGTTAACATTTTGGCTGGGTTCACGGCCAATCATCTGACGAACCAGCTCCTGTACCATGGGCATCCGCGTTGCCCCACCCACCAGTACCACCGCATCAATCTGAGAGGGGGTGAGGAGCGCATCCCGCAGGGCTTGCTCTACAGGAAAGCGCAGGCGCTTGAGCAACTCTTGGCTCAAGCTTTCAAACTGGCGGCGACTCAGGGTTGTTTCAATATGTTTAGGCCCCTCAGCAGTAGCGGTGACAAAGGGAAGATCGATACTCGTTTCTTGCAGCCCCGATAGCTCAATTTTTGCTTTTTCAGCAGCATCGGTGAGCCGTTGCAACGACTGGCGATCGCGCCGCAGATCAATTCCTTCCTGAGCTAAGAACTCTTCCGCGAGCCAATCCACAATTAACTTATCAAAATCGTTCCCCCCCAGTTGGGAATCACCACTGGTGGCCTTAACTTCAAACACCCCATCGCCAACATCCAGAATGGACACATCAAAGGTGCCACCCCCAAGGTCAAACACTAAAATGGTTTGCTCCTTCTGGCGATCTAACCCGTAGGCCAGTGCTGCTGCCGTGGGTTCATTGATAATGCGGCGCACATTCAAGCCCGCAATTCGCCCCGCATCACGAGTCGCTTGGCGCTGCGAATCATTAAAATAGGCCGGTACCGTGATGACCGCATCGGTAACTGGCTCGCCTAGGTAGCGACTGGCATCCTCCACGAGCTTGCGCAGCACCATGGCAGAAATTTCCTCCGGTGCAAACTCTTTTTGCAGCCGCGGACACTTGATGCGCACTTTACCCGATTCATCCCGCCGGATAGTGTAGGGCACCCGCTTCAATTCTTGGCTCAGTTCAGCATAGTCACGGCCAATGAATCGCTTCACCCCATAAAACGTATTTTGGGGGTTGAGCACCGCCTGCCGCCGCGCTAATTGCCCCACCAGACGCTCATTATCCTTAGCAAAGGCGACCACGGAGGGAGTGGTACGGGATCCTTCCGCATTGGCAATCACAACGGGTTTTCCCCCTTCCAGTACAGCAACGACGGAATTGGTTGTTCCCAGATCAATGCCAACAATTTTGCCCATGCCGTTTGAACGACTCCGCACTGGTTAGAATAAATGAATAGCGTTATGGTAGCGGATTATTTACCCTTTGTTACGCTTCTTCGATTGTACGAGATCTACTCAAGAGGGTCAGAATCGCCCCTTGCCCCCGCTTTGCGCTCTGCCACCGCTACACCTGAGTCGTCCCTCGTGGTCAAAATTCCTTAGCCTATTGCTGTTTGCTGCCAACTCTGGGGTTAAGATGGCAGGCAAGAGGTTTCAGCGCAAGCATAACGAACTGTTGCTAAGCCTAATTCCGAGAAGGAGATCACCCTATGCTACACCGCAAGCTTTATCAACTCTACACCGATGGCCAAGAAGTCTGGATTTACTTGCGGGATCAACAACGCCTCATTGATCGGGCGCGGATTGTCGATATTGAGGGCAATGTCGTAACCATTCGCTACGAAACTGACGAAGAGGATGAAGTATGTGCATGGGAGGAAATTGTCAATATCGAGAGTATTGGTTCTATTTCCCGTCGCTTAGCGGCGGTTCCACGGGGATATGCTGAACTGGCGGTGGCGGAGGAGTGCCCGGAGGCGGAGCAATTGCCCAAGCAGTCGTCGGAAACAGAACACGAACGCTAGCGTGTCCCAAGGCTGCCCTTGATCTATGCGCTGCGATTCTGTCCCCTTGGCTGATGCCACTGTTACCGATGCCCTCTACATGGAGCGGTGCCTGCAACTGGCCGAGCAGGCGCGGGGGCACACCTCCCCCAATCCGTTGGTGGGCTGTGTAATTGTGGCAGCGCAGCGAATTATTGGTGAAGGATTTCACCCCAAAGCGGGGGAACCCCATGCTGAGGTGTTTGCACTGCGGAGTGTGGCAGCCGGCGATCGCCCCTTACTGACGGAGGCCACCCTCTACGTGAACCTAGAGCCGTGCAATCATTATGGCCGCACCCCTCCCTGCACCGAGGCGATTATTGCCGCAGGCATTCCCCGGGTGGTGGTGGGGATGATTGACCCCGATCCACGGGTGGCCGGATCTGGGATTGAGCGCCTACGGGCTGCGGGGATTGCGGTGACAGTGGGGGTGTGTGAAGCGGCCTGTCAACGGCTCAATGAAGCCTTTGTACATCGGGTGCGTAACGCGCACCCCTTTGGTATTCTCAAGTACGCCATGACCCTTGACGGCAAAATTGCCTCCAGTGCTGGCCATAGTACTTGGATTAGTGGGGAAGCCGCGCGAGCCATGGTGCACCAACTGCGTGCTGAATGTGATGCCATCATCGTTGGCGGCAATACCGTACGGCGGGATAACCCCCACCTCACCTCCCGCCATCCCCATACGCCGCTGCGGGTGGTGATGAGCCGTCATCTGGATCTCCCCCTAGATGCCTACCTGTGGCAAACGGATGCTGCGCCTACCCTAGTTGTTACTACGGCTCCAGCGGATCATCCCCTAGTGCCGCACTTACAGGCTTGTGGGGTTGAGGTGGTTTGCCGGCCAGTGCTCACCCCAACAACGCTGATGAAGGAGTTGTACAACCGCGGGATAATGACTGTGCTGTGGGAGTGCGGTGGTTCCTTAGCCGCAGCAGCGATCGCCGAGGGGATGGTGCAAAAAATCTGGGCGTTTATTGCTCCGAAAATCATTGGTGGTACCAGTGCCCCAGTACCTGTGGCAGATTTGGGTTTTCAGAAAATGAGTGAGGCACTCTGCCTCGAGGAGGTAACATGGCAAACAGTGGGGCAAGATATTCTGGTGAGTGGCTACCTCCCAAAACCTGCTGCACCATAGCCGTTGACCAAGCCTGCTCATGCAAATCATTGCTGCAACCTAGGTTTAGGTTCAAAGGATGATTGCGAGCGTCCATCAACGTAGCGTCGATTCTGTCAGGACTTGCCTATGACACCCAAACCTAGTGCCCAAGAATTGGCCACTGCCTTGCTCGAGGCGCTCAAAATTACTCCCGAAGACTGGCACCGTTTGAAAAACAACCGCCGTGCCCGTGCCCTAGAACAGGTGGCAGCGGGGCTGGTCTATTTGCTCAAGGACGAGGAGACCGAAGCGATCGCCCACTTGCAGCAGGCAGTGGGTTGGCTGGATCGGTCGATTAGCGCACCGCCGTGCCCTACCCATCATCGCTAAGCTAGCGTTGCCACCGCCGCCACTGGGAGACCACCGTATCACTGCCGATATGCAGCAGAGCAGAGAGTTCTAAACCGAGGGCGATCGCCCCAAAAAGGCGCCAGTCTTGGCGTGGGATCCCTGCCAGCAGCGGCTTCACCAGACTTAAACAATTGGCAAGGTGACCCGTTACATAGATTCCCAACGCCAAGAGGGTGATTCCTAGCCCGAACCATAGCCCTAAGTAAACCAAACGAATTAGGGTGCCAAGGATGGGGCCGTGGGTCCAAACGGAACGGTGGCGAAACAGCGTTTGGTAGGGGTGCCATATTCCCCGTAGGATACCCCAGCGATAGTAGGGTAAAGAGGCGGTATCTAGGTCTGGGCTAAGTAAAAAGCCCCCCACCCCAAAACTACTGCTGGCGATCGCCCCCCAGCGCCAATCGTTGGCGAGTGCACTCACTCCAAACCCAATCACAGGCATGGCTATCCAAGTCAGGCGATCGTGGGTGCGGCCACTGGGCATGGGAATTCCTACAGCATCAATCATAAGGGAACTACGGAGGCCAGAGGCGGTCAATGCAGTTGACGAACTCATCGCTCGCGGAATACGTCTAAGTCAACTTAGAGGAACTACGCTGAAATTTGAATCTGCAAAGGGGCAACTGCGCAAATCTAATCGCAGGGTGTGCCAGTTCACAGGCCTGTCCCTATTCGAGTACGCTAAGCAGGTTTCATCTAGCAGCGCAGTCAGTCAAACAAGAGTGTTGTTGTGCCTCGTTGGTGGAGTGATGTGAATGGAGCAACAGTGGCGTTTCTGGCAATCTCAAACCGTGTGGAGCACATTGTGCGGTACCGCAGCCGCTGTTGTGATCTGCCAACCCGCCATGGCCAGCCGCTTATACCTATGGCGACTCAACCCCACCACTAACCAACTGGAGATTCGCACAGAGCGAGCGGTGCAGCCGCGGGCGGAGCTAGTTTATAACCCGACTCGTTTGGTGATTGATTTGCCCGGGGTGGTGCTCGGC
This sequence comes from Synechococcus sp. PCC 6716, assembly GCF_022570815.1. Classification (NCBI taxonomy): domain Bacteria; kingdom Bacillati; phylum Cyanobacteriota; class Cyanophyceae; order Synechococcales; family Synechococcaceae; genus Synechococcus; species Synechococcus sp. PCC 6716. The sequence goes on from NZ_JAKLTU010000002.1 coordinate 10,542, forward strand.
AGCCCCCAGGTCAGCCAAAACTATAGCGGTGCCATCCGTCAGGTTCGGGTGGCGCAGTTTGACCCCCAAACGACCCGCATCGTCGTGGAGTACGCCGCAGGCTATACGATCGATCCGCAGCAGGTGCGCTTTCGTGGGGTAGCTGCCAATAACTGGTTAGTCCAACTCCCCCAACCCCAACAGCAAACCAGCACACCTCCAGCACCTGCGCCTACGCCGACGGCACCCTCACCAAGGACGGCAACCCCCCTACAGGTACGCAGTTGGCAAAGCGATGCCACTGGCTTTATGGTGATGACCGATCGCCCCTTGCCGGATGGCAGCTATACACTCCGCCGTCCTCGCCGTAATCGCATTGAAATTTTGCTCAGCAATAGTGAACTGATCCGCAACTTTAACCCGCGCCGCTTAGAACTGCGCCGCTTTGGTCGCGATCGCGTCCGTGCCGAAATTCGCCCCCAGGGTCGGCAAGTCCTGATCACTCTGGAGATTAACCCTCAGGACGGGGACTGGCAAATCACTTCCCGCAACGATGGGTTTGTCATTAGCCCCACCACCACTGCGATTAGCCCGCCAACCCCCTCCCGCCCTAGCGCAATACCCGCTGCCACTGCCCAAACGCCCCTTACAACGATTCAACGAATTGATTTAGGGGGACGAGAGTTACTGATCCAAGGCGATCGCACCGTCTTCTATAGTGTGGGCTGGGAGGGCAACAGCTATCGCATTCGCCTGCGCCAAGCACAGTTAGGCAATATCCGCGAACCACGCTTAGTGCCTGGCAGCCCCCTGAGTGACATTCAGGTACGCCAAGAAGACAACCAGACCGTTACGATTTTGCTGACCCCCGCGCCCAACTTCCGTATCCTTGGCCCGCGGGCACTCTCTGCCGAATCCTTTATCGTCCAACTTCAGGGGGTAGGGGAACCACTACCCAGTGCCACCACGCCCATTCAAGTGCCCCCCACCCCCACGAGCCAATTTCCCAGCCAGCCTGTTCCTCGGGGTCGCTACGTGGTCGTGATTGATCCTGGCCATGGCGGTAGCGATCCCGGTGCTATTGGGATTGGCGGCATTCGCGAGAAAGATATTGTCATAGACATTAGCCAACAGGTGGCTCGATTCCTACAACAACAGGGAGTTCAGGTGATCCTCACCCGCACCAGTGACATTGACCTAGAGCTTGCCCCCCGCGTGAGTATGGCAGAGCAGGCACGGGCAAACGCCTTTGTCAGTATCCATGCCAATGCCATCAGCATGGCGCGCCCCGATGTGAATGGTCTGGAGACCTACTACGCCCCCGGGAAGTCGAGTCGCTTAGCCGCCGCCATTCAAAATAGTATCCTTAGTTCTCTCAATGTGCGCGATCGCGGCGTCAGGGCTGCCCGCTTTTACGTGATTCGCAATACCTCCATGGATGCAGCTCTTGTGGAAACGGGCTTTGTGACTGGTGCTGAAGATGCCGCTAACCTCAGTAATCCCGCATGGCGTACCCAAATGGCGCAGGCGATCGCCCGCGGGATTCTTAACTTTCTCCAAGGACGTTAAACTAGCAGCAAGGAACCCATTGACTGTGGACAAAAATTGATCAATTCAGGTTTGTGAGGTCACTATGTCTTTTCTGCGCTTAGCTCTAATGGTTAGTCCGACCCTGCTGGGGTCGATATTTACGTTCATGGCTGCGGTAAGTCCGGCTCGGGCAGAGTTCGCCACACCGATTCCTGTACCCGCTCCAGACGTTAATGGCTGTCGCCCCAATCCCCATCAGAAATTTCAATTAGTTTGCACTCGTTTAGGGACAGAGGCGACCGTGGTGCAGGCTAGTGGAAATGCCAATGGGATGCCCCCAGCAGTTCTGGAGTTTAGCGAGGAGGAAAGTAACGCGGCGATCGCGCTGTTTGGTTGTGACTGCCCCCTGTGTCTAAACGCTCTGCGGCAAATGCGTGGCCTTCCTCCCCTCAATCAACTGGGCTAGCGGGTCGCTGCAGAGCAATGCAAAACCCCCATAAAATAACTGGTGGGGGTTCTCAATCTATCCGTTCATAGGGTGAAGATTCAGCCGACTAGTAGAGTGCGCGCACCGGTGGTGCTGGCATCGGCGGGGGTGGTGCAAAGAAGATAGGCTGTGGCGGCGGTAATGGCGTTTCTACCGCTAAATTACAGGGATAGGGAGTGCCATACATCGATGTACAGAAAGGACTATCCAAGTCACGGGTACGAATTGCAGGGGCATTAGACTGCTGATACCACGCATCATTAGAGACATAGTGAATGCGGCGACCCCGATTGATGATGTCATTATCGCGGTAGGTTGGCGTGCCAAACACAAACATGGCATCCCCAGCGATCGACTCATCCACCCAATAGTTTTGAGTTCCATCAATGCGCTCAAAAGCTTGGGGAAGCGTAGGACGGGTCACCGGATACATCTGCGGGTTCACAGGTTGGCGACGGCTTTGGGCAGTGGCCGGAGCTACAACTGCCGCCAACATCACCACGGCCACCAGTGGGGCAAATCTTATTCTCATCGGTTACTCTCCAGACAGGTCTAACTTCGGCAACAGTGAGGACTCCTAGACGGGCTGCTAGGCTTTAATCATTTTTGCTTAGGTTTATTCTAAAGTTGCCACTATGGCAAACGCGGTAGTACTGTGCCGCTTTCTTAGCATCTTGGGAAGATGCACCACTGCTCATATCGTTACACTTTGATCGTTGCACTTTGAGTGCAGGTAGAGTCAAAAAAAGCTGGGGGATACCTAATCTCCCAGCCTGCGGATTGTGCCGATGATCGGTAGCAACTACAGCTATCGCCAACCAGCGCGATCCATGATCCGTAGTGCTTCGGCATTATTTCGCCCGAACACTGCGGCGTTCACATTTTGGCCACGGAAATTACCGAACCGTTGAATTATGGGGTGGAGTGGTACCCCAGAACGTACCGGATACTCATAGTTAGCCATCGCAAACATTTCTTGGGCTTTAGGGCTAACCAAGTATTCTAGAAATTGAATGGCTGCTTGACGGTTGGGGGCACCAGCCACTACCCCAGCTCCACAGATATTGACGTGGGCACCACGATTCCGCTGATTTGGGAAAAATAGGGCAACTTTATTGGCGACTTCTTGATCTTCTGGTTTATTAGAGGCTATTAAGCGAGCCAAATAGTAGTGGTTTGCAATTGCCACACTGCCCACTCCGGCAGCACAGGCACGAATTTGATCCGTATCATTGCCTTGCGGTGACCGTGCAAAGTTCTGGACTAAGCCCCGTGCCCACTGCTCTGTTTTTGGGGCACCATGAATGGCCAAGAGTGACCCCGTCAGGGACTGACTATAGACATTGGTGGAGGTGCGGGTGAGGACTTGGCCGCGCCATCGCGCATTAGCCAGATCCTCATAGGTTGAGAGCTGGCTAGGGTTGACCTTTGATTTGTTGTAGATGAGTACTCGCACCCGCCGTGACAACCCAAACCAATGCCCTTGTGGCTCTCGAAGGTTGGCTGGGACAACACTCGTCAATGTGCGCGACTGAACCGGTTGCAAAATACCCGCTTGTTGAGCACGCCACAAACGTCCGGCATCAACGGTAATTAGGACATCCGCTGGGCTGCGACTCCCTTCACTGCGAATCCGCTCGATTAGGGCATCGGCTTCAGCTTCGATGAGGTTGACACGGATACCCGTTTGCTGCGTAAAGCCGTTGTACAGGGCTTTGTCAGTATCATAGTGCCGCGCTGAATAGACGTTAATGACACGACCTGCCTGTGCCAAACGCTCCTGTGCCATGCTAGACTCAGAGCCTTGATTTAGCGCATGGTGAGCAAGGTAAGCTGCTGCCCCCGCTCCCATCCCTAGTAATGCACGGCGGGCAATTTTGTCCATAGTTGAGAATTTCTCCTAAAAATAAAACTGAAGGCCATTGTAGTCTGAGGATCTGCCTTTTTGCAAGTTATTAGCAAGTATGTGACACAAGCGCCGAGCGTCTATGATGGGGAATGTTCAGAATACCGTGTTCTACACTGCCTAAGATTTCTGATGGTTTGCATCCTTGCCATTGAAACCAGTTGTGATGAAACGGCTGCCGCTGTCGTGCGCGATCGCCACATTGAAAGTAATGTGATTGCCTCGCAAATCAGCGCCCATGAACCCTTTGGCGGCGTTGTGCCTGAGGTGGCATCCCGTGCTCATTTGCAAAACATTAATGGAGTCATTGCCACTGCCATGGCTGAAGCCCACTGCGACTGGGCCGCTATTGATGCTATTGCTGTTACCTGCGCCCCCGGGCTAGTGGGGTCATTACTCATTGGGGTTACGGCCGCTAAAACCCTTGCCATGGTGCACCACAAACCCCTAGTGGGGATTCACCACCTCGAGGGGCACCTGTACGCCTCCTACTTGGCGGAACCGACCCTCGAGCCACCCTTTTTATGTTTGCTGGTGTCGGGGGGGCACACTAGTCTGATTGGGGTCTATGGCTGTGGTCAGTACCAACTGTTTGGTCAAACCCGCGATGATGCGGCTGGTGAGGCCTATGACAAGGTTGCCCGGCTGCTGGGGTTAGGGTACCCCGGTGGGCCTATGATGGATCGCTTGGCACAGAGCGGTAATCCCGATGCCTTTACGCTACCGGAGGGGAATATTTCCTTAGCCAATGGCAAGGTTCACCCCTACGATTCTAGTTTTAGTGGCCTGAAAACAGCGGTGGCGCGACTGGTGAGCCAACTGCGCGACACCCATGGTGATAACTTACCGGTGGCGGATATTGCTGCTAGTTTTCAGAAAGCAGTTGCCCACGCCCTGACGAAGCGGGCGATCGCCGCTGCGGTGGATCATGGATTCACAACCCTGGCAATTGGCGGTGGGGTGGCAGCGAACTCCGGACTGCGGCAGCACTTAACCGCTGCGGCCACCCCCTTGGGAATCCGCCTTATTTTTCCACCCTTGCGCCTGTGTACCGACAATGCCGCCATGATTGGTTGTGCGGCGGCGGATCATGTGCGGCAAGGGGAGCGATCGCCCCTGAGCTTAGGGGCTAAGTCTCGCCTGAGTTTACTGGAGCTTGGGCAGTTGTACGGGCGCTAACCAGCATTGACAGTAAAAAGAAGCCGAGTTGACAGGCCACAATACTCGGCCCCGAAGGCAAATTAAACGCAGCGGACATCAGGATGCCAGCGATCGCCGTGCCCACACCCACTGCGCTCGCCAAGAGCACATAGTAGGCGAACTGCTGCGTCCACAGCCGCGCACCACAGGCAGGAATAACAACAAAGGCACTAATGAGCAGTACCCCTACGGTTTTAATAGAGACTGCCACCACCAACGCCAACAGAGTAATAAATAGCAATCGTTGTAGGCGCACAGCCACCCCCCGTGCCACCGCCAAGGTTTCATTCACCGTAATTAATAGCTGCACCCGCAGAGTCAAGATCACAAAGAGGCAGACAATGCCGCAAAGGAACCCGCTCAACATTAAATCCTGTTGTTGCACCGCCAGAATATCCCCAAACAGTAAGTTGTTCAGACCACCGCGATAGCGATCGGCAAACGTTAGGAGCAGAATGGCTAAGGCAAGGGAAGCGGAATAGATAATATTGAGCAGTGCATCAGTCCACAGGCGAGTGCGCTCTAAAAGATAGGTGACGACCAACGCAAAAATAACAGCAAAGGGCAGCAGAACCAGCGATGGATTGATACCGAAGACCACGCCTAAGCTAATCCCCAGTAAGGCGGAATGCCCAAGGGCATCGCTAAAAAACGATAACTGCCGCAAAATTGTAAAGCTACCGAGGGCACCCCCCATCGCTCCGGTAAAGATCCCGCCCAAGAGTGCTCGCTGCATGAAGGGTAATTGGAACAGATCAATCACCCGCTCAAATATGGCTTGTAAGGCCACCATGGCTATGGGGCTGGGGAGCCAGCCACACGGGGAATGCCGAGGCTGTAGTTGCGCACGCGGCTATTGAGGTTATAGGCCACCTCCCCTTGCATCAGCAGGGCACGCACAAAGTGCTCTAGGTCGGAACCAATCCGCCGCAGATTGTACTCGGTTAACTCTTCGCCGGCGGCATTGGCCACGAGTTCCTGAAACTTGGCTTCTACTTTAGCAAGAGCCGCATCATTCCATTCCAGTTCGTTATCTGGATCGACATTGAGGGTCAAGGTTTCTGTGTCGGGGTGCACCTCGCCATCAAGGACGTAACCGGCGTAGAGGTGAATGTGGCGTGTGGTTGACTTGAGTAGCATAGGGTAGAAGCTGAGTGCAGTAGCGGCAATACCTCTCACTATACCAAGAACTGCTTGAACGCTTCTTTAGAAAATTTGATGGTTCTCCCAAAAAGGAGTAATATTAAGCGCTCTAGCGGCGACGGAGTTGCAACTGCTCATAGACTTGGTGCAGGGGAACCTTATGGTGAGCTAGGGCCACAAGCAGGTGATAAAACAAATCAGCCGCTTCAGCAGCGATCGCCTCGGGGTCATCCTCTTTACAGGCCATAACCACCTCAACGGTTTCTTCCCCCAGTTTTTTGAGGATTTTATTATCTCCTGCGGCAAACAAGCTACAGGTGTAGGAGTCTGGCTGGGGGCGATCGCGCCGCTGACAAATGACATCGTACAATTGGGACAGCGTATCAGCAGGGGGTGGTTCAATCTGTTCGCCCAAGGCACCGTGACGGTGAAAGCAACTGCGCTCACCAGTGTGGCAGGCAATGCGCCCAACTTGCTGCACACTCAGGAGTAGGGCATCACTATCGCAGTCATAGCGAATACTTTTGAGCCACTGCACATGACCGGAGGTTTCTCCCTTTGGCCAGAGTTCCTGACGCGAGCGGCTCCAAAACCATGTCCGCCCAGTTTCTAGGGTTTTTTGCAACGATTCACGATTCATCCATGCCATCATGAGCACTGTGCCGTCTAAATAGTCTTGGACAATTGCTGGCACTAACCCCCGCTCATCGTACGCAATCTGATCAAGGGGGAGACTAAAGGCAGGAGCACTCATGGAGGATTCATAGCAGTCACAGGATGACCCGGAGATCACGCCTACCACAAGCATCCTGTATTGCTGCTTCCTTCCGGACCTGACAAGGTTTAGGCGTTGCGATCGCATGATTCCGAGCCATTTACTATCCTACCACAGCGCGCTAGCCTTGGCCGACTCCCCGCTGCACTGCGGTAATGGCGTCCACTAGGGGCGATCGCAACGCGGCAATGTACTCAGGCCAACCAATTAGAATCGGCTGCTGGTGGGCAAGGGTTTGTCCCTGCAAGGCATCGGCATCAAAGCGGAGGGGGTTGCCGGCCAAATCGGTACACACCAGCCCTGCGGCGGTAGCCAAGGCCAACGGAGCCGTTGTATCCCAGAGTTTCACCCGCTGATTCAGGTACAGGTACAGTCCTGCCCGCCCTAAAATGACTTCAATGACCTTAAGACCAAAACTGCCCAAAAACTGAAACTGAACTTCGGGGAGCAAGCCATGAATGGCGTCACCGTAGGTGCGGTAGTCGCGATAACCAATCATCACTGGGCAATAGCTCTGGGTAGGGGGGGGTGGACAAATTGGCAGGAGGGGTACCGGCGGTCCACCGCTGCTCATTTGTAACAGTCCCCAATCTTTGCCACCGTAGTAAAGGTGATCTTGATTGGGAGCATAGATCCAGCCTGCCACGGGTGTGTAGTGCTCCAATAGCCCCACCATCAGGGAGTAGCCATGGCGATGGTGAATCAGATCGTCGGTGCCATCTAGGGGGTCGATGAGCCAATAGCGAGCCTTGCGTTCCTGAAAGACCGCTTGGGAGTCAGCATTTTCTTCGCTAATGATGCCATCCTCTGGAAACCATGTGCGGAATTTTTGGCTGAGGAGGCGATCTAAAAACCGATCAATGCTGGTGGCAAAATCCTGTCGCCCTTTTTCAATGACATCAAAGGGCTGCTGAGCGAGTTGGCGTGCCCGCTGTCCCGCTTGCCGCAGCAGTTGGTTAATTTGCCAAATTTGACTGGGGGTTACCGGAGGTGTTGAGGTCATAGTTCAGTTTCAGTGTCCCCCTCAGTATGCCGTAGGTTTCCCTGAGGTCGGGTGACTATCGCTGCCTCTATCGCTGTTGCAGCAGTGCCACTGCGTAGGCAGCAATACCTTCCTCTCGACCCACAGGGCCAAGTTTTTCGTTGGTTGTTGCTTTAATACTAATCTGATCGCCCGTAATGCCGAGGGTTGCTGCAAGGCGATCGCGCATTTGTGCTAGGTAGGGTTTAAGTTTGGGCCGCTCTGCCACCACCACGGCATCAATGTTGCCCACCTGCCAACCACGGCTGTAGATGAGCTCGGCCACGTTCTTGAGCAGCACTTGGCTATCTGCGCCAGCCCACTGGGGATCGCTGGGGGGAAAATAATGCCCAATATCACCGAGGCTTAGGGCACCTAGCAGCGCGTCCATAATGGCGTGGGTCAGCACATCGGCATCGCTGTGCCCCAATAGGCCAAGGGAATGTTCCAGTTCCACCCCTCCCAAAATGAGGGGTCGTCCTGTCACGAGTTGGTGAATATCGTAGCCGTTACCAATGCGAATATTCATACTGCAAACATCTCAAAAGAGCGATCGCCCAGCGTGCTAAAACTGAACTATCGCCCTTTATTGTTGCAGAATCCGACAGGGATTGAATTAGATATTGACTTCGCTGAGTTGCCGACACATATAGTCAAAGGGTTGCTCCACAACACTGGTCTCTTCAATCCCTGCCGCGGCAACGCGATCGCGCACAATTTCCTTCATAATTTGAATGCCGCGCACCGTTGGACCGATGGGCACGCCTAGGGAGTTATAGGTTTCCCGCAGCCCTTCGAGGACGCGCTCATTCAGCACATCCACATCTCCTGCTACCAAGGCATAGGTGGCATAGCGGAGGTAGTAGTCCATATCCCGCAAACAGGTGGCGTAGCGACGGGTGGTGTAGGCATTGCCCCCGGGTTGAATCAGTTCCGGTTGCTCTGCAAACAGGGCTGAACCCGCTTCCTTGACGATGGCAGCAGCATTTGCATTGATCACTGCCGCCGCCTTGACCCGTACCGAACCTGAGTTAAAGTAGGAGCGCAGACTGTCAACAGCATTGCGATCGAGGTAGCGACCGGTGGAGTCATAGTTTTTGATCAGTGTGGTGACGGCATCACGCATAGGTTTTTCTTACTCCTAGAACTGGTAAAAACTAGCGTCAACCCTAACGCCAGCCTAAATTGCGCGGATCTAAAATCGTACTTAGCTTACCATGCAAGGGATTCCCCGCCTTCGCCTCCGTTTACGGACTGTTGCGAACTATTACAAAAGTTAATAATTTGACGAGTGTCCGACGAGGCGATCGCGCAGGCGTTTAATCTGATCCCGATAGCGGGCGGCCTCTTCAAAGGCCAGCTCGTGGGCAGCCGCTTTCATTTTGGCTTCGAGATCTTGGATAATTTGCGGGATATCCTCTAAGCTAAGTGCTGCCAAATCCTGGCTGGGAATGACTGGGACTGGCTCAGCGTGCAGACGGCGCGAGACATCCAGAAACGCCAAAATCGCGTTGCTGGTTTTCTTGAGAATGGGTTGGGGGGTAATGCCGTGGGCTTGGTTATAGGCTAGTTGAATGCGGCGGCGGCGTTCCGTTTCCTGAATGGCCTTTTGCATACTGTTGGTTAAGGTGTCGGCGTAGAGTATTGCTTGACCCCGCACATGGCGAGCGGCGCGGCCAATGGTTTGAATCAGCGATCGCTCCGCCCGCAGGAATCCTTCCTTATCGGCATCGAGAATGGCCACGAGGGAGACTTCGGGCAAGTCTAAGCCTTCCCGCAGCAGGTTCACGCCAATAAGCACATCAAAGTCCCCTTGGCGGAGGGCTTCGAGAATTTCAATGCGCTCGATGGCATTAATTTCCGAGTGGAGATAGCGCACCCGCACGTGGCGCTCCTGAAAATACTCTGTGAGATCTTCGGCCATCCGCTTTGTCAGGGTGGTCACCAAGACCCGCTCGTGGCGATCGCAGCGCTCACGAATTTCGCCGTAGAGGTCATCCACCTGACCTTGGGTAGGACGGACAAAGATTTCTGGATCCACTACTCCTGTGGGGCGAATAATCTGCTCAATAACCCGACCGTCAGACACCGCCAGCTCCCAATCCCCAGGGGTAGCAGAGACAAAAATACACTGGTTCACCTTGCCCCAAAACTCGTCCGCCTTGAGGGGACGGTTATCCGCAGCGCTAGGGAGGCGAAAGCCATGGTCAATCAGCACCTTTTTGCGAGCTTGGTCACCGTTAAACATGCCGCGAATTTGAGGAACAGTCACGTGGGACTCATCCACCACCAGTAACCAGTCCTCAGGGAAATAATCTAGTAAACACTCCGGTGGCTCCCCAGCTTGGCGTCCAGCAAGGTGGCGCGAGTAATTTTCCACCCCATTGCAGTAGCCCACCTCCTGAAGCATTTCTAGGTCATAGCGAGTGCGCTGCTCCAGCCGCTGCGCCTCCAGCAGCTTATTTTGCGATTCCAAATAGGCCACCTGAGCCTTTAGTTCCTCCCTGATAGCGTCACAGGCCGCCTCAAGGCGTTCTTTGGGCGTGACAAAGTGCTTGGCCGGATAAATGCTCAGGCGATCGACACTTTGCAGCGTTTCCCCCGTCAGCGGGTCAACATAGCGGATGGCCTCAATATCATCGCCAAAAAATTCCACCCGAATTATCCGATCTTCATAGGCTGGGCCAATTTCTAGCACGTCCCCTTTCACCCGGAAGCGCCCTCGCCCCAATTCCACATCATTGCGGCTGTACTGAATCGTAGCCAACTGCCGCAACAGTTGCCGCAGATCCGTCTCGATACCGACTTCTAGGGTCACGGCTGCTTTGAGGTACTCAGCAGGAATCCCTAAGCCATAGATACAGCTAATAGAGGCAACGACGATAACATCCCGCCGTTCAAACAGGGAACGGGTGGCGGAGTGCCGCAGCATATCAATTTCTTCGTTAATGGAGGCACTTTTTTCAATGTAGGTATCGGTGACGGGGAGATAGGCTTCCGGCTGGTAGTAGTCGTAGTAGGAGATGAAGTACTCGACGGCATTCTCCGGGAAAAACGACCGCAACTCGTTGCATAACTGGGCGGCAAGGGTTTTGTTATGGGCTAGGACTAGAGTGGGGCGGCCAATCTCCTCAATGACTCGGGCAATGGTGTAGGTTTTGCCGGTACCCGTTGCCCCCAAAAGAGTTTGAAAGCGATGCCCTGCCTGAACCCCCGCCACCAGTTTGCGAATGGCTTGGGGTTGATCACCGGTCGGTTCAAAGGGGGCATGGAGACGAAACAGTGCAGTTTGCATGGATGATGCTTTTACTCTCTAGCTCATACCTTAACTCAATCGCCGAAAATTCCCCTAGCTTTGTAAATTTCAACAATTTTTGGAAAAGTTTGTTAGTTTGCTTTATCTAATTAGTAAAAATTATCACCGCACTAACGGGAGAGCCGCCAGTTTTTTGAGGTTGGCGAGGCCTATAGCTCTCAGGCAAGTTTTCTGGATGGGGATGAGGTGCCTAACTACAGTGAAAAACCCAACGGCTGGAACCCCTCTGGAAAATGAGCCAAATGGGGGCTGTATCGAACAGCTAATCAATCGTTGGGCAGCGCTGCGTGGCTAGATGCCAATTTCTTGGGGGGCTGCAAATTGCATCCCCTTTGCTCAAGGTGGTATATTAACGGTACTTAAGGGGGCGTGGCGGAATGGTAGACGCTGCGGACTTAAGAAATTGAGCCTTAGTAGAGAAATCTATTAAGTGACTGCTCTCAAACTCAGGGAAACCTACGTTTGCCCTTGGCAAATATGGCAATCCTGAGCCAAGCCGAGTTCATCAGGGGCGATCGCTTGTTTGGCAGGCTCTGTCAGTACGGCGATTATCGATGAACGCGGAAGGTGCAGAGACTCGACGGGAGCTACCCCACCGTAGGCATTCTACGCGGGTAAAGGGAGAGTCCAATCCTCAACACCTTGGGGTGGTCGCGAAAGCGTCAGGAGGATGAAAATCCGTTGACCTTAAACAAGTCGTGAGGGTTCAAGTCCCTCCGCCCCCACCACTACCGTTCACGATGGGGCAGGGCGATCGCGCCATGCTGTCCACTTACGGAAATGCCATGAAAGCAGAGTATCGGCAGCGGCAGCAGCAGTTTTTAGAAAAACTGGGCACTGGTGTAGCAGTCTTTTGTAGTGCGCCCCGTGCCATTATGCACAATGATGTGGACTATAACTTTCGCCAAGAAAGTAATTTTTACTATTTGACGGGGTTTAATGAACCGGAGGCAGTGGCAGTTTTCGCCCCGAGTCACCCTGAGCACCGCTATGTTCTTTTTGTGCAGCCGAAAGATCTTAGCCAAGAAATTTGGACTGGCGCACGCTTGGGGGTTGAGGCAGCCAAAGAGCAGTTGGGCGCAGATGCAGTGTATCCCATTGGGGAGCTAGACCAGCACCTAAGCCACTATCTAGAAACGGGTGATACGCTGTACTATCACTTTGGTCATCACGAGGCGTTTAACCAGAAAATTCTCAAGCACTATCAACGCCTATTAGCGACGCTGCCAAAACGGGGAACAGGTCCACGCGCTATTGCTGACCCCAGCTTAATTCTTGCGCCCATGCGGCAAATTAAGTCGCCAGCAGAGCTGGAGTTAATGCGGCGGGCGATCGCCATCACGGTTGAAGCGCACCAGCGGGCAAACGAGATCGCCGCCCCCGGACGCTGGGAGTACGAAATTCAAGCAGAGATTGAGCATATATTTCGTCTCAGGGGTGGGGATGGCGCCGCCTACCCGTCTATTGTGGCCTCTGGTGCCAATGCCTGTGTCTTGCACTACACGGAAAATCAACGGCAAATGCAGGCGGGAGATCTGCTATTGATTGATGCGGGCTGTGCTTACCAGTACTACAATGCCGACATCACCCGCACCTTTGCGGTCAGCGGCCAGTTCACAGGGGAGCAAAAAGCGATTTATGACCTTGTTCTAGCGGCACAACAGGCGGCGATCGCCCAGGTCAAACCCGGCCATCCCTACAACCACATCCACGATGCTGCTGTGCGTGTGATTGTTGAAGGATTAGTGGATCTAGGGTTACTGCAAGGCGACATCGACACCTTGATCAATGAGGGGAAAGAGACCAATAGTCAAGCGTACCGCACCTTTTTTATGCACGGCACCGGTCACTGGCTCGGCTTAGATGTACATGATGTGGGGCTGTACAAACACAACAAGGAGACATGGGTAACCCTGCAACCCGGCCAAGTCCTGACGGTTGAACCCGGGATCTACATTCATCCTGAAGCTACCCCTACCGAGGGGCAGCCAGACATTGACGATCGCTGGCGGGGCATTGGGGTGCGTATTGAAGATGATGTCCTTGTGACTACAACCGGTTGCGAGGTGCTGACCGCCGCAGTTCCCAAGTAAGTGGTGGATTTTTAATGGACACAGTAAACTACCCCGCCCTATAGGCGGATAGAGAATTCTACAGCACTAAGTTAAAAATTAGTGTGAATCGCCTCAACTGGACATGCAGCAACGCACTGCTCGCAAACAATACAACGGGAGCGCGTAAACTGTAGCTGAAATGTTTTTGGATGCAGCGTGAGGGCTTGGGTTGGGCACACGCCCGTGCATAAGCCACAGTGAACACAGGTCTGCTCATCAATCACAATTTCACGACTTGCAAGGGAGACCTCAATATTCTGCTGCCGCAACCAATCTAGTGCGGCCTCCATCTGATCAATATCTCCCGCTAGTTCTAGGACTAGTTTGCCCACTTGGTTAGGGGCAACTTGAGCACGGATAATATTTGCAGCAATATTAAAATCTTTTGCCAGTCGATAGGTGACAGGCATTTGAATCGTTCGTCGCGGAAACGTCAAGGTCACTCGCTTTTTCAAAGGATGATGCCCTTAACCTACCCCTTTAGGATAACCCGCAAGAATCCGCCGCTTCAAATCTTTGTTCAAATCTTTGATTGAAGCGCGAGATGAATGGCGGCAGCAATCTGCGGTAGGCTATTTATCGTGAATTCGGCTTGCCCTAATCCTTAAAGCCGTCACGATCAGACCGTACCCAAATGAAGACTTACAGGTCGTGCTGCTGAACTTGGGAGTACTGTGTAAGACTAAAGCAGTATGGGCGAAAGCTCATTACGGTAGAGATAGTTGGAAGCCCGCGCTCTATTCCATAACAATGAGTGTCGGGGAGTTCACAAGCAAGTTACTCAAGTTGTTGTAAGGTCTCAGTTGCATAACGATGAGTGAGCTGTTCTCAGCAATTGAAAACGGTGATTTAAGTGCAGTGATAGGGGCGATCGCCAGTGGTGCTAACCCCAATATTGCAAATGATGCAGGCGTGATGCCCCTTGCCATCGCCGCTGAACTGGGGCATACAGAAATCGTAAAGGTATTACTAGCGGCGGGTGCGATGGTGAATCAGAGCGATAGTGAAGGCTGGACACCGTTAATGGCAGCTGCAGGAGGAGGATTCACCGCCATTGTCGAACTTCTACTTACCGCAGGGGCAGATGTCAACGCCAAGACCGAGTTTGGACTGACCCCTCTAATGGCTGCGGCGGCAAAAGGACAAGCAGCCACCGCGCAGCAACTCATTGCCGCAGGGGCTGATCTGGATGCTAAGGATCACAACTCGTGGACAGCGTTGGTGTGGGCGCTGGATGGGAAACAAACCAAGGTGGTTGAAGTCATTAAAGCAGCGCGGGCACAACAACTGAAATCATGATTAAATACGTCGGCTTATTTTTAGCAACGGCTCCTGCAAGTCTTTTGCTGGCTCAGGTTGCTCGAACTGAACGCTTACGATTTGCCATGTTTGAGGCATTGCAAATTGTGGGTATTGTTGCAATTGCCATCTTTAGTGATTGGCTACTGATTCAACTGGGATGGAAATACCTACAAGAGCGGCTAAATCAACTACTGGTCACTACAGCGCAGCCATGGCTTAGCCTAGGTAGTAGTCTGATCCGCTTGATCCTGCGCATTCTGCTGTGGTCATTAGTCCTCTCTTGGGTATTACAGTCAGTAGAAAGTTTGTCCCCTTGGCACGATCGCATCGATAGCACAATTTCTTTCTTGCTACAAAAGATTTCTGTGATTTTTAATACCCCCTTTATGCAATTGGGGCAAACTGAAATCACCCTGAACTTCCTCTTTATCATCCTTTTTCTATCCATTACAGTTATTTTCACCTCCCGTTGGGTCAGTGAATGGATTAAAAACCGCATCTTAATTCAACTACGAGTGGATCGCGGTAGTCAGGAAACCATTACCCGAGTGGTGAGCTACAGTCTCAGTTTTGTTGGTTTTATCATTGTTTTACAAACCGCTGGGATTGACCTTAGCTCACTAACAGTCTTGGCTGGGGTGCTCGGAATTGGGTTTGGTTTTGGTTTACAAAATTTAGCGAGTAACTTTATTAGTGGCTTAGCAATTCTGCTAGAGCATCCCATCAAAGTGGGTGATTTTATTGAAGTGGATGGCTTGCTGGGCACAGTGGAAAAAATTTCGATTCGTGCCACCATCATTCGCACCAATGATAGCCAGTACGTTATTGTGCCCAACAACCGTTTCATTGAAAAGAACGTTGTCAATTGGAGTTATGGTAGTCCGGATAGCCGCATTCACATTCCCGTGAACGTTGCCTACGGCAGTGATACTGTTTTGGTGACAGAGGCGCTTCTTAGTGCTGCACGTCAGGATCCCCGTGTGCTGCTCAGTCCACCCCCCAGTGTGTGGTTTCGTAGTTTTGGCGAGAGTGCCTATGTCTTTGAGCTATTGGTATGGATTAATCGCCCTCAAGACTCGGAACCCATTAAAAGTGCTTTGAATTTCTTAATTGAGCAAGAGTTGCGGCAGCGGGACATTGAAATCCCATTTCCACAACTAGACCTGCGCCTGCGAGATGTCGGGGATTTACGGGCTATCACCCGCTATTATCGCCGTTCAACCCCAGCGTCTGAGTTGGCAGAGGTAACAGAAGCAAGCACCAGTGTGGCCAAACCCAAACCGAAATCAGCCAGCCCCCTGCCGCCACTATCGGATCTACTGCGCAACATGAGTTGTTTTACCCGCTGCTCCAATGCTGATTTGCAAATGCTGATTGAGCTAGGGACGCGCCGATTTTACGATGTGGGGGAGATCATTTTCCGTGAGGGAGATCCTGGCGATGCCTTTTACATTGTTTTAGAAGGATCCGTGGAGGTGCGCTCTGAGCACTTAGATCAAATTTTGGCGACCCTTTACCAAGGTGATTTTTTTGGTGAGATTGCTGTGCTGACGGGGATGCCGCGATCGGCCACTGTGCGAACCCTTGAAGATACCATCCTCTTTGTTGTCCATCGAGGAGCGGTACAACGCTTGCTACAGGCACAACCCCAACTGGCAGAGGACATTGCCCATGAGCTAGCGGCACGGCAGCAGGTTCTCCAAGAGTTGGGCTTAGCGGGCATGAATGGTAAAGGTACACCATCGCTGCCGCCATTGCACTGGATTCGACAACGGCTGCGCACGTTGTTTAGCGTTTAGGCTGCAGGGGTTAACTGGCTAATGAGGTCATGGTGCTGGGGAAACTGCTGTTGCAGGTGGTGACGGCTTGCTAGGCGGAAATCCCGAAAATCGAAGCCGGGTGCGACTGTGCAACCCACAAGGCTAAAGGTGTTGGGATCATTCACGGTGGCACCAAACCATGCGGTTGCTGGTACTACTTGCTGGAGTTGCTCACCGTCTTCAAGGTTGATCCCTAGGGGGAGTCGCTCATAGACACCGCTGGGGGTGATCATGTGAATGGTCAAGCCACTGCCAGCATAAAAATGCCACACTTCATCACTGGCAATTTGATGCAGCAGCGATCGCTCCCCTGAGCGCAGCAGAAAATAAATGCTGGTACTGTAGGCGCGATCGCCCCCCGCAAAGTGAGGGGGCAAGGCTACTGCTGGAATTGTGCCTGCTGCCCGATAGACTTCCCGAAAGTACCCCCCCTCAGGGTGGGGCTGAAGCTGAAGCGCCCTTACCCAATCCTCCGCTTGCCATGAGTTCATGCTTTTACCATGCCTTAGCTGGCTAGGTATTCGTACATTTGCTGCCGTCGCCGCCGTAAATGGTCTAAGGCTTGACGTTCGAGCTGCCGTACCCGCTCTCGGCTGAGGTTAAGCTGCTCACCCACCTTAGCTAGGGAGAGTTCCTGGCCATCGCTTAACCCGTAGCGCAGGGTCAGCACTTGCCGCTGCTGGGGGGTCAACTCCGCCAGCCAGAGATGGACATCATCCCGCAGTGACTCAACCGTGGTGAACTGCTCCGGCGAAATACTGTTGTCTTCGAGTAATTCGCCGAGTTCCGTATCTTGGTTATCGCCAACTCGGAGGTCAAGGGACACGGGCTGCCGTGCCAAGGTGAGGTATTCACGGATTTGCTCTGGCTCCAGCTCTAAGGCCGCAGCAATTTCTGCGGGGGTGGCACTGCGCCCTAACCGCTGGGACAGTTCCCGCTGGGTTCGCTTAATTTTATTTAGCTTCTCAGTAATGTGGATAGGCAAGCGGATGGTGCGCGCCTGCTGAGCGATCGCCCGCGTGATGGCTTGACGAATCCACCAGTAAGCGTAGGTAGAAAACTTGTACCCCCGGGTGGGATCAAATTTCTCCACCCCTCGCTCAAGGCCAAGGGTGCCTTCTTGCACCAAATCTAATAGTTCTAAATTCCGCTTTTGGTATTTTTTGGCCACAGACACCACCAGCCGGAGGTTGGCCTCAATCATCTTCTGCTTGGCTCGTTGCCCCCGCTTCAGCAGACTGTTCAGTTCCTTGAGACTGAGATTGCAGGCAGCCGCCCATTCTTCAAGGGTTAGCTCACGGCCTAAGGACTCCGCTAAGGCATCGTGCTTTTCCCGTAACGCCATCATTTGCTGGACTTGTTTCCCCAGAATGATCTCTTGCTCGTGGCTGAGGAGCGGCACCCGGCCAATTTCTTGGAGGTAGGTGCGCACCATGTCAGTGCTGATACTGGGACTGGTTGTTGTTTTTGCGGCGGAGTTTATCATAGCAGCACACATTCCAACGGTATTCAAAACGGTATTCAAAGGGATAGCAGCAGTTGCCGAAGGGCATACGTGTAGAGGGTTTCAAGGTTGGGGACGATAATGACTCGCTAGAAAAAAGTTGACCAATCATGTTTAGAGGTAGCCTAGCAGGAGTTAATTTTTTGACCTGTATCCTAATCTACTTAGACTTAAATTGTGCCCCTAAAGTTGCCAATTCATAACAGCCAACTTCTGAAATAAAAGTTAAATTTTGTCAACCAGTGGTAAGTCTGGCAATTGTGAACGCTGGGGATCATTCGGTTCGTCCTCCTGTATCAGGGGGTTCAAGGAGATCTCCAAGGGATCGCAGGTCTAAATGCAGGTTAAAGACATCGGCAAAGGATTGACTAAACTGCTCTCGCACAGATTCAAACTTAATGTCGGCTCTAAACTGTAGCAGGTTCCCCACCGGGCGATCGCCAATACCGCAGGGCACAATTTGACCAAAGCCCCGTAAGTCATTAACAACATTCAGGGCAATGCCGTGGAAGCTGAGCCAGCGGCTGACTTTGATCCCAATAGCGGCCACCTTATACCCCTCCACCCAAACCCCCGTGAGGCCAGCAACACGCTCCCCTTTTATGTCATATACCCGTAAAGTTTGGATGATGACTTCCTCCAACTGGTGGAGATACCAGTGCAAATCACACCGATGTCGCCGTAAGTTCAAGATTGGGTAGGCCACCAACTGCCCTGGACAATGGTAGGTGACCTCTCCCCCCCGCTCAACTCTCAGCACTGGGACAGAACAACCATCGGGTGCAAACTGTAAATGGTCGGTTGTGGCCCCCTGCCCAAGGGTGTAGATCGGTGGATGCTCTAGGGTCAACAGAACATCCGCCAACTGTGGGTTGCCCTTGCGCTGCTCGACTAATTGCCGTTGCCATGCCCACGCCTGCGGATAGGGGATCAGGTCAAGGGGGCAATACCAAGCAATGGGTTTATTCATACATCGCTCAACCTTGTCAAGGGCTAGAGGATAAGAATTATCACAGAACACGAATAAAGGTGAAGAGGACGGGGGTGGGCTGTAATCCCCAATACGAAAATGCTAGGGTGAGGGTAGATCAGCCTTTAATTCTTTACGTCTTTTGCTCAGGGGAGGCAACCCTATGAGGCTAGTGATTCATGGTAAAAATATTGACATTACCGATGGCATTCGCAGCTATGTGAACCAAAAAATTGAGCGTGCTGCCAGTCACTTTCAAAATGTCATTAACGAAATTGATGTCCACCTTTCTGTGGCTCGTAATCGCAGCACTGCCCCAAAACAAACCGCTGAGGTCACGTTATTTGTGAACGGGTCAGTGATTCGCGCTGAAGAAAGTAGTGAAAATCTCTATGCCAGCATTGATCTGGTTGCGGACAAAATTGCCCGTAAACTGCGCAAGCTTAAAGAAAAACGCCAGGATAAGGCGCGTACCAAAGAGGTTAACGCCGTCGCCGAAGCACCGGTGGTTGCTGATCTGGTGGGCGATCGCACCCCCCAATTACCGGAGCACGTGGTGCGGATGAAATATTTTGCCATGCCACCGATGACCATCCAAGAAGCGCTTGAGCATCTGGAAATGGTAGATCACGACTTCTACGTTTTCCGCAATCAGGAGACCGGCGAAATCAATGTGGTGTATGAGCGCAATCACGGTGGTTTTGGGGTGATTCAACCCCGCCCTACCTCCGGCGGCAATCACCATCACCATAAAGCCGTGGCGAAGTCTGCCCACTGAGGGTTGCGTAAATTCCCATAACTGGCTTAGGTTAGGAGGGCGCTCCATAGATAGCACACGTGAGTACTTCCTATGACCCCTGCCCCAACTGACCTCACGGATGAATTTGGCTTCCAAAGCATCTTTGAAAATGCCGTTGTGGGAATTTTCCAAACCGACTTGGAGGGGAATTATATCCGTGCCAATCGTGCTTTGGCGTTAATTTATGGCTATGATTCCCCAGCACAGTTGCTCCAAGAGCAGCCCAATGCCCGAGCCTGCCTTTATGTGGATCCACAGCAGCGGCAGCGGTTTATTGAGATGATGGCGCGCCAAGATACGCTGACCAACTTTGAGTCAGAAGTCTATCGTCGGGATGGGTCTCGCTGCTGGATCTCGGAAACCTGCCGGGTGGTGCGCAGCCCTGAGGGGCAAATTCTCTACTTTGAAGGATTTGTGCAAGATATTACGGTGCAGCATCAAGCCTTGGCTGGGTTGCAAGCGGCAGAGCAGCACCTAAAACAAAAAAACCTAGAACTGGAGGAAACCCTTAGCCAACTGCAAAAAGCGCAGCGGGAACTCATTTACTCGGAAAAGATGGCGGCCTTAGGACAGTTAGTGGCGGGTGTTGCCCACGAAATTAATACGCCTCTTGGTGCCATTCGCTCCTCGATTGAAACCATTAACCTCTGTACCGAGCGATCGCTACCCTTATTGCCAACCCTAGTGCGGCAATTGCCTGAAGGGGTGTTTAACCAATTCCTAGAGTTGTGTACCTTGTCCCGAGCAGACTCCCTTGCTCTGTCTAGTCGAGAACGGCGGCAGTACAAGCGCCAGATCATGGCACTTCTGGAGGCTCATGATATTGCGAATGCGGATGTGTGGGCAGACACCTTGGTGGACTTGGGAGTGCTGACAGAGGCAACGGTGCCCGTGGAACTACTGCGTACCGCTCAAGGACAGGAGGCAGTCACCCTTGCCCATCAGTTGGCCTTGCTCGAGCGCAGCACCCACACCATTACCACCGCTATTGAGCGGGCGGCCAAGGTTGTGTTTGCCCTGAAAACTTATGCCAGAGTGGATCAGAGCAGCCAAAAAGTCCCTGCCCAAATTATTGATGGCATTGAAACTGTGCTCACCCTCTATCACAACAAGCTCAAGCATGGCGTAGAGGTGGTGCGGCACTACGAACCCGTACCGGCAATCCATTGCTACCCTGATGAATTGACCCAAGTGTGGACAAACCTGATTCACAATGCCCTGCATGCCATGGACGATCGCGGACGGCTAGACATTGTTGTGCGGCGGGAGCAAACACAGATCTGTGTTGAAATTATCGACAGTGGTTGTGGCATTCCAGAGGCGGTATTACCCCSAATTTTTKAGCCATTTTTTACAACGAAACCCATTGGTGAGGGCAATGGGTTGGGTCTTGATATTGTCCGCAAAATTATTGATAAGCACCAAGGCCACATTGAGGTCAACTCTCAACCCGGTCGCACCCAATTCTGTGTTCGTTTACCCCTTGAGTAGTAGCTGCTATGCCTAAGCCAGTAATTCTGTGCGTCGATGATGAGCGCGTGATTTTGGAAAGCCTGCGTACCCAATTGCGAACTGCCTTTGGTGAGCGCTATTTCTACGAAACGGCTGAGAGTGCGGAGGAAGCACTGGAAATCATTGATGAGTTACAGGGAGACAGTGCCGATATTATCGTTATCGTCTCTGACTGGTTGATGCCCAAGGTGCGGGGGGATGAATTTTTAATTCAAGTGCATCAGCGGTTTCCCAAGGTGGTGAAGGTGATGCTGACGGGGCAAGCAGATGAAGCGGCGATTCAGCGGGCGATAGAGCAGGCTAACCTGCATCGCTGTTTGTATAAGCCATGGCACAGTGACGAGTTAGTCGAGACGATCCGTTCTGGCTTATCCCCTGAGTAACCTTAGGGGCGCAGGGTGAGCTGCCACTCATTGGTTTGGCGATCGCGCTGGAGTTGATCGTTTTCACCAATGACGTAGGGGCCCCAGTACCGCTTTGAACCGTCAAGGGTAAAGGCAACTACAATATCGCCGTGGCTGAGTTTGAGGGTGCCGTCGGGCAAAGACAACAATAACCCTTTGATACTGCCTTCCATGGGGGCAAAATCCCAGTGTACGGTTTTGCTGTCCGGGCGGGGGCGATCGCCTGCGGCTAACAGGACAACCCGCACCGGAAAACCTGTCTGATTACTGATGCGCAAC
This sequence comes from Synechococcus sp. PCC 6716, assembly GCF_022570815.1. Lineage (NCBI taxonomy): Bacteria > Bacillati > Cyanobacteriota > Cyanophyceae > Synechococcales > Synechococcaceae > Synechococcus > Synechococcus sp. PCC 6716. The sequence continues at coordinate 32,603 of NZ_JAKLTU010000002.1, forward strand.
CCGTCAGGCTGGGGGCTGGCCGGGGGTTGCGGCGGCGGCAAGGGGGCGGGAGAAACCCGTTCCGGTTCTGTTTCTACAATGGGCGGTGGCTGGGTCAGAAGATCAGGTTCCCACCACAGGGTGAAATGCAGTTGTGAGAGCACAATTGCACCAATAACCCCAATCACTACTGCGACAAGGTACGGTAAGAATTTAATTTGGATGGCCATAGAGAGTCTGTTGCTGCCAACGCCGCATTGCTACTTCATCCAGTGTAGAGAGTCAGCAGGGCAACCGCGGAGAGACTGTGGCAAATATCGATAAGTATCGGTATGCTGCGCTAGCCTATCGCTGGGCAAGGCGTTGTAAAGAAATTTCTGCTGCTGCTGCAACGTGGGGATGCTCGTCCTTGGCCAAATACTCTAAGGCTGACCGAGTTTTCGGGCTGGGGAGGTTGCCTAAGGCTTCCGCAAGTCGCTGGCGAATGAGCCAGTCCTCGGCAGTCACAAAGGGTAAAATCTCTTCAACAATGCTGGGGTCACCAATTTCCCCCAACGCCGCGATCGCCCCTTGGAGCATCACCACCTCGTTACTGCTTAAGGCTGAGCGCAGCACCTCAACCGCCCGCACATCCTTCAGGTTGCCCAGGGAAACTGCTGCACTAAAGCGCACTAACCAGTCGGTGTCTTCGTAAAAGGCACGCACGAGGGGGGCAAATGCCCGCTGATCTTGCAGATACCCTAATGCTCCGGCAGCATCAGCGCGAATGCCGTAGTCGGGTTCTGTTTCGAGGAGTTGCACTAAAATGTCAAAGCACTCTGGCGTGGGCTTAACCCCTAAGGCAAACACAGCCATGGAGCGGATTTGTAAATTATCATCCCACAGTACTTTTTTGATTAACGGGACAGCCTCAGGCGGGGGCACATCCCGCAGCGCCGCCAAGGCAAGGAGGCGATCGCGGGAATTCGGACTTTCAAGCTGGGTGGCAAGCTGCTCAAGGGATAGCATAGGTTTAACCTGAGAATAATTTACAAAATTTAACAATACACCTCCAATTATACGAAAATTCCCCAAAGTTCCCCAGTGGTAACCGTACTGGACTTTGGGGAGGCGTTAGAGTCAGAGCAATCCGCTAGAGGAGCTTATGGTTAATTGGCAGGAGACCTTAGCGTTTCCCTAGGGACGGGAAGAACTTTTGGAATTGCTTAATCGCAAAGGGCAGGATATTGCGAACTGCCCAAGCCCCTGCCAACAGTACCGGCAGTAACACAATGAGTACACGCCAATCCATAACCATGACCTCCCAGTAACAATATGAAAATGTTATGAGTTATTTTACCCTTTGCTTAAGCGTGGCGATCGCCCTTAACAGTCGGGTCCAGTGACACTCTCCCGACGCTCACCCTAGCGGGTAGATAGACGGTGTTTTTGCCCATCCACGTACTGGTGTATCAAATGTTTACCGAAGAACGCCGTAAAGCCCCTAGCTTTAGCGATGGGAAGCCTGCCAAAGCGTGCCCCCTCACCACAAGCCACTCATGCGGCAGCATAAAATGTTCGCTATAAATGTTCGCTATACAATAGACGTGATGTTTGGTGTTAGTTGCTATCGTGAGTTGGCAGCCGCATTGGAGACCGTTGACATCTGTGGTGGGGGTAGGGCTGGTCTTGCTATTGATGCCCCGGGCGATCGCCGCGACAACAACCCTCAAAGATTCCCCCAAAGCCCTTGTGGATGAAGCATGGCAGGTCATCTACAAAAACTATATTGACCAAACCTTTAATCAGTTGGACTGGCCGTCTATTCGCACTGAGTTGCTCTCAAAGCGCTACAGCGATCGCGATGCCGCCCATCGGGTGATTCAGCAGACGCTAATGCGCCTCAATGACCCCTACACCCGGTTTTTGCCCCCGCAAGAGTATAGCCAGCTTCTGTTACAAACCCAAGGTCAGCAGGTGGATGTGGGGATTACCCTTGTCGAGGCAGGGGAACTATTTCGGGTCAGCACGATCCAAGCAGGGTCGGTGGCAGCCAAAAGCGACCTCAAGGTTGGCGACGAGATCCTAGCGATTAATGGTCGGGGGAGCGATCGCCTCACCTTAGAGCGAGCCACCCTTGCCCTGCGCGGACCGGCAGGAAGTAAGGTGCGCCTTTTAGTGCGCCGTGAGGGCAGGCCACAGCCCTTTAGTATTGAACTGACCCGAGCCGGGGAGATTCCCCGCACCGTTAACTTTCAAACCCTGACGGTAGGTCAGCAGCGGGTGGGTTACATCCGCCTCAGTGGGTTTAATAGCCGCTCGGTGGAGGAGATGAAAGAGGCGGTAAACATCCTCAAAGGCGAGCGGGTGCAGGGGTTTATCCTTGATGTGCGCCATAATCCAGGGGGGCTGCTAGAGGCGGGGATTGAAATTACTCGCCAATGGCTAGACTCGGGGGTTATTGTCCGCATTCAGCAGCATCAGCGGGAAGACGCCATTCGGGCACAGCAAAACGCCATCAGTCACCTACCCCTTGTCGTATTGGTGAACCACACCTCCGCCAGTGCCAGTGAAATTCTAGCGGGTGCCCTACAGGATCAGGGACGAGCCACGGTCGTGGGCACTCGTACCTTTGGCAAAGTGCGGGTGCAGGCGGTACACGAAATGGCGGATGGCTCTGCCCTAGTGGTGACGATCGCCCGCTACTTAACCCCCCGTGGCACCGACATTTCCGCAGGGGGAATCACCCCCGATGTAATGGTGGCAACCGACCCAACGGTGGATTTAGAGTTGCGCCTTAATCCCAATCTTTTGCCGCGTCCCACAGACCCAGTCATGGTCAAAGCCCTAGAATTGTTAAACACCAAAATTAGCGATCGCCGCTCTGCCAATGTCCGCTGATGCTTTAGTCTCTCCCGCTGCTCCAGCCTTGATTGCCCCCTGCTCTCCGCTGCGGCTGGGGGTGCTTGCCTCCGGCAGTGGCACCAATTTTGCTGCCCTTGCGGCGGCGATCGCCAACGGCGAACTGCCAGCAACCCTTCAGGTACTGATCTACAATAACCCCAAGGCCTTAGTTGCCGAGCGAGCACAGCAGTGGCAGATTCCCAGTGTGCTCCTAAACCATCGGCACTACAATAGCCGCGAAAGCCTAGATGCCGCCATTGTCGAAACCCTAAAAACTTACGATGTCGAGTGGGTTGTGATGGCGGGTTGGATGCGAATTGTTACCCCTGTGCTCTTGAATGCCTATCCTCAGCGAGTGATCAATCTCCACCCCAGTTTGTTGCCCAGTTTTCGGGGGCTACACGCTGTTGAACAAGCTTTGGCTGCTGGCGTGAAAATTACTGGCTGTACGGTGCACCTTGTCGAAGAAGCGGTGGATAGTGGCCCAATTTTGGTTCAAGCTGCTGTTCCAGTCTTGGCGGAGGATACCCCCGCAACCCTGCACGCGCGCATTCAACGTCAAGAGCATCATATTCTTAAGCAGGCGATCGCCCACCTTGCTGCTGCCCACTCCCTGAGCCGTTAGCGGTGGCAGCCCAGCCACAAACTGACGATCATCACATTTGAGCAATCCCTGAGCGCATCTTGCGATTGCATGAGACGCATCAATCGTCAGTTAGCGAAGGGTCTGAATTTGCGGGAGACTCTTCATCGTCAATAGACGATAAAATACTACACTCTGTCCCCTTTTTTAGGTCGCTTAACCTAACTTTCAACACTTCTGCTTCTGTCGATAAACGGTAACCTATGGAACTGCGAGATCGCCTTGGGGGAGTCAATATTTACCTTGTCGGGATGATGGGTTCCGGCAAAACCACGACTGGCAAAGTGTTAGCAAAACGCTTAGGCTACGGCTTTGTGGATACTGATGCCGTTATTACACAGGTGCGCCAACAGTCAACTCGGGAGATTTTTGCCCGTGAGGGGGAAGCCTACTTTCGCCAATTGGAGCAGCAAGTTCTAGCGGAGGTATCCAGCTATCACCATTTGGTGGTGGCCACGGGCGGTGGCATTGTTCTCAGTTCGCTGAACTGGAGCTATCTGCGCCATGGAATTGTGGTGTGGTTACACGTGCCCATTGCAGTCCTGTGCGAGCGTTTAGCCGCAGATGCTGAGCGCCCTCTGCTGCAAGAGCAACCCCTCGAAGAGCGATTGAACCAGATCATGGCCGATCGCCATGCCCTCTATGCCCAAGCAGATCTCGAATTGGTGATCGGACAAACAGATACCCCCACCAAGGTGTGCGATCGCCTCTGGGAGGCTCTACCCAGTATTCTTAAGCCCATTGCTTCAGATGCACCCCCTAAAGAACCATGCTAGAACTTCTCGCCATCCTTTCAGCCGCGGCGGCTGGGGGCTTACGGCTAGCCTTACCGCTGCTATTGATTGGTTTGTTACAAGGGCCACAGCTATGGTCAGCAGTGCCGTTACTGGGGCAGCTATCCCCGTACTGGGTTGTGGGGGTTCTGACGGGTTGGGCGTTCCTAGAGCTATTTCTAAGGGGGCATCCTTGGGGATACCGTCTGATTATCTTGGTGCAACTCTGTTTTAGTCCCTTTGTGGGTGCCCTACTGGGGATGACGGTGGCTACAGCAACCGCAACCCCTCAATGGCTGGTGGGCACTCTCAGCGGCTTATTTGCCCTTGTGGTGCAACTGGTGCAGGTGGGATGGTTCTATCGCCTTGGCAAGCTACCGCGCTGGCTTGTAGTGGCTCAAGATATCCTGTGCATTCTCTTAATCTTATTTGCCCTCAAAGCGCCCACTCAAGGTGGCCTGATTGCCCTGCTGTTGCTGTGGCTAGTGGTGCGGAGTGCCAAGGATTGGCGACAACAGCAACAACGGACTCAAAAACAACTGCGCTGAGTCACTCTACCCCCCCAAGTCTTATGCTACAGTCTCCCTAGGGTGGACGGAGAACTCGTTATGGATATGCGTCAAAGTGTGATCGCAGCAATTGTGTTGGGGGCGATCGCCAGCGGTCAGAGCATTGCTAGTCCTTCACCGCAAGTGCGACAACTATTCACCACCAACGCCTGTCCGGGCTGTGACCTGAGTAATGCCGATCTACGTGGATATAACTTGGCTGGAGCAAACCTGCGGGGAGCCAATCTCCAAGGAGCCAATCTCCAAGATGCCACGCTACTGCTGGCCAACCTTGAGAGAGCAAACCTCAGTAATGCGAACTTAACAGCGGCCTACCTCGAACGCGCTAATCTGCAACAGGCGAATTTGACTGGCGCAACCCTCGTGCTAGCTACCCTGCGCCATGCTAGCTTCCGCCGTGCCAACCTCACGAATGCCAACCTCAGTGGTGCGGATATTCGCTATGGTGATTTTCGTCGCGCCAACCTCAGCAGTGCCAACTTCGAGCAAACAAACCTGCAATGGGCACGTCTGAACGGTGCAACTATGAATCAGACCAATTTTGAAGAGGCCTACCGCCCTCGTATGCCCTACGGCCTTAACCTGTGGTAGGAGCCGGCGATCGCGCTGAGGCTACAAACGGGTTGGCAACGTTCTGTAAACGTTCTGTACCTGCCACGTATTTTCGCCACTTTTGGGAAGTCAATTATGCCCAGCCTTCGATAGTCACATCTACGCGATCGCCCTCGTGAGACAGCGGTGCGATGTTCAGGTAATAAAGAGGAGTATCTGCGGATAGATTGCGCAGCCAGTGAAGGCATTGGGCATCCACATGGACGTAGGAGCCTGTTTCTACAGGGGTACGAGTTAAGGCAGTTACAGCCACCGCATTGGCAGGCGGAGTCATCGGACAGGTAATGAGTTCGCCAACCCCAGCCACAATTAAAAAGACATCATCCCCACGGTGGTGGTAGTGAGGGTAGTTTGCCTGTCCTGGCTCAATGCGATAGAGACTGGAGGCCAAGTCTGGATTGTGATGATCCAGCGGGCAAACAGCATAGCCCGGTCGTTTGGGAATCCACGTTTGACAACGGTCAACTAATTCTGGAAAGGAAAAAACAACCATAGTCGTTGGGGTCAATAGCCAAATTCTGTCTATGGGTTTATTGTATCCTCTAGCGATCGCGGTATCCTAGCTAGGCAGTGGGCTAAAGCCGGAGTCTTGGATGAGTATGCAAATCCCTGTGATTGTTGTTGGTGCCTTGGGCAAGATGGGTCGCGAGGTGGTTAAGGCGGTGCAGCACGCCCCAGATACTCAACTCTACGCAGCCGTTGATCGGCACCACATCGGTGAAGATGTTGGCGAAGTTCTGGGGGTGGGGGCGCTGGAGGTTCCCCTCAGCGGCAGTCTCCAAGAGGTTTGCGTTGCCGCAGCCCAAGAAAAACAGCCAGTTGTCATGGTGGACTTTACCCACCCCCAAGCAGTTTATGAGAATGTCCGCATGGCCATTGCCTACGGCGTTTATCCGGTGGTGGGGACGACCGGCCTCAGCCATGACCAGATTGCTGACCTTGCCGAGTTTGCAGATAAAGCAGAGATGGGAGCGGTGATTGCTCCCAACTTTTCGATCGGTATGGTGTTGCTGCAAGAGGCCGCTATTCGCGCTAGTCAGTACTTTGATCATGTGGAAATTATTGAACTGCACCACAATCAAAAGGCGGATGCCCCCAGTGGAACAGCCGTGCAAACTGCTCAGCGCTTAGCAGAGCTAGGTAAACCCTTTAACCCTGCCCAAGTAGAGGAAACGGAACATCTGGCTGGTGCTCGTGGTGCTCACGCTAGTGGCAATATTCGCATTCACAGTGTGCGCCTCCCAGGGTTAATTGCCCACCAAGAGGTGATTTTTGGCTCAGCAGGGCAAGTCTATACCCTCCGCCACGATACTAGCGATCGCCAATGCTATATGCCCGGTGTCCTCTTAGCCATTCGGAAAGTTATCCATCTCAAACGCCTGATCTATGGCCTTGAAAAGCTGCTCTGAGGGATAGCACATCTGGCACATTATCGAATTGGTAGTGGTGAACAGTTGACATCCTCCCTTCACTGCGCTCAGGAAGGGGATTCCATCGTCGCCGATGAAGGTTCCTGCTTCAACGAGGTGACGTACTCAACCCCTGCCTCCAGAAGATGAGTAGCGGCCTCCTCTCCACCGGCGTAAGGTTCTGTGTGCCCCACAGTGCGTCAACCTAGCTCCAAAATCTTGATAGTTGCGTTGGGGTCTCTGTCCAGCACAGTTCCGCACTGGCACAAATGAGGACGAGTGCTGAGGGATGTCTTGACCCAATGGCCGCAACACGAGCATGTCTGGGAGCTGTACTGAGGTGGGACAGCGACAGTTACCACCCCAAATCCGTTACCGGGCAGTCCTACACAGGTAATGATGCATTGTAAGCATGGATGAAATACCAGATTGCACCAATATGATTTTCTATACGTTGCCAGCTAACGGCTTTGTTTCTGGGTTGGGGTTGTACCTCCGGGTTGTCTGTGAGATGCACAGTGTGAGAGATCGCATAGCTATACATAGTGAGTAGTAGTTTATGCTTAACGGAGCGACCCTTTTGTAAATCGACTTATCTGTATGAAGCGATCCGCCTCCTCAGTGCCAACATTTGATGTAATGCTCATACCCACAATTCAGGCTCTGCAAATTCTGGGTGGGTCTGGTACGACTGAGGAGATTTATGAACAAGTTGCGAAACTTCTTAATTTACCAGATGAAGTGCTTGAAATCCCACATGGGAATAGCACAATGAGTGAAGTTGAGTACCGTCTTGGATGGAGCCGTACTTATTTGAAGAAATATGGGCTTTTGCAGAATTCGTCGCGGGGGGTATGGTCGTTATTATCAACTATCAGTCTTGATGACTTAGATCCCAAGGAAATTGTCAAGGCTGTTCGAGATGCAGAGAAGAGCAAAGTTGTTTCTTCAGACCCAATAACTGAAACAGATAAATCAATCGAACCCTTGGAAGAACTCGCATGGCATCAGCAGTTGCATAACATGCTTCTAGAGCTTGAACCCTCTGCATTTGAGCGTTTGGTACAGCGCCTACTGCGTGAATCTGGTTTTATCCAAGTTCAAGTTACAGGGAGATCTGGCGATGGTGGCATTGATGGAGTTGGTATTGCTCGCATCAACGGTTTCTTGAGTTTCCATGTTCTTTTCCAATGTAAGCGTTATCAAGGTTCAGTATCAGCGGGTCAAATTCGAGATTTTCGGGGAGCCATGCAAGGTCGCACTGATAAGGGATTATTTATCACAACTGGTACATTTACGAGAGATGCGATTAAGGAGGCAACCAGAGATGGTGCACCCCCGATTGACTTGATTGATGGTGAGCAGCTAGTCCAACGCTTGAAAGAGTTAGGGCTTGGTGTCAAGATCACGATGATCGAGTCAGTAGAAATCGATGTCGGTTGGTTTGCAAAAATTTAGTTCAATGAGGGCCAAATGGTTGCAATTCTTAATAAACCATCTTCTCTGATCCATGAGATCCAACTTGAAAAAGTTGGCAATTGGAATTTGTTCAAATTCAGTGAATCTCTTCAACTGCGAATGGAAACCCTGCTAGAAAAGAAAAAAGCTGACCAACTCACTCCCGATGAACTTGCTGAACTGGATACGATTGGAGAGCTAGATCGTATTTTTACTCATATCAACGCAATGCTTGCTGCTCAAAATGCCAATTAGTAATGAACTCAAGCAGGCTATTCGAGAGCGTGCCAACTATGTCTGTGAGTATTGCCACTCTCCAGAACGGTTGAGTGCTAATCGGTTTACCGTTGATCATGTCGTTCCAAAATCTTTGGGTGGTTCTGATGCACTCGACAACTTTGCGCTTGCTTGTCGTCGTTGCAACGAAAGACGCTATAACTTTGTAGCTGGCATTGATCCAGAAACTCAGGACATCGTCCCCCTTTTTAATCCCCGTAAGCAGCAGTGGGCGGAGCATTTTGTCTGGCAAGATGATGGTGTTGTAATAGAAGGAACCACACCTATTGGGCGTGCAACTTGCCTGCGTCTTGATTTGAACGATACCCGTTATCCAGAGGAAGATTCTATTCGAGCAACCAGACGATTTTGGATACAAACTGGATTACACCTCCAGCAGGTGATCCGTGCCAAGCTTGAGGTAGTTTGGCTAGCAGCCAGCTAACATTACGTGGCAGCGGACGGAAAAAGGCTGCTGTGTGGCTCTCAAGGCTATCTGCCGCCGCTGCACTTCACCGTTAGCCCTCAGCGTTCTGGCTCTGTTAGCTTATCTGTAGGTAGGCGATTCGCCCCCAATTGCAGAGGTTCGGTTCTTCTAGCGCTCGGTCAACCCGAAAGGTCCCAGGTGCTTCTGAGTGAGCCGCAAAGGTGAAGTGGTGCTAGATTTGGGTCAGCCGTTCGAGGTTCCGAGAGGTGTCGGGGGGCGATCTCCGAAAGGGGTCGGTACGGGGAGATGAGGGGCGATCGCCCTCATCTTGCTCTTCATGCCCTTGGGCGCTAGCTTCGGCTTGGTGCCTCTGTCTGCCCGCTACTTTCCCTAGTTGGTGATGATTTTGATCAGCTATTGCCTACTCACCCAAGGCATTAAAATCTGGTACATGCAAAAGTTCAGAACCTGGCTATAGGGTATCTCTGGCCATAAGCAGTGTGAAAAAGTGAAAATTGGCCGATGAGGCAGCAACCTTGAACGCTATTTTTCCGGGAAAATTAGTTGACAGAAAAAGATTTTCAAGGCCATAATTGCAGATGGCGACGGATTGATTCTTTACTACCTGTCCGTTCATAATTCTCTCATTTTTGAGGAGAGTAACCCATGGAGGCTTCTGGTAGTAGTTGCCTTGTTGCAACTCTTCAGGAAACCATCTTGTCTGACGAAGACCCTGACCCTTATCCTGCACGTGATCTGGGGGCGATCTTTTTGATGAATCTGCCCAGCGTGACTCTGGCTTAGAGTCCTAGGTTCATCTCCTGATCGCCACTGGGCACGGCGATTGTACCGATAAAGGAGATGAATCATGAAAGGCTTTAGACCCCGACCTCGATAGCTAGTAGGCGATTCCAACCAGAACTGACGGTGAGCCAGTACTTACTGGGTAGGTTCATGGGAGGTTTTTGCTGGAATTGACAAGTTGAATAGAAATCACTTCCGTTTTGCGCTGATTGAAACGGCACATGGTCGATCGCAGGGATCAGTTGAGATCGATTTCCGCTGATCAATCATAGGTCATTTGATATAGCAACAAACTTTCCTTAGGACAGGTGGGCTGTTCAGGCTTGTAGTGAGGACTTAAGTCCTCACTACTAACGTCCTAACTGGGTTATGTATTGCTATAGCCAGCAAAAGCGGGCTGGTTTCTATTGAAAAACTTGCGATTTCTTCTGATTTCGATCATCCGTTTGCGATGTCAGAACGGGCTATTTTTTCATGTCTTGAAATTGAAAAATTAGCCTCCAGAATTGTGCTGCATTTTTCTATAAATTGGCTTTGGATTGCAAGCTTTAGCCGCTTAAGTGAGGTGAGTGTCATGTTCGTATTCTTTGAATTTGTGTTTGATCACATCGATGACGAGCTGGCAATTGTTTGTGGTCAGTTTCTCAAAGTCCTGTTTGGGCGCTGGATTGATGGCTAGATGAAGCGTTCGGCTACCCGAAAAGCAATTCGGGACGAGCAGCCTAGTGAGCTTTACCCGCTGCCCTTAACCTGATCGATGAAAACTTCACCATAAAGACACAAAGGGCACAAAGAAATTGCTCTGTGTTCTCTGGGTCTCTGTGGTGAAACCCTAGTTTTTTTGATCAGAGCAGACGAGTTTTGTCAATTAATCGGTTGTTTTGGACTGCTTGAAAATCTATCCCTTTAGCAAGAGGAGGCTAATCATGCGGAATGATCCTACCCCAGTCCGGCGTGGTCGGGGCAATGTCAATGAACGCGCCCTGGAAAGCGCCAAGCTGTCGCTGCGTGCCTTGGAAGAAGCGGGAAATAATATCGATCAGGTGTTGCGATCGCTCAACAGCAATCGTAAGGGTTTGACCGAAGCCGATGCCCGCGATCGCCTACGTAAGTACGGCAAAAACGAAGTTAGCCACGAAAAGCCACCCGCCTGGTATGTGCAACTGTTCAAGGCGTTCAACAATCCCTTTGTCTGGATCTTGGTGGTGTTGGCGACAGTCTCTTACGTGATGGACTATGCCCTAGCCGCCCCGGAAGACAAAAGCCTCAAAACTGTGATTATCCTGTCCATCATGGTGCTGGTGAGCGGCTTCCTGCGGTTTTTCCAGGAATACCGCTCCACCCAAGCGGCGGAAAAGCTGAAAGCTATGGTCAGCACTACTGCAACGGTGATTCGCCGCGATCGTCTGGAGGGTAAAGAGTACCGTCGGGAAGTGCCCCTCAGTGAGTTGGTGCCCGGCGATGTGGTGGCGTTGTCGGCGGGGGATATGATTCCTGCCGATGTGCGGCTATTGACCTCCAAGGATCTGTTCGTGAGTCAGGCAGTGCTGACAGGGGAATCCCTGCCCGTAGAAAAGTATGACACCTTGGGCAGCGTGGTGGAAAAACGGGCAGAAGTGCAGGTGGACTCCGATCGGGTGAGTGCGTTGGATATTCCCACCGTCTGCTTTATGGGCACCAATGTGGTCAGTGGCACGGCGACGGCGGTGGTGGTCTCTACGGGCGATCGCACCTACTTTGGTTCTCTGGCCGAAAACATTGTGGGCAAGCGCGTCCTCACTAGCTTTGAAAAAGGCGTTAACCGGGTTAGCTACCTGCTGATCGCCTTCATGGCGGTGATGGTGCCGATCGTCTTCCTCATCCAATGGTTTACCAAAGGCAGTCTTCTCGATGCCCTGCTGTTTTCGTTATCCGTTGCCGTGGGGCTAACCCCCGAAATGCTACCCATGATCGTGACCGCAAACCTGGCGCGGGGTGCGATCGTCATGGCGAATCAAAAAGTAGTGGTCAAACGCATCAACGCGATTCAGAACTTTGGTGCGATGGATATCCTCTGCACCGACAAAACCGGCACGTTGACGCTGGATAAAATCATTCTGGAGCGCCATGTGGATATTCACGGCTATGAGGATGACGAACCCCTGGAATATGGCTATCTGAACAGCTACTACCAGACGGGCTTAAAAAACCTGCTGGATGTGGCGGTGCTGGAGCATGTGGAGTTAAATACGGAACTCAAACCCGCAGAAAACTACGCCAAGGTGGATGAAATTCCCTTCGACTTTGTGCGTCGCCGCATGTCAGTGGTGGTGGAGCCGCGTGGGGGGCACTCAGAAGGCCAGCATGTGCTGATCTGCAAAGGAGCGGTTGAGGAACTGTTCAACGTTTGCTCCCATGCTAAGTATCACGGCGAAATCATGCCCATGAACGAGTTTGTGCGGATGGAAGGGCTACGGGTGACCCAAAGCCTCAATGAAGACGGCTTTCGGGTGATTGCGGTGGCCTATAAGGAAATCCCCATTCCCTTGGATAGGGTTCCCACCTACAGCACCAAAGATGAATGCGACCTGATTTTGGTGGGCTATCTGGCGTTTCTCGACCCGCCCAAAGATAGCGCAATTGAGGCGATCGCCGCCCTGAATGACAACGGTGTTGCCGTCAAAGTGATCACTGGCGACAACGATATCGTCACCCGCAAAGTCTGCAAGGAGGTCAATTTAGAGGTACAGGGAGTGCTGGTGGGCAGCCAGATCGAGCGCCTGAGCGATGAAGAATTAACCGCCCAACTAGATACCACCACCATCTTTGCTAAAGTCTCCCCCCTGCAAAAGGCTCGCATTATCCGCTTGCTGCGCGATCAGGGGCACACCGTCGGCTACATGGGCGATGGCATTAACGATGCCGCGGCCCTGCGGGATGCGGATGTGGGCATCTCGGTCGATACCGCCGTAGACATTGCCAAAGAATCGGCAGACATCATCCTGCTAGAAAAGAACCTCATGGTACTAGAGCGGGGTGTGATTGAAGGACGGCGCACCTTTGCCAACATTCTCAAATMCCTGAACATGACCGCCAGTTCCAACTATGGCAACGTGTTCAGTGTCATGGGTTCGAGTGCCGTACTGCCCTTCCTGCCGATGCAGCCCATCCAACTGCTGACCCAAAACCTGATTTACGACCTGTCCCAAACCACCATTCCCTTCGACAACGTGGATAAGGAGTTTCTCCGCAAACCCCAGAAGTGGAATGTGCCTAACATCGGGCGGTTCATGCTGTTCATTGGCCCGATTAGCTCCATCTTTGACTATGCCACCTACATCCTCATGTGGTTCGTGTTTGCAGCCAATACCCCAGAGGAAGTGAAACTGTTCAACTCTGGTTGGTTTGTGGAAGGGCTACTCTCCCAAACCCTGGTGGTTCATATGTTGCGGACGGCGCGGGTGCCCTTTTTGCAAAGCTGGCCCTCCCTGCCCGTGTTGCTCTCCACTGGCACTGCCATTATCGCTGGGATGATCATTCCCTTCACACCGCTAGGAGCAGGGTTGGGCATGGTTCCCCTGCCTGCCAAATACTTCATCTGGCTGTGGCTGATTCTCGGCTCCTACTGCCTGCTGACCCAATCCCTCAAGGGGTTCTACATCCGCACCTTTGGCAAGTGGCTGTAGGAGGAACACCTATTCTCTGAGAGTCAGCTACACAGTTCGTAGTGCGGACTTAAGTCCGTACTACAAGCTACACAGGTCGTTGGCACCCCTTCTAATAGTCGCTCTCGACTCATCGTCCAAATCCACTTCTATTCATCATTGGAGGTTTGTTCCATGCTGGTTTTAGAAAATGTTTGGGCAGCGCTCTTCGCCGTTGCGGCCATCTTTATCAGCTACTACGCCCTGATTTATTTCATCGTGGTGGTGATGATGAAGCAAGGAATGCCCCAACAGCGCCGCCCCCGCTATTAATCCAACTGGAACCACAAAGACACAAAGCGCACGAAGGAACGTTGTGTCCTCTGTGCCTTTGTGGTGAAAAATGTCTAGCAAACCCAGCTACGAACATGGGCTTGCCGATACAAAGCCTGCCAATAGCACGCCAGGGGCATTGCAATCGGTTCTTGTTCCTAGGTTGCCTTGGGTTTTCGCCTGGATTTTGTAGCCTTGCCCTCGGACTGGGCTTGCCGCTCTGCCCGAATCCGCTCTAGCAACACCGACGCAGGTTCATCATTGGGGTCTTGCGGCACCAGTTCCCCCCGAAACGCTTTGGCTAAGGTCGCCTGCTTTAATCTGTCGCACAACTTCACCGCTTTCTGGTATTCCTGCTCGATCTTGTCAATCTTCGCAAACCTCTCCTCAATCCGCCGCTGTTCATTGAGTGGTGGGAGTGGAATTGGAACTGTTGCTATGCGAGAAGCTGAGATTTCTTGGGTCTATCGGACTTGGTATGCCAATGTAACATGCTATACGAAATCTGAGATATGTAGCTACTTCTAACTGATCTACTAAACCTACCTGGAATTGAGGTTGAAGATTATACCGATGTTGCGGGAGAATTGATTCTTATAGTGGAAGCAAAGACAACCGAGGCGATTTGCCCACGTTGCCAACAAAAAAGTTGTCATTTACACCAGAATCATTGGCATCTAGTGCGAGATTTAAGCATCAGTGGACGAACCGTATTTCTTAAGATCAATCGTCGCCAGTTTACAGTGTCGAACTTGTGGTAAGCCATTCAGTGAAACGCTCGATTTCATCGGCAATCGTCGCAAGCAAACGGATCGATTTGCTCAGTCAATCGTGCAACAGGTTTTGCACAGCAACATTCATAATGTTGCAATTTCAAATGGTCTCACTGATGAAGAAGTATGGTCAATGGTACAGTATGTTAGTAAAAAAAACTCAACGTCGATGTGAGTTCAGTAAAACGATTAGCTATAGATGAGATTTCCTTACGTAAAGGACAAGGAGATTACATAGTTGTTTTGGTCGATTTAGAGCGGCGAATTCCCCTTGCCCCTTCTCGCAAGCAGGAAGATGTGAGGCAAGTGCTTGAGGCATGGGGAGCAGCAGTACTCAATCAAATTATTGAGGTGAGCATTGACCTATCTGGAAACTATAAAAGTTTGGTTCATAAACTTCTACCTAATGCTACGGTGGTTGCCGACCGATTTCATGTTATAAAAATTGTGAATCAGGAATTGGATAAGGCTCGACAAAGTATTTGTAAAGCGAATGAGCAGACGGTAAATGAAGTCCAGAAAGCCCAGATTGCAGCTGCGCTCAAACAAAGTAAATATGCGTTACTCAAGCCGGAGGAAAATCTAACTCAGAAGCAAAAAGCAAAACTGGAAGAAATTCGAGAAGTAGTGCCAAGTCTGGCTCGAATGTATCAGGAGAAGGAATCGTTTAGAGCCATCTTTGAGCAAGCAAAAGATTGGAAAGATGGAACCTTTCAATTGCTCGATTGGTTAGCTCAAGCTCAGGATTGTTTTCAAGAGAGCGTAAGAACAATTTGTCGGTGGTTTGGTGAAGTCACCGCTTATTTTGATAATCACACAAATAGTGGTGTTGTTGAAGGTATTAACAATAAATTGAAGCTGATCAAGCGGTCAGGTTATGGGTTCAGGAACTTTGACAATTTTCAGTTACGTTGCTTAATTTGCTGGCATTTAGCTATTGATTAAGCATAACTCGGACGATAGAGCCTATGATTTTCTAGAGATTTTGAGAAGGATAAGGTTTGGCGGACTCATCGAGACACCCGTTGCCTCAGGGTGTTCTTCAATCGCAGGCAATGACTCCCACATGTGACGAGCAGCCGTTTCATCCCGTGCTCCAATATACTCCCCCAATTTCATGAGAGTCTGCATCAATCGCTAGCCATACCCACTGTTTATTTCCCGTGCTACCCACAAACGACCATAACTCATCGCATTGAATGGTTAGCCGCCCTTTTTTTCGATGTCACCTACATATAACAGGGCACCGTCGCATATTTATCATTGACATAGGTTTGTAACCATCGGTCTGACACTTGGGCAGCACGGGCAATCCCCGCTAGGGGGACCCGTTCGAGTAGCAAGCGGTCAATCAATACACGAGTGTCTTGGTGAATGACTTTTTTGCTAGGTTGCTCAATGAACTGTCGTCCGCACTCATGGCATTTAAAGCGGTGTTTGCCATTGTGGATGTGGCCAGTCTTGACCGTGTGGGATGATGCACATCTAGGACAGACAGGTATAGAACCGTAACTTCGTCAAACCTTACTTCTCCATCGTTACATTTTTGGGACTACCGATCATCCTACTCAACTTCGCATAATTTTTTTTGGTAAAGCATAGATTACTGATAGCAATTGATCTGAGACTAGAATATTTCATGTCACTGCTTCTACATTTGTGAAAGGACGTATGAGTACTCTTCTAATCATTTTTTAAGATTTTTGAGATATATTGCTACTGCACATAAGAAGTCTTGGATCAAAATAAGAGGAGCTAATAGTATATAGATAACTGTTTCAGGTATGTTGCTCATTTTAATAAATTGAAGCATTTGATAAAGCCGTCTATAAATCACTCGAAAAGGTAACTTAATTATTTTTAGCATTATTTTTTTTGCTGTTTTTATAGCAAAATTGTTATTCAAATCAAAAAAATTGGAATCAATTCTTTTATATAAGAAGACTCCAGATACATTTCTTATTTCGACATTAGCCAATAATCTGTACAACAATAGCATATCTAATCCATATTGATCACCAGCAAGAATATCTAAAATATCTGTAGTTAAGTATGTTTTGGGATAAATGCCATAAATAGGATTGGCTTTTCCTAGAAAACTCGGTTCTAAGAAGTATTTAATTCGCCGAAGCATTTTTTGTCCAGTAAAGCTAAATTGGCGTTTATTGGCTGGATGTTGTATTTGTTGACTATTTTCATTAATAGTGATTAGCATGCCAAATGCAATGCACTGCCCTTCAACTGAAACTGGTAATAATTTTTCTATCCAATTCTTATCCCAGATATCATCCGCTGCAGCCCACATGAAATATTCGCCTAGCGCTTTATCTAGAACAAACTTAAAATTAGCTGATGCACCTAAATTTTGAGATTGACGAATGTATCTAACTCGGTGATCTTTTGCGGCGTACTCACGACAAATAGCTTCGGTATTATCTATTGAAGCGTTATCAGAAATAATGAGTTCAAATTCAGTAAAAGTTTGTGCCAATAATGAATCTAGAGCTTCACGTATATACCTAGCACCATTATATACTGGCATTCCGATGCTTATCTTGGGGTTCTCTCTTCCTATTTGGCTATTCATATCAGCATATGTTCAATATCACAAATCTTGAAATCTTTACCATAAGCAAAAAGTTTGTAAGAATCAAAAATGATTTTAATTTCATTGGCATATTCAGGAAACAATTCAATTAATTTAGAAAATGATTCTTTTTTAAGTAGATTAAAATTATTTAATCGATCTCTCCTCTTTCTAAAATCCAGTTTATATAGAGTTCCTAAAGCACCTGGCCATAATTTAGGATATCGTTTAAAAAATAAAACATTTTTTAGAACTACTCCACGTCCAAGACTTAACACAACTGTGCCGAATATACCATCATTAATTAAACCTTGCAAGCAATAGCAGCTTTTCAAAAAATCCTTCCTGTAAAAAGCGTAAACTATATTAGTTGCCAATGAAAGATGATGAAGCGACAAAAATGCAATTATACGCTTTTTACGGTCTTCTGATTCAATAAATTTAAAAATATGTTCACCTCTCTCTTTGCTACTTAGAGGCAGATGAATGCTCTGTAATTTAAAAGTTGGAAAAGCAAAACTAAAATTTGTGTTTTCAAGAGATTTTTTAGCTTGTAATAAATAATTACTTGACCATTTATCATCATATGCAGCCCACATGAAATATTCGCCTAGCGCTTCATCTAGAACAAACTTAAAATTAGCTGATGCACCTAAATTTTGAGATTGACGAATGTATCTAACTCGGTGATCTTTTGCGGCGTACTCACGACAAATAGCTTCGGTATTATCTATTGAAGCATTATCAGAAATAATCAACTCAAAATCAGTAAAAGTCTGTCCTAATAATGAATCTAGAGCTTCACGTATATACCTAGCACCGTTATATACTGGCATTCCAATGCTGATTACCGGTGGGATAGAAAACCACTTTCTTACTGAATTAGAATTACTCTTAGTCATGAATGGTCAAAAATTTTATCATCATCACTAATATCATTATACACTAATGTTGATCAGTATTTAAGTCTGTAAGGTGCTTAGAGACCAACAGAGGTGCGTATGACAACATATTCCTTGAATTTACGGAGCAGAGTTGTTATGATTTTTAAAAATATGTGTATATACAGAAATGCTGAAAGTTAGGTTAAGCGACCTAAAAAACTGAAAAAACAATCTCTCTATGTTAGCCTCATTTCCCACGCTTGTCAAATCTATCCTAGAGCAATTGACTCTGAATGATTCCTCTGTTCTGAACTCGTGTTTGTTCCTTCAACTCTGGTTAACCTTCATCTTGGACAAGGGGTTAACCGCATGAGAGACCTATTTTATCGACTACATCACACAGGTATCTCTCAACTGGAACTGAGCCATCACTGCTCAATCCTGCATTGGAGTTACGATTTTCTGCCGGAGATACTGGTATGAGTCGTGTGACTTGAAATACAAAGTTTTATGTCTGAATTCAACATTCCTGCGTATGATTATCACTCGTATCATTGGTGGTCTTGGTAACCAAATGTTTCAGTATGCAGTAGGTCGTGCGTTATCGATCTCACGCCGACTTCCACTGTATTTAGATATTTCAAGCTATAGACATTATAGGCGGCATCAAGGATTTGAACTTCAGTGCGTGTTTAACTGCAACGCATCACTTGCTTCCACTAAAGACGTGTATTCTATCCTTGGTTGGCGTGCTATGCCTATCATAAAAAACCTAATATCCCGCATTGACTTCAGCATTCTGCATACAGACTCATTTGTCGTTGAGCCTCATTTGCATTACTGGCCAGGTATTTGTAATGTACCAGATAGAGTTTATTTGCAAGGCTACTGGCAATCTGAAAAGTATTTTAGTGATACAGCCTCGGTCATCCGATCTGATTTCACCTTTAAGCAACCTATGTCAGCAGTTAATGCTGCTTGGGCGAAGAAAATATCCTCTTGTATCTCAGTAAGTTTGCATATACGACGCGGGGACTATGCTTCCCATGCGCGTACTTATGTCACACATGGCCTATGCTCTCTTGATTACTATCATGCTGCGGTAGGCTATATAGCTGAGCGTACTGGTGAACCCGAATTTTTTGTGTTTTCAGATGACACTAGCTGGGCACGGGACAACCTAAAATTGAATTATCGGTGCCACTACCTAGACCACAACCAAGGCAAGGAGAGCTACAATGATATGCGGCTCATGAGCCTGTGCCGCCACCACATCATTGCCAATAGCACATTTAGCTGGTGGGGAGCATGGCTAAACCCTTGTGAGGAAAAAATTGTAGTTGCACCAGCTCGATGGTTTGCTTCGGGTACTAAAATTGACCTGATACCTGAGGGCTGGGTTCAAATATGAGTTTCCATGGTCTAATTGTACACTCTGTTCACCAAACATCTTCTCCTACAATACTTTGGCTAATTTAAACACCGTACTGCATCTTGGAAAGAAGAAATTGGTACTTAATAATGTAATGTTTAGTGTAATATTGCTTCTATATTGATACGGATATTCCTAATGCAAAAAACTGGTTACTTTCTAGATGATATACCAAAGGTCTCTGTTGTTTTGCCGGTGTACAATGGGGAAAAATATCTTGAGGAAGCAATTACTTCTATACTGACACAGACATTTTCTGACTTTGAGCTGATCATTATTGATGATGGCTCGACAGATGACACCTGTTCTATTGCTAAGCATTATGCTGATAGCGATCCGCGTATAGTTATTGTTAGTCGGCAACACCGCGGACTAAGTGCTAGCTTGAATGAAGGGATTGACTTAGCACGCGGGGAATGGATTGCACGCATGGATGCAGATGACATTGCTTTACCAGACAGACTTTCAAAGCAGCTCAATCATCTTCAGCAGACGCAAGCTGATTTTTGTGGCGGAGGCATTGAATATTTTGGAAACTGGACTGCTCAGCGATTTTATCCCAACACCCATGAAGCATGTGGGATACAGATTTTATTTAGTGTTCCCATTGCCCATCCTACTGCTCTTGGTAAACGGTCGGCATTTGTAAAAATTCGGTATGATGAGAGGATTTTACATTGTGAAGATTATGACTTTTGGCAACGGGCGTGGTCTATGAAGTATCGAATGACGAATGTATCAGATATTATCTTACGGTATCGTATTCATGACTACCAAGTCTCTTCTTGCTACAAGGATGTTAGATCCCATGGGGTGAATCTTGTGCGAAAACGGCATTGGAAGGCGTGGTTACCAGAACTTGATTGTGATGCGCTAACACTGATTGTAGAAACCATTGGTAAAAGCCATGGTAAGACGGCTGATCTGATGCCAGCCTTAGTTAAGTTACTTGACCAGTGTTCAGGGGAATCCAAAGATATATTTCTATTTAATAGCTTTAGAACATTTTGTCGTCTTGCTGGTCATGACCCATTGGCAGCAAAAAACTGGTTATCCTTAGTTACATCTGGGTCAAATAAGTATCATGGTCGTGATATTTTAAGAGCGCTTGTGTTAATGATTCTGTCAATCACGCGCTTGAATGAAAACAGTAGCTTATCTCAGTATCTTAGGCGGTTTGGTGCAGGTTTGAATTCAGATTTTGTTTGACACTTGGGCACCGACGTTAGCATAGGTTGATACTTAGCTCCGTTGGTGATACAGTGTACACTCTTTAGATAGTCTTCCACCATGAGACAGGTGCTAGCCTCTCACCAAATGCTGTGTTATCCATTGGGGGTACTGCTGTCTGCTAGTGTGGCGATCGCCCCGGTTGAACCGCTTCATGCCAACGGTACTAGCAACCCTCAAGAATTACCCGTGTCCGTAGCAGCCGCGATCGCCATGCCAGTTGTGCTGAGTCGTGCAGTATTGAGCGAGGAACCTTCAGAGAGTGGCTTAACGGTTCCAAGTTTGTGGTGGGCCGTGCAGCAGTTTGGTGGCACCACCGTGCAACGCTGGCAAGCCTATCCCGCCGAAGAGGGCGTTGGTGGACGGGTGGATCTCTTTATTTCACCGCCGGCGTGGGGACGCATGTCGTACCTACAACGGTTTGCCTTGGTGAACCAGTTGGGTAACTCCAGCCGCAGCTTTGGCTATAACCTGATTCTGCGCGATCGCCGGGACGTGATCTACGGTGCCTACACCTGCTCCTTTACAGCCGTAGCACAACAATATTTACCCCACGCCATTGATGCCACCGGCAATCCAGTACCCCTGTTCTTACCCCAGACCGAACTCGACTGTAGCGTTTGGATTAACCCCAACATTCCCGTAAGCGTGTTTTAAAACAAGTGTTGGCTAGGCGTTCAAGGGACTGATTTTAGGCTATAATAGCTACGCTACGCGGATGTGGCGGAATTGGTATACGCGCACGTTTGAGGGGCGTGTGGCTTTGCCTTGCGAGTTCGAGTCTCGCCATCCGCATTGCTCATATTTACATAGAGCACGCTAAAAAAAGAGGCTGACCCTAACGGAGCCAGCCAGTTGTTTACTTGGGAACGCGCGCTAGACAGTACAAAGCAATTGAGAACAGGATTAGCTATGTACCACAAGTTTGACATTGGCATTCTGAAGGCCGGGGCGCTTCACCTCTGCCAAGGTTTTGTTGATGGCATACTTTTGGTTAATCGAATTAATTAGCTCAGTCTGGTTGTGCTTTTTAGCAACACCCCAGAGGTCAGCAATCAAGTCGAAGGTGCCATCCGCATTGCGAGACCAGCCCAGATCGTACTCCCCTTCGAGAACAGCGACGATGTCAGAGCGAACTCGCTGGCCATTGTAGCCACGCACATCAGCATCGGTTTTCACTGAAATGCCTAGATCCCGCAGAGACGCTTTGAGAATTTCAGCATCAGTGATTTTGGTGCGCAGAGTGCTGAAGTGAGACATAGTTGGATTTCCTCCAGATCGAGACAAAAAACAAAGAGACATTGGACTGAATGACCCACAATTTATGGAGAACCAAACCCTTGTGGCGGGGCCTTTCTTCTATCGACCGACAGAAGGAAGCTTGTTAAAACTCCAGTCGCTGGTATTCAGCCACTGAAGCAGCCGCCGGGCGAGCACGCTGCCGTGCCCAATCCCGCAGTGCGGTTACCTGTTCGTGCATCGTCTTGGAAAGAGGCTGGGTTGCACGACTGGCAGCAATAATATCGAGCTGAGTAAACTCTCGTCCTTGGGCGAAGGCCTCGTACATGGCAGCCACAATGGCCTGCTCAATTTCAGCCCCTGAGAACCCATCACAAATATTTGCTAACTGCTCTAGATCAAAGCGGTCAATGTCCCGCCGCCGCTTAGCCAAGTGAATGCGGAAAATCTCTCGCCGCTCTTCAGCATTTGGCAGATCAACAAAAAAGATTTCATCAAACCGCCCCTTGCGCAGAAACTCGCCCGGAAGTCGCTCCACGCGGTTAGCCGTTGCTAGCACAAACACCGGCGAGGTTTTTTCCTGCATCCAAGTCAAAAAGGAACCAAAAATACGGCTTGAGGTACCACCGTCAGAATCCGAAGACCCCGCCCCCCCAGCAAAGGCTTTGTCCATTTCGTCAATAAACAGAATGGCTGGGGAAATAGACTCAGCAGTCTTTAGGGCATTGCGCAAATTAGCTTCCGATCGCCCCACCATGGAGCCATCATAGACCCGCCCCATATCAAGGCGCAGCAGAGGCAGCCCCCAAAGGCGAGAGGTGGTTTTCGCAATCAGGGATTTACCACAGCCAGGCACACCCAGGATCAACATCCCCTTGGGTTGCGGCAGACCATACTCACGCGCCTTCTCGCTAAAGGCATTGTCTCGCTGCCGCAGCCACACCTTCAGTTCTTCGAGACCACCCACTGCGTCAATGGTCTCATCCACCTCCATGTACTCGAGAATGCCGTTGCGCCGGATAAGCTGCTTTTTCTCAGAGAGAATAATATCAACTTCCGCTTCAGTGAGGCGACCCGCCGTCACGGTGGCTTTACGGAAGACTTTTTCTGCCTCATCGCGGGTGAGACCAAGGGTGGCTTTGACGAGCTTTTCGCGAGCTTCGGGGCTAAGGCGGCGGTTACGCGGCTCAAGCTGAGCGGCTAACACCTCATCGAGTTCGCTGATACTGGGTAGCGGATAGTCAACAACAACGATTTCTTTTTCCAATTCAACGGGAATACGCTGCGCCGCCTCCGGAGACATGAGAATAATCGTCTTATTGGTATTCTTAAAACTGGCGATCGCGTCGCGCAGAGAGCGGGTGACTGGCGGTGAGTCAATGAACGGGTGTAAATCTTTGAAGACGTATATCCCCGGTTCGCGCTGATGCACCACCCACTGAATGGCTGCTTCTGGAGACACGGTATTGTGGTGACTATTGTTGCGAGCATGGCCATACTCCACCATGCCTTGGGTCACCGTCCAAAAGTAGAGCTTACGAGGGGTACGGCCTTGGCCTTGGGACTGGGCGATCGCCGCAATCGCTTGTTCTGCCCGCTCTTCTTCAGAGGTCAGGAGGTAGATCAGTGGGTACTGTGCTTGAATTAGGATACTGAGTTCTTCTTGCAAGGCAATCACCTCCTTCTTCAGTCAATCCAACGTGGACAATAGATGCGATAGAGCGAGTTTAACGCGCTGAGACTAGTTCAACAGGTAAGGAGGGAACACTCAAGCTGTCATCATCAATCACCGTGGGTTGATTGACAAGGGCTGCTAATTCACCCCCCCGCAGCACAAGGGCACTGGCACACTCGGGGCAGCGATAAACACGATGGACATTACCGTGCTTCTGCTCGGCATACTCTGCCAGCACCTCTGGGTGCTCCAGCAAAAACTCAATGGCTCAATGGCACGCTCCGCAAGGGTGGACATGGTTTCCTGCTCGACCACCGCGGCAATTTTTAATTGGCGATGGACATCGGCGGAGAGATACAATTTAACCTTTTGCTTGTCTTCCATAGGGGTAGGGTGAAGAAACGTACCTAGGTATGTGTGCCACTGTAGTCATCCCATCTTTAGGGTGTCAAGGCAGTGTGCCGTCAAAATGGCAATTTTGTAATATTTAGTTACATTTTTAGTTACATTCGGTGACCTGATAGTTGATGGCATCCTATAGGGTGGTTTTTGTAGATCTTGGACAAGGCAGGGGCAGCGGGTTAGCCTTATGTCGCGGAATTTCCATCCGCCCGTGCAGCGGCGTCGTGAATCGCCAGTGCTATTAGAGCTATTAGAAGAGATTACAATTATCGGAATAGACTGAATGCCCTCTAGAGAGCCGCTTGCCTTGGTCGTGTATGTCTTTTCTTGACTATCTCCATGCTGAACCCCGCCGTGTCATTGTATTTGACGGTGCCATGGGCACAAACCTACAGTACCAAAACCTGACAGCAGCGGATTTTGGTGGCAAAGAGTATGAAGGGTGCAATGAATACTTAGTTATAAGCAAGCCAGAGGCAGTTGCCAAGGTTCACCGCGACTTTTTGGCGGCAGGGGCAGATGTCATTGAAACAAATACCTTTGGCTCGTCTTCGGTGGTGTTGAGTGAGTATAACTTGGGCGATCGCGCCTACGAGATTAGTTATAAAGCAGCCGCCTTGGCAAAATCTGTGGCCGCCGAGTTTAGTACTCCCGAAAAACCTCGATTTGTTGCTGGTTCCATGGGGCCTGGCACAAAACTCCCCACCCTTGGCCACATTGACTACGACAGCCTTTACGCAGCGTTTAAGGAGCAGGCGGCTGGCCTCTTTGACGGCGGGGKTGATTTGTTTATTATTGAGACCTGCCAAGATGTACTGCAAATTAAAGCCGCCTTGAACGGGGTGATGGCGGTGTTTGCCGAACGGGGAGAACAGCGCCCGTTGATGGTGTCGATCACGATGGAGCAGCAGGGCACCATGCTAGTAGGGTCAGACATTGGTGCTGCCCTGACGATCCTTGAACCCTACCCCATTGACATTTTAGGGTTGAACTGTGCCACTGGGCCTGACCTGATGGCAGAGCATATTCGCTACCTGTCAGCCCACTCACCCTTTGTGATTTCGTGCATTCCCAATGCAGGCTTGCCAGAAAATGTGGGAGGACACGCCCACTATAAGCTGACCCCAATGGAGTTGCGTCTGGCGCTGACGCGCTTTGTTGAAGACCTAGGGGTTCAAGTGATTGGCGGCTGTTGTGGCACCCGCCCCGATCACATTGCTGCCCTTGCCAGCATTGCTGCCACCCTTACCCCCAAAGCACGCACGCCCCAGCGTATTCCAGCGGCAGCCTCTATTTACAGTCCCCAACCCTACGACCAAGACAATTCCTTCTTAATTATTGGCGAGCGCCTGAATGCCAGTGGCTCGAAAAAGTGCCGTGATCTGCTGAATGCGGAGGACTGGGATGGTTTGGTGGCGCTCGGTCGCGCCCAAGTGCGTGAAGGTGCCCATATTCTTGATGTCAACGTCGATTATGTGGGACGCGATGGCGTGCGGGACATGCACGAGCTGGTCTCCCGCCTAGTTACCAACGTCACCCTGCCGCTGATGCTGGACTCTACTGAGTGGCAAAAGATGGAGGCGGGGTTGAAGGTTGCCGGGGGCAAGTGCTTACTCAACTCCACCAACTTTGAAGATGGCGAGCCGCGGTTTTACAAGGTTCTTGAACTGGCGAAAACCTACGGTGCGGGGGTGGTGGTGGGCACAATTGATGAAGAGGGGATGGCGCGAACGGCAGCGAAGAAGTTTGCCATTGCCAAGCGTGCCTACGATGCGGCGATCGCCTACGGTATCCCCCCTTACGAGCTATTCTTTGATCCCTTAGCCCTGCCCATTTCCACCGGCATTGAAGAGGATCGTGCCAACGGCAAGGCCACCATTGAGGCCATTCGCCAAATTCGGGCTGAACTCCCCGGCTGTCATATCCTCTTGGGGGTGTCGAATATTTCCTTTGGCCTAAATCCGGCCGCCCGTCAAGTTTTGAATTCAATGTTTTTACACGAGGCCATACAGGCGGGAATGGATGCGGCGATTGTCAGTGCGGCCAAAATTCTCCCCCTTGCTAAAATTGACCCAGAGCACCAAGACCTTTGCCGGGATCTCATTGAGGATCGACGGCGGTTTGAGGGAGGGGTCTGTGTCTATGACCCCCTCGCCGAACTCACGCGCCTATTTGCTGATAAAACCACCAAACACGATCGCGCCGACGTTGCTAACCTGCCGATTGAGGAGCGGTTAAAGCGGCATATTATCGATGGCGATCGCCAAGGATTAGACGAGACCCTTGCCAAAGCCCTTGAGACCTATGCCCCCCTTGACATCATCAATACCTTTTTACTGGAAGGCATGAAGGTGGTGGGGGAACTATTTGGGTCTGGGCAAATGCAACTCCCCTTTGTGCTCCAGTCCGCTGAAACCATGAAAGCCGCCGTGGCCTACCTTGAACCCTTTATGGAAAAGTCTGAAACCGGCAGCAATGCGAAGGGGACGGTGATTATTGCCACAGTCAAAGGGGATGTTCACGACATCGGTAAAAACCTAGTGGATATTATCCTCACCAACAACGGCTATCGGGTGATTAACCTTGGCATTAAGCAGCCGGTGGAAAACATTATCCAAGCCTACGAAGAACACAAGGCCGATTGCATTGCCATGAGTGGCCTGCTGGTTAAGTCCACGGCGTTTATGAAAGAGAACCTCGAACGCTTTAATGAGCGGGGGATTACGGTGCCTGTCATTTTGGGAGGGGCTGCCCTAACGCCTAAGTTTGTGTACGAGGACTGTCAGGCCACCTATCAGGGGCAAGTCATCTACGGTAAAGATGCCTTTGCGGATCTTCATTTTATGGATCGCTTGATGCCTGCCAAAGCGGCTGGCAAATGGAGCGATCGCCATGGCTTTTTAGATCAGGATGCCCCCCGCCAAGAATCATTATCGCCGCCTGACGAGCCACCCGTTGCCCCAGACAACAGTGGGCAGCCATCAGAACTGAGTTCACCGGTGGTGGAT
Source organism: Synechococcus sp. PCC 6716 (assembly GCF_022570815.1). Taxonomy (NCBI): domain Bacteria; kingdom Bacillati; phylum Cyanobacteriota; class Cyanophyceae; order Synechococcales; family Synechococcaceae; genus Synechococcus; species Synechococcus sp. PCC 6716. The sequence continues at coordinate 59,622 of NZ_JAKLTU010000002.1, forward strand.
ACGCGCCGCTCCGATGCTGTGGCCATCGATATTCCTCGACCCACACCGCCTTTTTGGGGCATTCGCCATCTCAACGCCGATCAGATTCCCCTATCAGAGGTCTTTGCCTACTTGGATCTGCAGGCTCTGATTGCCGGACAGTGGCAGTTTCGCAAGCCGAAGGAGCAATCCCGTGCTGAGTACGATAGCTTCTTAGCGCAGACCGTGTACCCCATTTTGGAGTCTTGGAAGCAGCGCATCTTAGACGAGAACTTACTGCACCCTGAACTGATCTACGGGTACTTTCCCTGCCAAAGCCAAGGGAATACGCTGTACCTCTACGATCCAGCAGCAATGGCAGATGCCGCAGCCTTCACTCCAGAAGGGGCGATCGCCCAGTTCACGTTTCCCCGTCAAGCCAAGGGGCGACGGCTGTGTATTGCCGACTTCTTTGCGCCCGTTGAATCAGGTATTATCGATGTCTTTCCCATGCAAGCAGTAACTGTCGGTGAGATTGCCACGGAAGTCGCTCAGCGCCTCTTTGCTGCCAACCAGTACACCGACTACCTCTACTTCCACGGCATGGCTGTTCAAACTGCCGAAGCCTTGGCGGAATGGTGTCATGCCCGCATTCGCCGCGAGTTAGGCTGCACCCCGGATCCGACATCCATTCGCGACATTCTTGCCCAACGCTATCAAGGATCCCGCTATAGCTTTGGCTATCCCGCCTGCCCCAATATGCAGGATCAATATACGCAATTGCGGCTCTTGCAAACCGAGCGCATGGGGATGTACATGGATGACAGCGAGCAACTCTATCCTGAGCAGTCAACAACTGCGATTATTTGCTACCATTCGGCTGCCAAATATTTCAGTGTTTGATGATGGTAAAAGGCTTTTGACCCCTTAGCGGCCGATGACCTTGCCCTAGTAGCGCGATCGCGGTCGGTGGTTGGCCACGGAAAGCACCAGACCCAAGCCAATGTAGGTTGCCAACAACGCCGATCGCCCATAACTGAGAAAAGGAAGGGGAATACCAGTCACCGGAAACAGATTGACGGTCATGCCAATATTGACAACCGCTTGAAACACCAGCATCGAAAACAACCCGATCGCCAACAGCGACCCAAAATCAGTGCGAGCACTGTTAGCGATTTGCAGCAGCCGTAGGCCAATAAACCAGAAGAGAAAAAGAATCAGCAGGCCGCCAGCAAACCCCAATTCCTCACCAATGGCCGAAAAAATAAAGTCAGTATGCTGCTCTGGAATAAAGCCCAACTGGGTTTGGGTGCCCTGAAAAATCCCGCGTCCCCATAGACCCCCTGCACCGATAGCAATCCGCGACTGAATCAAGTGATACCCCGCCCCCAATGGATCTTTATCGGGGTCTAAAAACATCAAAAGACGGTTTTTCTGGTACTCCTTAAGGACACTCCACAGCAGTTGCCCCAGTCCAGCTCCCGATAAATTGAGCACAATGCCGCCAATGGCACCAATCCACCCTAAAGGTAAACTGCGCCATGCCACAATCCCCATCGCCAAGGTCCACAGTAACCAGACCCATAGGTTCAATTCGTAAGGCAGGGGAAGGGCAAATAAAATGGCCGCCACCAAGGGCGAGAGCATGAGGATAATCCAGCCGAGGCGGGCATTGGCCCAGTAGAGCATCCCTAGGGTGATGGCAACAAACACTAAGGAGGTGCCCAGATCCGGCTCGGTCAAAATGAGCAACAACGGGGGAGCCGTAGCGATAAAGACACGCAGGATACCCGCCAGTCCATTGGCCGGCACCCGATGCAGTAGAGCCGCTTGGGTGAGGATAATTGAAATTTTGGCAAACTCTGAGGGTTGTAAGTTAAAGCCAGCGATGGGCAGCCAACTCTGGGCACCATTGGCCTCAACACCAAATAAACTCACGGTCAGCAGCAGCACACAGCTTAGGCCATAGACAAACCAGTGGACACCTATAAATGCTGACTCCGGAATACGCGCCAAGGTGAGGGCAAGTACCGTTCCCACGGTTGCCACGGCCATGTGTTGGAAGCCGTCTTTGTCGCCGATGTGCAGTTCAGCACTGTGAATAAACAGCGCACCGATCAGCGTAATGAGCCACACCGCAATTAACAGTGACCAATCGACCCCCCGCCATGGATACAACCATGCGTGCCAGCGACGTTGGCGCAGGAGCGTTGTCCAAAACATAGTCAATATCCCTCGTTTCGCACTAGGCTGGAACAAAGCCAACAGATTCAAGCCCTCATTGTATCCCTATCGAGGAAGTTCATGTTCGATTGGCAGCAGCGGTTTTCTAAACTCCTATGGTCTATTTCCGGCCGGTTATTGGTCGTCATGCTGCTGACCTCGCTGCTCCCCATGGGGGCAGTGGTTCTCTACAACCAGTCGGAAAGTAGCTTGATGATGGAGGATGCGGAAATCCAAGCCTTGAAACTACTAGCCATTGGCAAAGCTCGTTCCCTTGATCAGTTGATTAATGACGTGCTCAGCGATGCCAGCCTAGTGGCAGAAGACTATGAAATTCAGCGGCTTCTGAGGGATGCGATTGACTTTCCTAGCGATCACACCTCTATCCAGAGCCTGCTGCGCAGTGTGAACAATCTCAGCCACACCTACAACGACGTGATCCTCTTAAACCGTGAGGGGCGTTCCATCCAAGCAACTGACCCTGCCTTGATTGGCGATGACTATTCGCAAACGGAGCTTTGGCAGCAGGGCGTTCAAGAGAATAATTTCGTCTCGACGGTGAAGATCAAAAGCACGATCGCCAATGAACCAGTATTTGTTGTCTTTCAGCGCATTCGGGACAACAATCAAAGATTGCTAGGGGCGGTCTTACTAACGCTGCGTGCCGCTGCCATTAAAGACATCATTACCTATCTGGTGCCGGATATTCGCGGCGAGTCGTTTCTAATTGATCATCATGGCCTGATGCTCAGCAGCACCAACCCCAATATTGATTTGCACAGTTTAGAACCACTGTCCGAGCCAGTTATCCGCTCTTATTTCCTCTTTGTGCCGCCCCAACCCATTCCTACCTTGAGCGATCGCTCCAATAAGCGGCTGCGGGACGTGATTTTCGGCTCGAATCGTCCCGGAACGTTAGCCTATTCAGAAAATGACGATCGCCGCCCAGACCATGTGTTAGCCTATGCGCCACTGGCTCGAAAACAAGCAGCAGTGGTGGTTAGTGTGCGCCTACAGGAGTTTCTCGCTCCCCTCGATGCCTTGGCGATGCGGGGCTTAGTGAGTTTGCTATTTGTGGGCGGCGGGGTTATTGTCATCTCCTTAGTTGTGGCGCAATCCATTACGAGACCGATTCGGGCGATCGCTACAGCTGCTCGCAACCTCAAAAACGATCAATTTGACAGCAGCGTTCTTACGCCCTATACCCACTCTCAGGATGATATGGGGGAACTCGCACAAACATTTTTAGAAATGGCTCTAGAAGTAGAGCACCGCCACCACCAATTGCAACAGCAGCTCAGTGATCTCAAGATTGAAATTGATCAAGAGAAACGCAAAAAAGCAGTTGCAGAAATTACCGAAACAGATTACTTCCAAACCTTGCGCGATCGCGCCCATGCCCTACGGCAACAGGCAAAATCTGCCACAACTCATCCTAGCGCAGCGGGCAATGACCCCCAGTCTCAGGAGACCCCCAACCATGAGTCCTAGCTCGAACCCAACACCCACCATTCCCGCCTTAGCCACCTTGCCGCGCCATCCCTACATTGACGCTGCTGGCCAAGTAGCACCCAACCTACAGGGCTGCATTGGGGTCTATGCCATTTTTGATGCTGCCGAGGTATTGCAGTACATTGGCTATTCCCGGGATATACGGCTGAGCCTCCAGCAGCACCTTGTCCGCTGCCCCAACGAGTGCGTGAGCTACGCCGTCGTTAGCATCGATCGCCCCGATCGCCCGTGGTTGCAAGCCATTCAAGCGCAATGGATAGCTGAAGTAGGGGCAATTCCCATCGGCAATGCCCAAGAGCAAGCGCGCTGGGAGCAGGCCATTGATGTGCGCCCCCTGATGAGCGCCGCTGAGGCAGAGGCTCTCGCCACCGCAGACCCATTGCAGCAACCAAAACTCCTGAAACAGGTTGCACGGCGGGTTGAAGCCGACATTCTTAAGCAGTTGCACCAGCGATCGCTGCGAGAAACCTTAGTGTTTAACCCAAAACTCAAGGAGAGCGGACGACTAGACCTCAAGTAATAGACATTCTCTAAAGAAAGCATTAGCCTGAAACAGGCACACATTAGCCTTTAGGAGACGTCTATGGCGGAAACACCCGTCCCCCCTGAAACCGTCCTGCACCAGTTACAATGGCGGTACGCCACAAAAAAATTTGATCCCAGCCGACCCATTCCCGATAGTCTTTGGCAGGTTCTCTGTCAAAGCTTAGTTTTGGCTCCCTCATCCTTTGGCTTGCAGCCGTGGAAGTTTTTTGTGATTACCACCCCTGACCTTCGGCAGGCGCTTTTACCCCATACCTGGAATCAACGCCAAGTAGTTGATGCCTCTCATTTAGTAGTGTTTGCCATTAAAACAGGGATTAACGCCGCAGATGTGGATCGCTACTTGGCTCGCCAAGCCGAAGTGCACAACACCAGCGTAGAAAACTTACAAAAGTACGGCGACATCGTCAAAGGATTTCTGCAATCGCCGCCCTACCCTCTCAACCTCGATGAGTGGTCAACTCGCCAAGTGTATATTGCCCTGAGCCAGTTTATGGTCACCGCCGCCATGCTGGGCATAGATACCTGCCCCATGGAAGGATTCCTACCGCAGGAATACGACCGCGTGCTAGGCTTACCCGATCAGGGCTACCATGCCGTTGTGGTTTGCGCTGCTGGCTATCGCGCCGCCGATGACAAGTATGCCACCTTACCTAAGGTGCGCTATCCCCTTGAGGCCATGATAGAAGTTCGTTAACTTAGGTGCAAAAAAGGGCAGCTCCGTAGAACTGCCCTCAATCAATTGAGAATTAAATCAAGTATCGGCAAACCTTAGAACGTGAAGGTTGTCCGAATGACGCCTTGAAGAATTGGCTGACCAGAAATAATCCCAGCACCATTACTGTTGTTGGGGTTAATGATCGCCGTGAAGATAGGCGTAATGCTGATGTTGTCGCTGATGGGGAACTTGTAGAAGGCTTCAACGTTAACTTGGTTAGCATTGTTGATAAATGCAAAAGAAGGAGCACTGTTAATAAACGGTGCGCCCGCAGCAGCCGCCAACACAGACCCCGGAACCAACAGGTCTTTGTAGCCAATCCCCGCCATGAAGGAGTAAGCCATCATGCCAGAGGCAGGGAACCCTAGGAAGGAGTAGGGCAAGGGAGACATCAGCGGATTGTAGCTTGCTGGAATACCGGCAATACCGGCACGACCAAAGATACCCAAACGGCCGAGGTTGACTTCAAAGTTAAGGCCACCGGCTCGGCTTTCGACCCCATAGGTTTTGGAGTAGGTGCCTTGCAGTTTAACAGCATAGCTGTTGCGGCCATTGCCAAAGGTGTTGGCGTATTCTAGCTCAAGCGATCCTTGGAAGGGATCACCTGCAAAGCCACCGCTGGGAAGCGCGCCAGAGAAGGGGTTACCTGCATTGGCAGCAATGTAGAGCGCCCGAGCAGTAAATGGCCCTTCATTGGGGTTCCACTGAATAGCAGCACCCGCACCACCCAAGAAGTTCAAGGCATAGGGCACGATGAAGGGGTTGTTGATGAAGAAGTAGGTGCCAAAGTCACTGGCTGGGGAGTTGGCCCAACTATTGGTATCAATGATGTCGCTAGGATAGAACTGCGGACCGGCGGTAATCGTAACGTCTTGCGTAGGCTTGAAGCTATAGGCCAAGCGGTACAAGTTTACACCAGGACCAATACCCGACCAGTAGTACTGGCTAGGGCTGAAGTAGGGCAAGGGAGCACCAAAGGTAGCTGTTGGGTTACCGCCAATCCCAGTGCCGTAGGCAAAGGGGTTCTGGTTGAGACCAACCCCGTAGGTACTGATAGCATCCAACCCACCATTCCCTGTCGAAAGAGTGGTTTGCAACAGGTCGGTGCCTGTGAAGCTAGTATTCAAGTTAAGAAGAACCGCCGCAATAACTGTTGGATTAGTTTGGGTTGGCGTAAAAGAGACAATCGGGAACAATAGAGGAGGTGAAATACTCCCCGGAACGGTACTGCTAGGAACACCCGAACCAAAGCTAAAGGGTGGGTTGGCCGTAAGCGCACTGCTGCTAAAGCGGCCACCGTATTGCACCGACATCACGGCAGTACCGGTGAGTTTAGTAGTGGTCGAAAATTGAGTCGCTTCGAGGGCAGCAGTCCGTGCTTCAAGGTTATCGACACGACCGCGTAGGGTGGCCAGTTCAGCAGCGAACTCATCCATCAGTTTTTGCAGGGTGGCGAGTTCTTCTTTGGTGGCGAAGCGATCGCTAATAACGTCCAAGCAGGCGTTCAGGGCAGCAGCCATTTCGTAACGGGTGGCGGCACGGTTGCCACGGAAGGTGCCATCGGGATAACCCGCAATACAACCATATTTTTCAACGAGGGATGCCAAGGCTTGGTACGCCCAGTCCGTTGGGCGAACATCTGACAACTGAGATACCGAGGTCACCTGACCCATGGATTCTTCGTTTGCCAATAGCTGGTTGACTGAAGTGATGGCACCAGAGGCATCCGCAGTGGCATTGGGGGCAGGCAACGCTTCGGAAACTTGTAGATTTTGGGGTTCGGCCGCAATCAGATTTTCAAAGGAAGCGGGTTCATTAGCTGTAGCAATGTTGGCCCCTGCAACAACACCCAGTAGGCTCAAGCTACCCGCTAAAAGGTACGTTTTTTTCACAATGTTACTCCTCACTCACGAGCATTCTGGGTAGGCAGAGCGAAAACTCAGTCTGCTATCCCCTAATACCTAGCTTACACAATATAGCTTAGTCGAGTCGCTAGCTTATTATGCAAACCTTGGTAGATTCTAGTCTCTCCGTTGGGAATTCGTCAATTGTTTTTTTACTTTTCTAGAATTGTTTTCTAGAATTCTTTTCTTGTACAGGGGCGGTGTTCCATACAATTAGTTTCAGCGCCAGACTAAAGCGACAATGTGGAGTGTGCCTTGAACAATCTCCCCCTAAGTGCAATGGAGGTGTTAGCTCGCTACCGCCGTGGCGATCGCCAGTTTATGGGGGCGAACCTCACCGGTATCGACCTCGAAGGCGCGGATCTGCGGGGTGTGAACTTGCAGGGTGCGAATCTGAGCCAAGCGAACCTTGCCCATGCCAACCTTGAAGGAGCGAACCTGAGTGCGGCTAACTTAGATCAGGCCAATGTGGTTGGCGCACATCTGAGGGGGGCAAATCTTGAGAATGCGCTGCTGGGCACCATTATCCGTTATCCACTCCCACCAGCCCCCTTGACCCCGCCGCTCACTGTGGCAGAGATTCTCCAGCAGTACCAACGTGGAGTTCGCCAGTTCCATGGCTTAGATCTAAGTCAATTTGATTTTGAAGGGGAAGACCTGAGCGGTATTGATTTTGCAGGCTGCTGCTTAGAAGGCAGCAACTTTAAGTTGGCTATTCTCCAAGACGCGAATTTTGCAGGGGCGAACTTGCGATCGGCCAGCTTGGCCATGGCGGATCTGCAGCAGGCTAACTTTGCGGGGGCAGATCTGCGGGGTTGTTCCCTCAAGGGTGCCGATCGCCGTGGGGCACGCTACGATGGCAAGACGCAATTTGATCCGGACTTTGATCCGAAAAAAGGAGGGATGCGGCAGGTTAATTAAGCTAGGCTTAGGCAAGCTAATTTGAACCGTTTGTCAAGTCATCAAGGGCTGGTTTATCGAATGTGAGCGAACAACCCCGTCCGCTTGCAGCGGGGAGGATGTCAAAGGGTTGCCGTGCCCACTTGATCCAGCACTCGAATTGGGCCTGTGACATCCCCTGTGAGAAACTGCCGCAGGTAAGGATTGTCTGTTGTTTTCGCTTCGGCGCGGCTGCCCTGCCAGCAAATACGTCCTTGATAGAGCAAGATGAGGCGATCGCCCGTGCGCTCGATGGTGCTGTTTTGGTGAGTCACAATAGCGTAGGCATGACCTGTACGTTCCTTAAGATCGCGGATGAGCTGCTCCACGACGGTTGAGGCAATGGGGTCTAAGCCTGCGGTGGGTTCGTCGTACAGCAGTAATCGCGGATCATCCTCGGTATCATCGGGATTGTCAGCAATGGCACGGGCTAAACTCACCCGCTTGCGCATACCGCCAGAGAGTTGCGCTGGATAGAGGTCTTCCATCCCAGATAAGCCCACCATCGCTAGTTTTTCACTGACAATCTCGCGGATGCGTGCCTCCGGCAGCCGTGTGTGGTGATACAGATAAAAGCCGACATTTTCGCCAACTGTAAGCGAGTCAAACAGCGCCGACTGTTGGAATACCATACTCATGCGCACGTGGTGATGGCCGTCTTGCAGCAATCCTTGCCGCCGCTCCCCCGCAATATAAATCTCACCGCTATCCGGCTCCAGTAACCCTGCAATGAGGCGCAAAACCGTGGACTTGCCTGTTCCCGACGGCCCTAAAATGGCCAAGGCATCATCAGGATAAATGCAAAGATCGATGTTGTCTAAGACTCGCTGGTTGCCAAAGGCTTTCGAGATGCCTCGTAGTTCCACCAATGGCTCGGGCATGGTTACTGTCCCTACCTATGCAAATGGCTCACACTCAAGGTCTTCGATGGCTTGCAGACCCCGCGCATCCCCTAGCTTAAAGAGAGCGGCTTTGGCATCTTCTTGAACCCCCATATCACTGTCGTGCAGGGCAGCAATCAGGTGATCAATAGCCTCGGTATAAAGTTGCCCTAGGGGAATTTTGCGGCAAGCGTGCCCCAGCGCCCAAGCGCAGTTACTGCGAACGGCAGCAATGGTATCCTGCGCAAGGGCAAGGGCAAGGGCAGGAATGACGGTGGCCGCTGCGTCTTCACTGGCTTCAGCGACCTGTCCGAGGGAACTAGCTGCCCACAAACGCACCGCGGAAATGTCGGTCTGCAAGGCACGAATCAAGGGTTCTAGGGTGCGGCGATAAATTTCGGGAAAGGGAAAGCGGACACCACAGTTTCCCAACGCCCAGACAATCCCTTTGCGAACATAGCCATTCCAGTCTCGCTCGAGTTGCTGAATGAGCGCGTCCACAGCGGCGGTACTCAGGTTGCGCCCTAGGGCGTAGGCTGCACTGACCCGCACGAGGGGACAGGATTCCTGCAACAGGTGAATGAGGTGGGGGGTGGCACGCTCATCCTGTAGTTCACAAAAGGCACGGGCGGCTAGCATCCGCTCAGTGACATCTTCAGAGGTCAGCAGCCCCAGCATTATTTCTGGATCGGGGCGATCGCCTTCCTCACTCGGGAGCGCCGCTAGCGCATCTTCTGTGTCTGGGGTATCGAGGAAAGGAAAATCATTGTCATCCATAGTATTCCTACTGTACAGGATGGCATTAATCCCGACTAGCCCCTAGGATGCGGGATCAAGGGCGCTGTTCACTAGGCCTCTAAACCCATAGATGTGACGGCACCCCCCATAAGCCACTAACTGTACTGAGCGCTCATCTCCCGGCTCAAAGCGAATAGCCGTGCCCGCAGGAATATCTAAGCGCATCCCCTTTGCCTGCTGACGGTCAAAGTGCAGGGCAGCATTCACTTCATAGAAATGGTAGTGAGATCCCACTTGGATGGGGCGATCGCCCGTGTTGGCCACCGTCAAGGTCACCGTGGGGCGACCAGCATTGAGTTCAAGGGTCCCCTCAGCGGGAATCAGTTCACCAGGAATCATGATGCCTCCAACATTTGCAACGTATGCAGTAAACAGGCGTTAATCATCCGCTCTATCTCATACTGCCTATCCTTGCTATATTGCCGGATGAAATGCGCCAGCACTGACCACGTCATGTCAACAAAACCTCCGAGAGACCCCGCGCTTCGACAAGCCGCGGAAGGATAGGAGCGGCGGCTGAGGGGTACACCGTCGGTGGGCTTTGCCTACGACACCCCGAAAAGCCGCCAATAGCGTATAATCGTCGCAGTGAACCTCACCACTTGAAAAATATCTCAGATTCTCATCGTATCTTGCAAACTGGACGTGTCGCCGCAGCAGGTTGAACCACTTGATGCGGTGCTGACTGCCGTTGCAAAATGCTGTGAGTATGTCAACGCCCACACCCCACAGCAGCTGACCCATCAGATTGCGGTGCAGTCCCCGGTCTATGCGGAAAGGAACTGACGCAGACGAGAAACAAATACAGTCGGGTTCGAGCTTTGTTGCAACGCAAGGCGTCCAAAGGCACAAGGACTACTCGTCGCAGGGCGAAACAGATGTTGCACCGGTTGAGTGGACGAGAACGGAGAGTCCAACGCTGGCTGAACCACACCATCAGTTATCGACTCATCCAGCAGGCTAAGGCGACAAATCAAGCCATCGCGATGGACGATCTCACCGGCATCAGAGAACGCACGAACGAATTGCCCCGTTCCAAGACTGAACGGCGATGCAGTAATAGCTGGGCGCTCTATCAGCTTCGCCAATTCCTTATCATTGCAGGATGTTGTCTTGAGGGCTGCTGAAAGCCCCGTCCTCTATCGGGCGGGGTAGTTTACGAGGAATGAATATCAATCTTTTCAATGAACGTGCGAATCTCGTTGAGGTCAATGTAGCGATCAGTGGCGTTACGCAGTTCGCGGGCAATCATGCCTTCTGTCGAAACAACAGTAATGTGAGTATTTTTTGACCGGAGTAATTCGATGGCGCGCTCAAAGTCACCATCACCGCTGAATAGAACAACGCGATCGTACTGGCCAACAGTGTTAAACATATCAATGACGATCTCAATATCTAAATTTGCTTTTTGGGAGTATTTGCCAACACTTTCGTCGTAGTACTCCTTCAGCAGTTTGGTGCGCACCGTATAGCCCAAGTTAATCAAGGCATCCCGAAAGGATCGCTGATCTTGGCTGTCTTTGAGGCCGGTGTACCAAAATGCATTCACAAGGACAATATTAGGATCCCGCGTAAAAAATTCAAGCACGCGGCGAGGGTCAAAAAACCAGCCATTTTTTTGCTGGGCATAAAACATATTATTCCCATCGATAAAAATAGAAAGACGTTCCTGATGGGGGAGCATAGAGAGGTAACCTAGAGAAAGATCAATCGGTTGACAACACCATGAATAATGGAATTAGTAGGGTCGCTTAGATATACGCATCACTGGTAACAAAGATTTAGATTTACAAGTACAGTTTTATCTGTGATTTTATCAAGATCAAGTTTTATCAGAAAAGAGGAATGCCTTTGTGGCAGACAAATGCCATAAAAAGTTCACGGCAAACACTTTTTAGAGAAACTTACTTAAAGTTTAATAACTGTAAACTATTGTAATGGAATTCAGCGAAACCGACTAGAGGGTGCGCTCAATTGTACTAGTAAAACCTAGGGATTAGAGGATCAAATCAATATCCCAAGTTGTAATATCCCATGTTTCTAAAACGTAGCTTTGATCGCTGCTGCGAATGAGCCACAATTGGCGATCGCCAGTAAAGCCCACACCGTGAATCTCCTGCTCACTTTCGGCAGTGCCAACAATTTCGCCATGGTAGGTTACAACGTTCAGGCTGCGGCGACCTGCCACCACATACCCCCATGGAGTTGAGCAGAGAAACCGCGGACGAAAGCGTAGCCCTAAGCGTTGCACGCGCCACGGTCGAAAATTCACCAGCACCAGCAAAGGCTGCTGGGGATGATCTTCAAAGGCGGCAAGCTGCCACTCCCGTTGTAGTGCAGGGGTTATGAGGCTCAAGTTTACCGGCAGTTGCGTTTGCAGTAACCAATGCCCGCGGCGCTGAAACAAATCAAACTGGGTGCTGATGTGTTCCGTTTTGGGACACTGGTAGCGACTGACCACCAGACCGTAACGACGGTTAAGGAGGAATGTACCGAGCCATTCGCCGCCATGCCAATCCCAAACAAGGGTTTGCTGCCGTACCCCATGGAGTAGATGGAGGTGCAGTAGGAGCTGTTGCTCGTGGACAAGGGTTTCTGCACACCAGTAGCCACTCGCATCGATGGCGAAGGTATGGGCAGCCATTGAGAGGGGACAGGGTACGGGAATGATGTTGTCCTGTACCCACAGCAGTTGGGGTGTTGGCAGGCTCAACCGTAACCAACAGCTTGACTGACTGGTGAAAATCTCTGTCGTCTGCTGCGTCACAGGCCATTGCTGCTGGATCGTTGGCATACCCTGCGCTGCTGACCAAGCAATGAGCTGATCGCCTATGAGACCATAGACCGCAGATTCAGTACTCAGCAGCTGTCGTGGGAGGCTGGCTAAGCGGTGCCCCTGAGGGGGTGATAGTAGATAGGCTGCGGGGGAGCGCGAAAACAGGAGTGATTGCTGCTGCTGTTCGGCATCAGTGACTTCCAAGGCCAGTTGTACGGCTAAAGCCATTTCCGCTGCGGTTTTATAGCGTCGCTGGGGCAGCTTATCCAACGCCTTGGTAATAATGTTGCGGACTAGAAATGGGATATTCTCCGGTAGTGTGTAAGGACGGCTCAAGTGTGCTGCGATGAGTTCGGCGGGGGTGCCATGGAAGGGGCGATCGCCCACCACCATTTCGTAAAGCACAATACCGACAGCGTAGAGATCCGACACAGGAGAAGTTTGGCCGTAAAAGCGCTCCGGTGCCATGTAGGCCGGGGAACCCGTCTGGCCGGTGCCTGTGACATCTTCAATGAGCCGCGCCACCCCAAAATCCGAAACCTTGGCGTGCCAGCCCGTGGGTTGCAGGTCTAGCAGGATATTTTCGGGCTTGAGATCGCAGTGGATAATGCCCCGATGGTGGGCATAGCTGAGGGCAGACAAAATATCAAGGATAATGCGTAATGCGGTTGTCAAGGGTAAGCTTTGCTCCTGTTCAAGGAGCGATCGCAGTGTGCCGCCCACGCAGTAGTCCATCACTAAACTGCGGTACTGCATCTGCCCCTGCTGGCGGGCAGGAATATAGTCAATGGCCTGACAACTCACCACATGAGGATGCTGCAGCGTCAGCAAGAAGTTGAGTTCCCGTAAGAACCCGCGGGTGAGCAAGTGTCGCTCATTGAGCACCTTAATGGCAACCAGTTCCCCAGATTCGCGGTTCACACCGACATACACTTGCCCATACTGCCCCTGCCCGGCTACATCCAAGAGCCGATAACGAGAGGTTTGGGCAGCGTGAGCCGTGAGTAGCAAGGGGCCTCAACAACAAGGGTTAACAACAAGGACTCCAACCTTTATTCGCTGTTGCGCTAGGTGAAATACAGATCAAATTTAGCAACGTTGAGGTTTTTCAGGAAAAGAGCAATTCTAGGGGAACTTCCTTCTCCGCCTGCTCAGCGCTGCCTACTTCGTGGATGCGTTTGGCTAAATCCCGTGCCCGCTGATAACTGGCAATATCACCACTTTCAAAGAACAGTTTAGCAGCGGTTCGCAAATCTTCGACGGCACCCTTGCGATCGCCTAGGGTAGAGCGTGCCACCCCACGATTGTGGTATGCCTTAGCATAGGCATCATTGATGCGAATAGCTTCTGAGTAATCCAGCACCGCTGCTTCTGCATCTCCAAGGCGTTGGTGGGTTAGGCCGCGGTTATAGTAGGCTTTCGCATGACTTGGATCCGTTTGAATCACTTGAGTATTCTTCTCAATTTCCCGCAGACAGTCGAGCACCTCTTCAATTTGTTTTTGCTCCGTATCCAGAATGCGGGTGTAATCGTGAAGATCCCGCGTCCCTTGGTTGAGCTGAAGTACTTGCTGCTGCACATCTTCGAGGCGATCGCGCACTTGACTCAGAGCAAAGGTCAGGTTTGTCAGGTTCGACTGCTGCGTTGCCTGAGACTCGATCACTTGAGCCATCTGTTCGCGCTGTGCCTCGGCAAATTCCTTAAGGCTCGCGTTCAGTGTCTTGCGGCTGACAAGGTTTAAGCCCACCGCCAAGGATAATGGCAGCGGGGCGATCGCCGTCAAAATGGTTTGCTGAGTTACTGCGGCTGCAATGGAAAGAAGCACCGTCAACCCAGTTGCCCCCGACTCCAACAGCTCAAAACCCCCTGCTTTTGGTGCAGATGGGATAGGCTTTGCACTTAAATCACGATTTTCCATGGTTTAGCTCCCTATAAACTTGTAAACAGACGGCTGCCCTAGGCATCCGACGTATTGGCAAGGAATTGTCCCACTTGCACTTGGGTATCTTTTAGCTGGGTAATCATCGTCCGGGTAATCAGCTTACCCGCTTCCACCAAAATGCGCCCATCCAGAGGATGCAGAATATCCTGCTCTGCCCGCCGCCCAATCAGGGATTCAATATCCTCCACTGCATTGACGTACATCCCTGAGGGTAACTCCACCACCACCCCTGAGCCAAGAACCCGCGCCTGGCAGGCAAGGCGCGACGATGTATTAGCGGTTGTAATCACCTCTAAGGTGCGCTGCTCTCGCTTAGTCATCGGCGAGAGGCTTTCCATCCCTTCCTTGATATACACGTGGCAGGTGGCACACATCCCCCGCCCGCCACACTCTTTGAGGACGTGTAGTTCAGAGTCCAACAGCGCAGACAGCAAATTATCGTTGGTGTTAATGGTCGTTTCCCGAGAAATGGGTTCGAGTTTTACAACTTTTGCCACTGCTGTGTGCTCCTCAATATCCGTCCGTATCATTCATTTTGAATGATAGCCCTAAGCAGTCTGGGTGCGGCAGAGTCGCTCCATAACCGTGTTGTGATCCTGCCCCTCCTGTAACCATGCCTTAGCAGGCTCCACCCGCTCCCGCAACCCCAACACAAAATAGTTATTGCTTGCGCCAAGGGTTTGACAGGCCGTTTGTACGCAATGGAGATCCCGACCCGTGAGTTGGCTAAAGAAGGCCTCCAGAATACCAGCCTCAGCAAAGCACTGCGGTTGACCAGTAGCCTTGGGCGCAGCCTCTGCAAATGCGGAGTCCCAAGTTTTCACCACTAAAAAGCCCTGCTGATAAAAGCTAACATCTAGGTCAAGGGTGCCCCAGCCATGGGTTTTCCAGCATTCCTTAAGGCACTGCAAAAACTCAATCATTTCCATCTCCGCCAGCGGGCGACCATAGTACTCGCTCACATCTTCCACAAAGCGACGGTAAAAATTCTTGCCCCACCAGCGACCACAGTTAAACAACACGACCCCAGTGGCTTGGCCAACTTCGTGTTCGAGCCCTGTGTAGATCGCTTGCAACAGAACATCCGGCAGGGCAATTAAACGGGCACCTTTGCGATTTTCAATCAGCCCTGTTTCAAAATCCCCTTGAACATAGGCATCAGCGGCAAAATAGTTACCGGGTAAGACAGGGTCTTTGACCAGATCAGCAACAGAAATCATAGAACATCCTCTTAAAAACTCTCAAGATAGCAGGCTTAGGATTGAACGCTAACAACCGCAGGGATCCCCACAAGGGTGGCTTGGGCATGATCCAACAGGGGCAAAATTAAATCCTGCTCAGCGTCGGTGAGCATTTCCTTGAGGCGGGCACTTAAGAGGTCGTGGCAACTTGTCCACACCGCTTGGGTTTGATGAGCATTGACAACTCCCGTCAGCCATTCCAAGAGGCGGTGTTGTAAAAATTCAGGATTATTCAGGAGCATGGCCATGGCCGCGTAGCGCAATAGGGCAATCGACTGCCGCAGCACTTCCTCAAGGGTGCGGGGGTTTTCTGTAGGATAGTTCTTTTGGAGTTTGTCAGCAACGGGTTGGAAAATCTCAACCTCATGATCCCGCAAAAACTCGTAGGTGTGTAGCCGCTGTTGCAGGGATTCAACATGATGCCGCAGGACTTTGATGTCAACATTGCTGAGGTAGTTTTCTTCGGCTTTGTAGTAGAGGTTCATTAATTCGGTATGCATAGGGGTCTCCTTAAAACTCCTTAAACAAGCGTCTAGAACAGAGTAGACAAGTCAGACAGGGTAAACTCTGGTTCAACTGGGGGCGCAGGATCTACCACGGGTTTACTAACTTGGGCGATGACGGGCTGACCGCTCCAAGGGATTCCTGCACAAAACTCGGCCACCGACCGTCGCCACAGAGACACCCCCGGTTCAAGGGCAATCGCTTGGTCAGGCCGACCGTCCCAGTTGAGTTGGCCAAAAAAGGTGGCCACAGACCAAGCTGGCCATGCCGCTGACACAGGTCTATCGCTTGCGGTGTCTGCGGCTAAGGTTTCAGTGGCAATGACACCAATCCCCTGCCAGTTCATGCGACCAAAGAAATCTTTGACGTGGTACCGTGACCATTCAGTGGGGCTGGTGGTGGCAGGGGGTGCACTTGAGACCAATCCAAGCCAATTGACCCGCTGCCAAAACTCACTCACGCGCAAGGTATGCCAGTTCATGGGTGCTGGCTCAAGGGCGGGTGTATCTGCCACAGGTAAGCCAAGCCAGTTAAGGTGCGCCAAGAATTCAGCCACGGGGCGCTGCTGCCAGTTACCGCTTAGCTGTTTCATAGACAAGTTCCCCACTGCGGAGCCGTTTTTCAATATCCCGTGCAGATGCCCCTTCGTTTTGCCAAAAGGCTGCTGCATCGATGCGATCTTGTTTGCCAAGAAGGAACTTGCAGTAGGTTTCGCCCATGGCGTAGCACTGGATTTCAATGCAACTGAGGTCTTTTTGAATGAGGCCACTAAAGAAACCAGCAAACAACCCTGCGTAGAGATGGCAGACGGGGCGACCGACATCCCCAAGGGTACGCGCCACTACTGAGTCAAAAATGTTGATAAACATGAAGCCGTGCTTCTGTTCACTGAGATCGACTTCCCAGTTGCCCCATCCTTGGGTCGTGCAAGGCCACCACCAAGCCTCTAGGACGTAGGGTAGCCGCATTTGCTTGAGACCTTGCTCGTAGCCGTATTCCTTGGGAAACCACTCTTGAAAGAAGCGGGCATCTCGGCGGCCCCATTCTTCACCAATTTTGTACATCACAACACTGGAGGCGGGGCCAACTTCTTCTTCAAGACCTTCTATTAAGCCAATAATAAAATCCTCAGTGACCAAGAGGTTGCGGGCATTATTCCAATCGGTGTAGGTGCCGCGATCGCTATCAAATTGAAAGAAGTCCCACAGCGCATAATGGTGGTGGCGCTTCGGATACTTTTTCTGCAGTAGGTGGTTGGCACCGAAGTAACTACCGGAAGCAGCAGGGGGGCGAGAACTTGTCATTGTCATAGAGCAACTCCACAAAGATGGTTCAGAAAAACAGGTGGATACCTAACGTCCTTGGCAGAGATTGTCAAACCCAAAGAACCGAAACCCAACGGTCATAAAAAACTCCATAGTGGTACAGATGAATAAACCCTAGCCGCTGTACCCAAGGTGGCTAAGAAACGCACCAGCAGTTGAAACTCTTTGGTGAGGTTGCAACTGAGACTCTCAAGAATCTGAGGGTATATTCCCATTCTTATATGATTTTCTTAAGTCATTGCAAATCAATGATTTCCTGTGCATTATTTCTTAACTGAATGTATTAATCTTGTTACAGGCTGTTTCACTCACGAACACGGCACAAAAATATAGCGTGCAAAGAAATCCCTCATTGGGGCACGTACACTCGTGTACTAGGCTTAATTTAGTGGGTTCTTCCTCTTGGTTGCCTCCGTGCTAATACGGATTCAACCCCTGTTATTGGCTCAATAAGGTAAATTCTTGTAAAGCCGTGCGTGGATACCATGCAGCAATCATCCTCCCATACGTTCCAGCAGTGTATCTACCAACTGGTGCAGCAGATTCCCTGTGGCTACGTGGCCACCTACGGCCAAGTGGCGGCTCTGTGTGGCTGGCCACGCCATGCCCGCTTTGTGGGCTACGCGCTATACCAAGTGGCTCCAGATTCAGACATTCCGTGGCATCGGGTAGTCAATGCCCAAGGGAAGGTGTCTCTCTCGTGGCGCCGCGGCGGTTCTGACGAACTACAACGCTGGCGATTAGAGGCAGAGGGGGTGGTCTTTAATGCCAATGGCCGCATTAACTTGCGTCGCTACGGTTGGCAGCCTTAATCCATCACCCGCATCACAATTAAGGTCATGTCATCGCTGATGCGCCCTTCCACACCAATAAAGTCGATGACTGCTGCAAAAATGTAGTCGAGCAAGGCTTGGGCATCTAAGCCTTTCGCGCACGCACGTTCGAGGACAGCGGCCAGCCGTGCTTCTTCGAAGCGATCGCCCTTGGGATTGTCGGCCTCGGTAATCCCATCGGTGTAAAAAACAACGGTGTCCCCGGGCTGGAGCCGCACTTCTACTTGCTGATATTGGGTGCGCTCATCGAGGCCGATGAGCATGCCGTAGGTGTCTAGTCGTTGGACAGTACCGGTTTCGGCCCGCCACAGTAGCGGGGGTAAGTGAGCAGCGTTGCTGAAGGCTAGGACACGGGTTTGCGGATTGTATTCGGAGTAAAAGAGGGTGACAAAGCGATGGGAACTCTCTAGGTCAGCCTTCATGGCGCGGTTGAGATGCTGTAAGATGCGGCTGGGACGATGCCCGTTCAGTGCCTCAGCCCGCAGCATTCCCCGAGTCATGGTCATAATCAAACCCGCAGGAACACCTTTGCCCATGACATCCCCAATGGCGATCCCCCATCGCCCTTGACTAATGTCTTGACTATCGGCAAGTCCATAGGTAATGGGAATAAAGTCGTAGTAGTCCCCCCCCACCCAACTGGCGGTGCGACAGGCGGCAGCCAGATCAAGCCCTTGAATCTTGGGGCAATGGCGCGGTAACAAGCGGCGCTGAATTTCGGCACCAATTTCCAGTTCGCGGTCAAGACGTTGGCGATCGCGCAGCTTCAGAGCCATCTCATCGTTGGCAATGGCCACTGCGGTTTGATCGGCAATCACCTGCAGGAGTTGCTGGCGCGTTTCTGTCCACTCGTAGGTGGGTTGCTGGCTAAAGACGTAGAGCCGTCCGCGCTCTGAAAGGTTGGTATCTTTGACCAAAATCGTGGTGCCGTAAAACTGAATGCCCGCAGGAAGACGATCTTGCAATTGTTGATCGAGCACATGCTCTAAGCGGGGGCGATCGCCATGGGGGTCAGTGGTCATGATCCCGACACTGTTGGCTAGGGTACGGGTGGCGGTTTCGAGGGCGGCGCGGATATTGGGGCACTGATCACTGGCATGACAGTGAAGCTGCTCCAGCCGTGCTTGACCGTCGGCACGGAAGAGTACCAAGGCGGCGGCCTCTGCTTCGGTGACACGGCAGCTAATCAGCGGGATTAACTCAAAAAACTGGTTGAGGTTATTAAAACTGCGCAGGGCAAAGCTGAGAGAGGCCAATAATTCTTGGATTTTACTGGTCTCGCGCTGTAACCGAGACACCATCTCTTTGAGGGCGATTACAGGACTCGAGGAACTCATAGCAGCAAGGGAAGAGGCGGGTAACATGGGCAGCCAATGACCGCAAAAGAGTCAATTGACTCTACAGCGTAGCGCAAAAAACGTCAAGATAAAAGACGTTTAGATTTTTTATAGTGCTTCTTTAGTTTGTCTAGGAGGTTTCCCTAGTTGGGTGAATGGTGGCAATCAAGGAACCACCGATGGCGATCGCCACCGCTAGCGCCACAAGCACAGGAACTAGCCCCCACCAAGTTTCGGCAATCCCCGCGAGGGCAAGGGGCAGGCTGAGGGCAATATTGACAAGGTTATTTTGTAACCCAAAGATGGTGCCCCGCTGCTCCGGCGGTGTCATGACCTGAACAGTGGTTTGCATGGGAATAGCCACCAACGCCGCAAAAAAACCAAACCCCACAATAAAGGTTCCGCTTAGCCATAATGACTGTAGGGAAAAGGCAAGCCCCAACAGCATTCCCCCCATTCCCCAGCACCCGAGCAAACTCCACAGACGATAGGAGAGCCACCTTGTCCCGATATTCAGCAGTAATGCGCCCAGCCCTAACCCCACTGCGGCCGCAGCGAGCAAAAAGCCAAATTGATCGGTGTCAAGGGCAGGCATGACCTCTGCCAAACGAACAACAAGTACCGACATTGCTGCAACAACTGAAAACAGTAGGATCAACTGCATCAGCGCGAAGCGCAGCGCCGTATATTGCCCCAACAGGTGTAGCCCTTGGCGCAGCTCTTGCCAAACTTGGCGGTAGCGACTGGGGGGCAGGTGGCAGTGATCCGGAGGGCGCAACAGAAACAAAAAGGCAGCAGCACTGCCATAGCAAAGACTGACAAAGATTGCACCGCCCCATTGCGGCTGCCAGTGACTAGCCAAGGTCAGGAGCGGTTCGCCCGCTGCAAATCCCAGCACCAAAGCCGCCATCATCGTGAGGGTATAAAGAGAGTTCGCAGAAATTAAGTGAGACTTATCGACCAATAGGGGAATGGCTGCCTGTTCCGCAGGCGCAAAGAATTGGGTCAAGCTGGAGATGGCAAAGGTGAGCAGCAGCAGTACCATAAAACCGCTAAGGCGACCCGTTGCCATGAGCGTTGTGGAGGGGACAGCCAAGACTAGAAGAGCGCGGTAGAGATTTGTAACAATGAGCACTTGTTTTTTGGACCAGCGATCCACAAATACCCCTGCCACCGAACCGAGCACAATGGCCGGAATGGTAAAGGCCACCATAATGGCAGATACCCAGCCACTAATACTCTGGTCGGGAGGTTGAAAGAACTGAGTGGTGAGGGCAATCACAAGCACAAGGTAAATTTTGTCCGCCAGCTGAGAGCATACTTGAGCAAGCCACAGGGCAATGAAATTGCGATTTTGCCAGAGGGGGGGTACTGGCGCTGGAGGTGAAATCACGCGAATGTCGGGCTCAACGGTCATGGCTGTGGCACCATCAGGGGTGAAAAACAGGTATCAAGGAGGGGGGGCACCCGCAGAACTTTATCAAAATGAAACTGCATATACTGCCGCAACACCCGCTCTAAGGACAGCCAAACACTTAGAGGATAGACCTGAGACGCCTCTAAAAAATTCTTGAGGTCGCACTCTTGGGTGGCTGGGGTTGCAAGCCACTGCCCCAGACGCACTTCGCTGGCGGTAAGCTGGCGATCGCCCCGACCGGTTGTTAGCAGCCCCCCCGCCGCAAAGCTAAAGCCCAGTCGCCAATCAGTGTCTGCCGCAGGCACATGAATAGCTCCGCCGCCGTCGCCACACTGGTGCCATTGGGGGGCAATACCGCTAAGGTCAAGAAGACGGCAGAGACTTCGCAACAACACAGCGAGAGCTGCCCGACTGGATAGCTGCTGCAATTGCTCTAGGGTGGTGCACAGTAAATCAAAGAGTTCCGGCTGCGGCTGAGGATGATCCGCTTGGTACAGCACCACTTCCCCAAGGTACTGAGCCGCTGTAATCCTCGCCAGTTGAGTGGTCAGCCCATGATAGGTCATCACGGTTTCCGCTTGCAGGATGCGATCTAAGCTGCGACCATTGGCAATAAATAACTGATTGACCACAAACAGATCAACCCGTCCCCCTAACCTAGAGCGGGATCCACGGCAGTGGGGAGCTACCAATTTCAAAAGGCCGCGATCGCGCGTAAGGACACTCAAGAGGCGATCGTTTTCCCCCAAGGGCATGGCTTTAAGATTGATTCCAACAGTGGTGTAGGTGCGGCTCATGGCCAGAAAAACAACAGGATCATTGTCTTCCTTTAGCCTATCGCGGCACGTTGCCTATACAGCGATCAACTTATCCCGATCAAGCCCCTCAAGAATGCTTAAGGGTTCAATACGCGAAAACTCTTGGCTGCTTTTGTGGGCAAAGTGCAGCACCCACGGTAAGCGGGCATGGCTATAGCCACTGGCTGGATGCAACTGTGCCAAGTAAACTTCCCCGCCCTAGAAGGGCGAGGCTTTCTGTAGCCCTCCGGCTATCTCGCAAGCCAGCCAGGAGCCTCCAGGCAGCGTTACGGACTGCCCCAAAAGCGCAATATTGATTGCGCCATTTAGGTCTGCATCACCAATCCATCCACAATGCCCACACTTGAACTTTTTTTCAGTCCTCAGCCCAATATGCAAGCAACAATGGCAGGTTTGACTGGTATAGGCAGGGGGTACAGCAACCACCTCAACTCCTTCCTTGATACCCTTGTATTCCAAGAATTGTCGCAACTGATAGAACGCCCAACTGTTCGACCGTCTCCGCTCGGTCGTGTTTCTCGGTTGCTGGTTGATTCTATCGCGAATGCCTGTCAAATCCTCGATAGCAACAATGGCATGGAGGTGTTTTGCTTCACGAATGATGGATGCACTGATGGAATGATTGAGCCATCGCTGAAAACGTCTCTCCCTCCCCGACAGCCGTTGCAGGATTTGTCGGCATCTACGCCGACTCGACCGTGTGCCCTTCGAGGCTTTTTGCTGGAGCGATGCTCTCACTTTGGCGAACTGATCTCGAACTTGATTCAACTGCTGAGCATCCCAACCGTTATCGGTACTAGTTTTAGCGATTTCACGCCGACCGAAATCAACGCCAATCCCCTTGTCCGACTGACTGGGTTCAGGAGCGTCGTCGCTCAGTTGAATGTGGATGTAGTATCGTCCATCTCTATGCTTGCACAGTTGAGCCGACGTGGGTTTACACCCCTTCAGCTTGCTGCGCTGGTAGTGTCCTATGTCCAGTTTGATGTGTTCTCTACATCCCAGCAGGGTCAGGCTGACTGTCCAATCCGTCTCCCGAAAAGAGAAGATTCGGGCATCGTAGTCTGCCGAAGTTGGACGAAACGCTTTGACAGGTTTGCCCTTCACTTTGGCTGTTTTTCGATTCGCCCCAACCTTAGCACAAACCCTGACTGCCTGATTAGCACTCAACCCAAACTGTTCTCGCAGGTCGTTATAGACCAACGACTGAATCGTTGTTTTGCTGGTTGTTTTGGGTTTGACGCGCTCATTGGCATAGTTGCAAGCAGCAGCAAACGCCTGAAGCACTGCCTCAATCTTGGCATTTTGTTCGGGTGTGGTTGCAAGTTTGCAAACTAGTGTCAGAGTTTGTTTCATCCTTTTATATTCTCACCCGTGACTATGAAAAACAAGCGTACTAAACCTGGCAATTTCGGGGGTATTGAACCCCTCTCAATTGCCGCTCCTGTCCCTCCCCGACCTGAAGGTGCGGGGCTTCTCGGAGGTTTTCTGTGAGATGTCGTCAACTAGGGGTAAAGCCGTACCATCTGCCAGCCACCTTCCGTGCGCCGATAGCAGAGGCGATCGTGGAGGCGGTTCGGGCGACCTTGCCAAAATTCAATCAGGGTGGGTAGTACCCGGTACCCCCCCCAATGCTCTGGGCGGGGAACGTCCTCCCCATAGCGTGCCTCAATTTGCGCTAATTTTGCCTCTAACTCTGCGTAAGACTCTAAGACCTCACTCTGCTGTGAGGCCCACGCTCCCCAACGGCTCCCTAGGGGGCGCGTCGCAAAATAGTGATCCGACTCCGCCGCGCTAATGCGCTCCACCGTTCCCTCAATACGTACTTGGCGCTCTAGTTCTGCCCACCAAAAGACTAAGGCGGCCTTTGGAGTGTGCGCTAGCTCTTGGCCTTTGCGGCTGCGGTAGTTGGTGAAAAAGACAAACCCCCGTTCATCGAGTTCCTTGAGCAGCACTACGCGAGCCGCAGGCATCCCATCTAAGCCAATGGTGGCCAAAGTCATGGCATTCGGTTCAGGCAACTCAGCATTAACGGCCTCTGTAAACCACACTTGAAATTGATGGAGGGGGTTCGCCGCCACTTCGGTTTCGAGGAGGCGTTGGCGACGATAGTCGCGGCGTAGATCAGCAATGCGAGTCATGATTCCTTTTCGGGTTCAACAGGTGCAGTGTTTTCACTGATCCTAGAGGATTCTGTGGGGGGATGTCGCCACAGCGCACGGAAAAAGTAGCTGAGAACCAAGAAAATAAGGCCAAACCCCATAAACAGCAGTACCCGCCAAGCAGGGGCAAGGCTGATGAGGTCGATAATAAAGAGGCGGATAATTGTAATAACGAGGGTAATGAGGGCAACGATCCGCACCCCTGAGACATCCCGCCGTAGCCCATAGACGAGCAACCCCACCCCAAACAGTCCCCACAGCAGGGTGGCAGCTCCTGTGCCGAAGCTTGCCAATTCGTGTTGAATCCAGCCCAAGGTTAGGGCGTAGCCAAACACCCAATAGACGGGGCGGGTTGTGGCGGCCAAAAAGCGAGTACTCCCTAGCCCTGCGGCCATCACAATTAGGTCGGTGATGAATTCGCGATTGAGTAGTGGTGGGGTGCCTGCCGCCAGAATTAAAAAGCGAGCGGCCATCACTACGGTGAGGATCCCCCACCAGACATGGGCAATGGTTTGCAACGCGGCGGAGCGGTAGTACTGGGCAAGGTAGTGCAAAATTAACCCTTCAATGGCAAGGGGTGCCAAAATTAAGGGGTTGCTGTGGTAGCGATAGATAATGCCTGCCAAGATGAGCAACAATCCTGTTAGGCTATAAACCCAGCGCCAAGAGGGGGGAATCCGCCGCCATAGCAGACTCGTGACTAAGTACAGGGCACCAAAGGCAATAAAGATAGCCCCAACGGTCGTAGCAGACCAGTTCCAAACAACCGCCGACAAACTGAGAGTAATGAGTGGATTAAAGAGTGCTAAGGCTTGACCATGGGGAAGGGATGCACGGTCACGATTGCCCCACTGGTACCACGGTGGCAAGACGGTAAAGCCCAACCACGTCAGCCCTAGAATGGCTTGCAGGAACCACGGTGCTAGACCGGTTGCATTAAAGGCATTAACGGCAATACTGAGCACCAGCCAGCCGAGCCAAAAGCTAGACCACAGGAGCGATCGCCACCCTTTATAGGCGTAGATCCCCCAACTGCCCGCCACAATCACAAAGGTATAGGCGGCTAAGGCAAGGGGGCTACCGGATCCCTCGTACAGCAGGAAGGGCGTTGCTAGGCCGCCAAGGGTGCCAATCACTGAAAAGATCGCACGATTCTGCCGCAGGGCAAGGAAGAAGGCTGCTAAGGTCACCGCCACCATCAAAGGAAAGGCGATCGCCATTGAGACCACATCTAGCTGGTAGGCGGCAAACCCCGTAATGTAATAGGTGGCCAGCCCTCCCCCCTGAAGAAACTGACTAAAAATCGCGCGCTGCTGCAACCGCCACCCCAGCGCAATCAGTCCCGTTGCCATCAATAGCCCGATCGCCACCAGTACCCCATCGGTGAGCCAGCCAAGATCAATTGCGTATTTAAACAGGAAAGCAATCCCCAGCAACAGTAACCCAATCCCTAGGCGGTTGAGCCACAATTCCCAGTTTTGCAACCAATCGGTTTTGGGTGCACTCACAGGCCGTAGAGGTGGGGGTGTTTCAGGTGCAGAAACAGGGGCAGGCTGCTGTGACGGGCGATCCGGGACAGTTGTCGGCTGGTCTGAGGCAGGAGTAGGTGAAATTGGAGGTTGTTCTGGCTCGGGTGCCAGATCCTCGCGCAACACTGCTTCTTGGAGGATCCGCAGCGATCGCGCCAAGCCCGCAACCGTTGCTTCGAGTACCTCTAAACGCTGGCGCAGATCATCGATGTTGGCCATAAATTGCTCATCTGCGAGACATACTTCTGTTTTATGCACTACCGTGCCACCTCAAAACACTGGCAATACACTTTCTTAACTGGCTTGACCCCCGTCTGATGACCTTGGGATGCCAGCGCCAACGTTCCCCGCAAATCGTCCTATGCCACCCAGAAAAGGGAGTAAAAGGCAAATTTTCTCTGGGAAAAGAATCTGACTTTTGCGTGATCTAAATCACAAAAGACTTCAGAAATTAAAAATTAATTAGGAAATCTTTATAATTTTTACTTATTTTTGATCGACGACTGCAAATTCCGTCAACGTGCCAGTCTGTGTGAGTTTTAACAGTGTTCACTTTTTTTATTCTCTCTGCGAATGTTCGTCATGAACAAAAGGGTGCAGATGCTTGAGTTTTGGGGTTCGTGGTAGGTTGAAACAGTTCCGCTATGAGAGCGAACACGGCACCAGTACGGGTTAGCCTGTGACCTTGGTGCCCCGCTGTCCTGCCGTATGGATGCCCTTTTTAACGGACGCTTATGAAGAAAACGCTTTACATTGGTTTGACGACAACTGCGCTGGCGGTGTTCGGAGTGTTCTCCGACAGCCGTGCAAATACGCCCGCACCCGCAACCACCTCGGCTCCTGCTCCTGAGGCCGCCGTTGTTGCCAGCAAAGTGGGGGAACGCCAAGCCACTGCGCCCATTGCCACCCGGGCGATCGCCACCCTGCATCGCTACGAAAAGCAGGGTCGGGAAGCCATTACGGTCTATTTGCGAGGGATTCCCATTCTCACCTTCATGGGCACCAATGCCGCCCAGCCAGCAGGGGTGAAAGTTGCCACCGCCAGTGGTGGGGCCTCCCCTGAGCAAACCACCCTTTCGGATGCCGCGCAGCAGGCAACGATTTTAACTGCCCGCCTCAACCAACTCCACGAGCAAGGTTTTGATGCCAACTTAATACGGGTACGCTGGGATGGGCAGCAACAGCGCTATCGCATCTACGCCGACAAAGAGCACCTCCTCACCCTCAATAACCAGATTTTGCTACCCCAAAACCAGCAGCGCAGCGATGAAAATGCCCTGCGCATTGCCAACCTCATTCGGCGGCAGTTAGGGAATGCACCTGCCCTCACCAGTGTTGACGGCTCTGACAATACTGTAGTGGCCGTCGGCCCGATTCGTATGCAGGTTACTGGTATGGCCTCATGGTATGGCCCCGGCTTCCACGGTGCGCGCACCGCCAATGGTGAGCGGTTTAACCAAGATGCCATGACCGCCGCCCACAAAACACTGCCCTTTGGCACCCGGGTACGGGTTACCAACCTCCATAATGGGCGATCGGTGATTGTGCGGATTAACGACCGTGGCCCATTTACACCGGGACGGGAAATTGACCTCTCTCGCGGTGCGGCTGCTGCCATTGGCCTCATTGGGACTGGCGTCGGGCCAGTACGCATTGACGTATTGCAGTAGTATTGCAGTAACCCCACGGGGAAGGGGTGCTGCGGTACATCGCCATCCTCCAAGGGCAAAATGATAGAATGAACCACATGCTAGGGGTGTCTGTGATCACAGCAGGCTGAGAGTAAACCCTTAGAACCTGAACCGGATCATGCTGGCGCAGGGAAGCTGTCTAGAGAGGATTCTATCAATGGTGCGTAGCGAATGGATTGCTGCTCGTAAGGGGCAGGATAATGTTACTCAGATGCATTATGCCCGCCAAGGGATCATCACCGAGGAAATGCACTATGTGGCGCGGCGCGAGAACCTACCCCCAGAACTCATCCGCGATGAAGTGGCGCGGGGGCGGATGATTAYCCCCGCCAATATTAATCACCCTAATCTTGAACCGATGGCCATTGGCATTGCTTCTAAATGCAAGGTTAATGCCAACATTGGTGCCTCTCCCAACTCCTCTAACTTAGAGGAAGAACTGGCCAAGCTGCATCTGGCGGTGAAGTACGGTGCAGATACGGTGATGGATCTCTCGACGGGCGGCGGTGATCTCGATGCCATTCGCACCGCCATTATTAATGCCTCGCCGGTGCCCATTGGCACCGTACCGATTTATCAAGCCCTTGAGAGTGTCCATGGCAATATAGATCGGCTCACGGCGGACGATTTCCTCCATGTCATTGAAAAGCACGCCCAACAAGGGGTGGACTATATGACCATCCATGCGGGTATTCTCATTGAATACTTGCCCTTGGTGAAAAACCGCATTACGGGTATTGTCTCTCGGGGGGGCGGTATTTTGGCGAAGTGGATGCTGCACCACCATAAGCAAAACCCCCTTTATACTCACTTCCGCGACATTATCGAGATTTTTAAAAAATACGATGTCTCGTTCTCGCTGGGGGATTCCCTCCGCCCGGGCTGTCTTCATGATGCCTCTGACGAAGCGCAATTGGCGGAGCTAAAAACCCTTGGGGAACTCACCCGCAAGGCGTGGGAGCACGATGTGCAGGTGATGGTAGAAGGCCCCGGCCATGTGCCGATGGATCAAATTGAATTCAATGTGCGTAAACAAATGGAGGAGTGCTCTGAAGCCCCCTTCTATGTGCTTGGGCCGTTGGTGACGGATATTGCCCCCGGCTATGACCACATTACCAGTGCCATTGGCGCGGCGATGGCTGGATGGTACGGCACCGCAATGCTGTGCTACGTCACGCCTAAGGAACACCTGGGCTTACCCAATGCTGAAGATGTCCGCAATGGCTTAATTGCCTATAAGATTGCAGCCCATGCAGCGGATATTGCTCGCCACCGTCCGGGAGCACGCGATCGCGATGATCAACTCTCCCATGCTCGCTATAACTTTGACTGGAATAAGCAGTTTGAGTTGGCCTTAGACCCAGACCGGGCGCGGGAGTACCACGATGAAACCCTCCCCGCCGATATTTACAAGACCGCTGAGTTTTGCTCGATGTGTGGGCCGAAGTTCTGCCCCATGCAAACCAAAGTGGATGCTGAGGCACTAGCGGAGCTGGAGCAGTTCTTGGCCAAAGATAAAGATACCGTCAGCGTTTAAGGGACTGCGGGCGTCAGTCATGATCTCCCTGCTCGGGGTTGATGGGGGGGTGATCCTCTTGGTGGCGATCGCCCTCCTTTTTGATGTCACCAACGGCTTTCATGATGCGGCCAATGCTATTGCAACGGTGGTGGCCACCCGCGCCCTCTCGTTGCGTTCAGCTCTGATTGTGGCGGCGATCGCCAACTTTGCGGGAGCCTTTTTAAGTACTCGCGTGGCACTGACCATTGAGCAGGGGATTCTCGAGCGCAGCCAACTGGGCGGTCATTGGCTCGGGGTCATTGCTGCTGCCTTGGTGGGGGCAGTGCTTTGGAACCTGCTGACGTGGTATTGGGGACTGCCCAGCAGTTCCTCCCACGCACTCATTGGGGGGTTGGTGGGGGCGGCAGTGGCTCAAGGGGCGGCAAACGCTGTGCGCTGGCAGGGAATTGTGCAGGCAGTCGTGATACCCATGGTGCTCTCGCCATTGCTAGCAGTGGCGGTGGGAATGACCCTGATGGCACTGGTAGAGCATCTCCTGCAATGGGTGGGAGAAGTACCTGAGCCGCGCTGGCAACACCTCCAAATTCTCAGCGGTACCCTAATGGCCTTTGCCCACGGTGCCAATGATGCCCAGAAAACCATGGGGGTGATTACGCTGGCCTTAGTGAGTGTTGGTCAGTTGTCTCCAGAGGCCGGTGTTCCCCTGTGGGTCATTGCGCTCTGTGCCGTGGCGATCGCCATGGGCACCTACGGCGGTGGGGAGCGAATTATTCGTACTACCGGCGAAAAAATTACCACCCTTGACCCCCTTAGTGGATGCATGGCCAACCTCAGTGCTGCCCTAACGGTCACAGCCGCTAGTCTTGTAGGGTTTCCCGTCAGTACCACCCAAGTTGTCGTCGGTGCCATTACAGGCGCAGGCTATCAACACCATCCTGAGCTAGGGGTGAACTGGCAAACGTGGCGGCATATTCTAGTGGCATGGGTCTTGACGGTTCCCGGCGCTGCAGTCGTGGCAGCAGCCATGGCTTGGGGATTTAGCAGAAAACAATAGATCAGGCGTGAGGCAAGACGTGGTGAATTTAGGGGTGCTTGTGACTATCCTCTGGGGCAGGCAAACGGTATGCGGCAGCGAGTCAGCCAAGAGGTATGGGGTGTGGTGGCTGGGGTGCTGGCCATGGTTGCAGGTTCGATCCTCATTGTGGAGGCTGTACGCCAAATCAACCAAGTTGAAATATGCTAGCGACTCATGCTACCGTACCGATCCTGTCCCGTTCTATCTTGGGGTACCTTGGAGATTTAGATGAAAGTTGTTTGTTCACAGACTGCCCTCAGCAGTAAACTGGCTCCCCTGAGTCGAGTTGCCCCCAGCAATCCTTCCCACCCCATACTGGCCAACATTCTGCTCCAAGCGGACGATGGTCGTCTCGGTCTCTCCGTCTTTGACCTTAGCCTTGGTATGCAGATTTGGTTAGACGCTGAGGTTAAAGTGAGTGGCGCTATCACCGTCTCCGCCAAACTGTTTAGCGAGATGGTGTCTCGGATGCCCAATCGGGATATTGAAATCACCGCCGAAGACACCCGCGTCATTCTCGACTATGGCACGGGTCACTTTGAAATTCAAGGTATGAGTGCCGAAGAATTCCCCGCTCTCCCTAATCTGGACGACATCCCCCCCATTACTCTCCCTGCTAACACCCTCCGGGAAGGGTTACACAGCACCCTCTTTGCTGCCAGTGCGGATGAAAGCAAACAAATCCTCACTGGGTTGCACGTCACCTTTGAAATCGATCGCCTTGAATTTGCCGCCACCGATGGTCATCGTCTTGCAGTTACCCTCACCGAGCAGCCCATCCCCACCGCTCTTTCCCCCATCACTATCCCTGCCAAATCTCTCAAAGACCTAGAGAGACTCATGTCTAAGCAAGATAGCGAGATTATGCTCCGCTGTGACCCCACCCAAGTGGTCTTTGATATTGGTACCGATGCCCGCATTACCAGTCGCCTCCTTGAAGGCCAATATCCCAACTATCGCCAACTCATCCCCAAAACCTTTGAGCGACAAGTGACAGTGGATCGCATTGCCCTGAGCAATGCCCTTGAGCGCATCGCCATTCTCGCGGCTCAAAAAAATAATGTCGTCAAAATCAGTATTAATGCCAGCGAGCAACAACTGAATCTGTCTGCCGAAGCCCCCCAGCTCGGAGAAGGCAAAGAGGATCTACCTGCGCAAATTTCTGGGGACTCCATTGATATTGCCTTCAACGTTAAGTACTTGCTTGATGGGCTAAAAGTGATGGACAGCACCGAGGTGCAACTGCAACTGAACAGCAGCACCCAACCTGCCATTCTGCGTCCCCTTGGCGAGACCCAGATGACTTACCTTGTCATGCCGATCCAAATTCGCAATTAGCGCAAAAAATTGCTGGTGAGCCAAAAGGTGATAAATACGCCTAACCCAACGGTTTGATCGACGCTCAAGAGCATTCCTGGGAAGAGGTGATAGATAGCAACGGCTACCACGGCACCAACGATGAGGGCCATCAATGTGAGTAAAAAGGCGCGACCCAGCCGCTGTTCCTTGCGCTGTAACCACACAAGGTTAAAGCCAACACCCAAGGAGAGCACCAGGGCGATCGTATCTGGATTCGCTTGAGAGATGCCGATCGCCATCAGAGCAGCATAGACTGACGATGTAATTAGGATGCCGCGCAAGGATGGCATATCTAACTGTTGCTGCCACCACTTCAGTGCAGGGTGAGTGCCAATACGATTGATTTTGGCCGGTGCTGACTCGGCCAGTCGCTCGGCATAGCGAATCCGCTCTGGTACTTTGATTTTGCCTTCCTGTCGCTGGCGCAAGCGATCCATCAAAATGGCATCGTAGGCAGCTTCAATTTCTGTGCGCTGCCGCTCGTCCCCCGGATGGGTGGCGATTAACGCATCCCGTGCTTCCTTGATCTGCTCAAAGGAAGCATCTTCTGAAACTTGGAGCTTTTCGTAAGGGTTGTCACTCATGGCGGAGTTGTCCATTGGCCATTTATTTGGAGCAGTGTCAACAGTAAGTCTAAGGCCACCTTAGCATCATGGCCTGCCCTCAAATTCTAGCAAGTAGTTGTCGGGCAAGCGTTTCCATGGGTATTCTTCCCCCAATCAAACCACTGGAGCTACCCCTAATCGTAACAAAAATTTTACTTTCAGTAACTGTAATTATTTTTTACAATACGTCTGCCCTTTAGGGGTTCACGACCGTTTCTAGGCCATCCAGATCTTGGGGGCGATCGCCCCCCTATTTTTTGGGGTACGACATCCTTGGCGATCGCCCCGTAGGGAGGGAATGAACACTGCTCCTGACATGGAAAGTGAGCAGTCGCACCTGCAAAAGAGCTTTTTATATTTTTATACTTTTTATATAAAAGATAAATAAAAAAATAGCTTTTTCAAACCTTATAAAATTTCTATGGCTTTTATCAGAATTTAAGAGCCAATAGTAATTCTTAGATTTTTTTAATTATTAACTAGAATTTATTACAGAAAAAATATTTTATGCTCCCCCTCCCCATGTCCAGCAATGCCCCTGAGAATGGCAATAGGTCATCGCGTTACTCCAATCATCACAGGGAGGCAAACCTTGAAGCTCGCAGTTTACGGTAAAGGTGGCATTGGCAAATCCACGACCAGTTGCAACATCTCGGTAGCATTAGCTCGGCGGGGCAAAAAAGTCCTGCAAATCGGCTGTGATCCTAAGCACGACAGTACCTTTACCCTTACGGGGTTTTTGATTCCCACGATCATTGACACCCTTCAAGCCAAGGACTATCACTACGAAGATGTCTGGCCCGAAGATGTGATCTACAAAGGCTACGGCGGTGTGGACTGCGTCGAAGCGGGTGGGCCGCCCGCTGGGGCAGGCTGTGGCGGTTATGTGGTGGGTGAAACAGTAAAGTTGCTCAAGGAACTGAATGCCTTTGACGAGTACGATGTCATTCTCTTTGATGTGCTAGGGGATGTTGTCTGTGGTGGGTTTGCTGCCCCCCTCAACTATGCCGACTACTGCCTCATTGTCACTGACAATGGCTTCGATGCTCTGTTTGCAGCCAATCGTATTGCGGCCTCAGTCCGGGAAAAAGCCCGGACTCATCCCTTGCGCCTAGCGGGGCTGATTGGCAACCGCACCAGCAAGCGGGATCTCATTGAAAAGTATGTGGAAGCGGTGCCGATGCCGATCCTCGAAGTGCTACCCCTGATTGAGGATATCCGGGTATCGCGGGTCAAGGGCAAAACCCTGTTTGAGATGGCCGAACAAGATCCTAGCCTTAACCCAGTGTGCGATTACTACTTGAATATCGCGGATCAGGTATTGGCACAGCCAGAAGGGGTTGTACCTAAGGATGCCCCTGATCGCGATCTCTTTGCGCTGCTGTCAGATTTCTATTTGAATCCGACAACGGCCACACCGGCAGGCGATCGCCAACTCCTAACGGTGTAAAACTCCCCTAGAATACTCCACGGAACCCGATTCAATGGAGTGATCATGAATCCTGAGCAATTACGGCAAACGGTGCGCAGCAAGTGGCTGGCCTACTACCAAGAAAATCGACCTTGGATTGTCCGTCTCGCGATTTGGAGTAACTACCGTGGTCAGCGGCGGCCGTCCTCCAGCTTTATTTTGGGGGTCTTAAGTGCCCTAGAGCCACGCCTGTCGGATGCCTTGCCTGTGATTGTCGAACTGAGTAATGATCCCGACCGCATTATTTCTGCCCTTGGCCTGAACTTCAATCCCGATGAAGCACTAGCCAATGGCGACAACGCTGTGCCAGTGACGCCCGAACCGCGATTACTGCCCCCTAAGCCCTTTGTCAGTAATCGTGCTGAAGAACACGCTGAGGGTGCCCTGCAACATCGTCAACCCTAATTACCTCGCTGGAGACCCCTGCCATGACCACCACTGCTCCCAATGCGCTGAACGTTGAGTGCGAAACCGGAAACTACCACACCTTTTGCCCCATTAGTTGTGTGGCGTGGCTGTACCAAAAAATTGAAGATAGCTTCTTTTTAGTGATTGGGACTAAAACCTGTGGCTACTTCTTGCAAAATGCCATGGGGGTGATGATTTTTGCCGAGCCGCGTTATGCCATGGCGGAACTGGAAGAAGGGGATATTTCAGCACAGCTCAACGATTACGAAGAGCTAAAGCGACTGTGCTTGCAAATTAAGCGCGATCGCAACCCCAGCGTCATTGTCTGGATTGGCACCTGCACCACCGAAATTATCAAGATGGATCTAGAGGGACTAGCTCCCAAACTAGAGGCAGAAATTGGCATTCCCATTGTGGTTGCTCGAGCCAACGGTTTAGACTATGCCTTTACCCAAGGGGAAGACACCGTTTTAGCCGCCATGGCGGCCCGCTGCCCCACGCCCACCGCCGTCACCAATACCGAAGAGCGCAACCCCATTCAACGCCTGCTGAACTTTGGCAAGAAAAAAGAAGAGGTGCAAGCGGAGGCAAGCCAGTATCACGATCACCCTCCCTTGGTTCTCTTCGGCTCGCTGCCGGATCCCGTTGTGACCCAACTGACCCTAGAGCTAAAAAAACAGGGGATTCAGGTGTCGGGCTGGCTCCCTAGTAAACGCTACACCGAGCTGCCTGTGGTGGATGAGGGCTACTACGTGGCTGGGGTGAATCCCTTTTTAAGCCGTACGGCCACAACCTTAATGCGCCGCCGCAAGTGCAACCTCATTAATGCCCCCTTCCCCATTGGTCCCGATGGCACGCGGGCATGGGTGGAAGCCCTCTGTACTACCTTTGGCATCGAACCCCAAGGACTGGCGGAGCGCGAAGCCCAAACCTGGGAAAAACTGGCAGATTATCTCGAACTTGTGCGCGGCAAGTCAGTCTTTTTCATGGGGGATAATCTCTTAGAAATTTCCCTAGCACGGTTTTTGATTCGCTGTGGGATGCGGGTGCACGAAATTGGTATTCCCTACATGGATAAGCGCTACCAAGCGGCAGAGTTGAACCTGCTCAGCCAAACCTGTGCTGCGATGGATCATCCTCTGCCCACCATCGTTGAAAAGCCCGATAACTATAACCAACTGCAACGCATTAAGGCTCTGCAACCGGATCTAGTGATTACGGGGATGGCGCACGCTAACCCCCTCGAAGCACGGGGGATTAGTACCAAATGGTCAGTGGAGTTTACCTTTGCCCAAATCCACGGCTTTGGCAATGCCCGCGATATTTTGGAGCTGGTGACCCGCCCCCTGCGACGCAATCACGCTCTCGCAGGGCTGGGATGGCAGCAATTAGTCTAAATGTGTCTGAATATCTTAATCTAGGCTCAAGGCTGGGTTAGCGATGACCGTAGAAGCGAGTGGCAAAGTTTTGCGATCGCGTCGGTGAGAGTTGTCGTGCCTTGAGAATGGCCGCGGTTAAAAATAGATAGGCCAAAATTCCAACCATGGCTAACCCCATGGGGCCAAAACTGGCCGCAGAGGCATTCCAGAGAGCGTGCAAAAACGCAGATAGCCCCAGCCCCACGATCACAATGAGCAGCGCATAGCGAGGGCGCAGCACACTCAAGCCAATGCAGTAGCCCAAGTAGCCGGTGTAGGCCATGTGGCCGGTCAGGGATCCCAACACCCGCGGAATAAGGACTTGTAAGCCTGCTAGATCCCCAAACTGCCCTGCGATTCCGGGCACATAGTGTCCGAGGGTTTCCATCCAAGTAAAGCCCAGCCCTGAGGCGGCTCCCAAAAGAATGCCATCCAATGGCTCCCAGACCCCAATCTTTTGTTGCCACGGACTGGGTAACCAGCGCCCCAAGCCATAGGCCACAGCAATGGGCATCGCTTTGAGCAATTCTTCCATGAGTCCTGCGCCAATAAAATTATGCCCCAGCAACACCCAAAAGGAGGGATCAGGGGGGCGAAGTTGGCCAGGCAGCACGGTGCGAAACACATAGATCATGGCCGGCAAGATTGGACTTTGCAGAATCAGAATCTCAAGGGTCAGACTGGCTAAGAGTACCCACCACGGTTTGCGTTTGCCACATAGTTGATAGATGAAGTAATAGGCGGCACTACCTAGGTACAGTGCCAAAATCACCTTAAAGGCATTGGGGTTACCCGCAGTTGCAAAGAGCAGGATGACGGCAATGACCGTAACAATTCCGGGGACAAGGTAGGCTTTGCGCACCCAGTCGGGATGAATGGCGAAAATGGGTAGCAGTTGGGTGAGGGTCAGTTGCTGATCGGGAGTGGTGCTGACCACATCGGTGAGGGGCAAGTATTCCAACACAAATTCAGGGCCTTGGCGACCTAACTGAATGCGATCGCCCGCCTTCAGGAGCGTCTCCTGCTCGATCCGTTGTTGGTTGACGTAGGTGCCGTTCACGCTGCCTAGATCCACAATTGACCATTGGGGAATTCTGTTGGGGGCAGGCGTAGCACAGTTAAACTGAGCATGGTGGCGAGAGACCGATGTGTAGAGTTGGGAGTCAAGGACAATGTGACAGGTCTCCGGATCGCGCCCCATAATTGTTGGTTCCTGTTGTGAGAGCCAAAACTGCGCCATTTCCGGTGCCACCTGCCGCAGCACACCCGCATACTTGAGGGTTGGGTTGAGGGAAAAACGGGGGCGATCGCCAGTCATATCATGGGTTCCAATCCCTGGGTTTCACCACAGGCGGTCAATGACTAGAATACCTAGAATACTAAGGTCGGCACTCCCCCTACCAGCTAGCGAGAACCTGCATAGGACAGTTGCCAACGCCGTAGAGCGAACTATCTGGTTCAAGGGCAGTGAGATGATCAAGGTACTTTCCTTCCCGATGATGACGGAGCGGCAACACCCCCTCATTCAACCTCTTTTAGAGTGGTCAGATGAGGCATTGATTCATGGGTTTCAGGATGAGCGCGATCGCGGCTGCTACTTCATTGCGCTCTACTGTCGCTACGCTCCCTTGGTTTACAGTGTCTTGCAACACCATGGGAAATCGCCTGTACAGGTTGATTACCTCTTTGCCAAAATGTGGCATACCCTCTTTTTTAGTCTTGATCTCGTAGAATTCACGCCGACGGGAATTAGGGTTGGTGACGAAGAAGCTGCATCGCTGCGCAACTGGATTGTCAATCGTACTGCCACACTGATTCAAGAAGATCTGCCGGGTATCGAGTACATTACCTATACTCTGAAGGATGCCCCTCCCCCCCTCTGGTGCTATCTTGAGGCCAGCCTTGCGTATTTGCCTGCTCTCACCCGCTTGGTGTTGGTGACTACCCAAACCTTCCATTGGAGTTTAGAGCGAGTACGGGCGTATCTGGAAGTCCAAGGGGAAACGGTTAGCCTCGCAGAACTTCAGCAGCACCTAGAGCAGGGGTTAGATATGCTGGGCGATCGCCTCCCCAGCGATGTCCGTGAGATTTACTTGACCCCACCTTCATCTGTGCCAGAACAGGAGAGCGACGCCCTCTTTCCAGACACTACAGAGCAACTAGAGACCAACTCCACGCCGCCAGAGCCAGCCAGCCACTCCGATAGTAGTATTGATACGCTTCTTGAGGAATGGGAATTAATTTTGTCGAGTTAGCAAGTGCCCAAGGGTGTTGCTGAATGTGGCTATGAATTGCCCTCATCCCCAACCCTTCTCCCCAGGGAGAAGGGAGCTAAGAGTCTTGTTCCCTCTCCTTTGGGAGAGGGCTAGGGTGAGGGCGGCAAAAGACTCAAACCCGAAAGTTATACATCTATTTAGCAACTATTTGGCAACTATTTAGCAACGCCTGCCCAAGCTGTCCGCATCGCCTCCTAAGCAAAGATACTTAGTGGGAACCGCCTATGTTAAAGTCTGATGGTAGTCGTGTCCTCTCTGGTGCCTAAGGCTGGATGGGGGTGACACGTGTAATGGCTACAGTGTTTACGGAAAAATTCATGACCCAAGCAACCGTTGCTAAACCGCCTTTTGCATGGCCTACCGCCTCCTTTATTATTTTTGTCCATCTGGGTGCGTTGCTGGCCTTTGTGCCCGGGATGTTTAGTTGGTCGGCGGTGCTGCTGGCCTTTGTTTTGCATTGGCTAACCGCTGGGATTGGTATTACCCTGGGTTGGCATCGGTTGGTAACCCACCGCAGCTTTCAAGTTCCCAAATGGCTTGAGTACGTCTTGGTGTTTTGCGGAACGCTCTCAATGGAAGGGGGACCCATCTGGTGGGTGGGCTTACACCGCCATCATCACCTCTACTCCGATCAGCCTAACGATCACCACGATTCCCGTAAAGGCTTTTGGTGGAGCCACATTGAGTGGATGTTTCGCCAAGTGCCAGCAGAAGCAGAAATTCCTCGCTTCACCAAGGATATTGCCGACGACCCGGTGTATCAGTTCTTAGATAAATATTTCCTGCCAATTCAATTGGTTCTGGCTGTGGTACTCTACCTATGGGGCGGCTGGCCGTTTGTGGTGTGGGGGATTTTTGTGCGTTTGGTTACGGTGTATCACACAACATGGTTGGTGAATAGTGCCACCCATACCTTTGGTTACCGCACGTTTGAGACCTCTGATTACTCCACAAACTGCTGGTGGGTTGCCTTGCTCACCTTTGGCGAAGGCTGGCACAATAATCACCACGCTTACCAGTACTCTGCTCGCCATGGCTTGCAGTGGTGGGAAATTGATCTGACGTGGTTAACTATTCGTCTATTGCAGGCGTTGGGCTTGGCAACCAAGGTTCGTTTGGTGGAGGCACCAGCGACTCCCTCGCAGGAGTAAGCAAGGATGCGGCTGCTGATTCTCGGCTGTGGCTATACGGGAGCGCGGCTGGGGCGATCGCTCCGCTCTAGGGGGGTTGAGGTGGTTGTGACCAATCGTACTGGGGTAAGGCCACCGGAACTGGCGGATGTGCCCTGCTACCCCTTCGATGGTGAGCGAACTCCCCTTGATCCGGCAGCGTTAGAGGGGGTGACCCATGTTCTGTCTAGTATTCCCCCGGATCGCCAAGGTGAGGATGCAGTTCTCAAGAGGCTGCTGCCACGCTTAGAACGTCAGGGATTGGTGTGGTTTGGTTATCTCTCAACAACGGGGGTCTATGGCGATTGCCAAGGGAAGTGGGTGGATGAAACGACGCCGGTGAACCCCCAGAACCCGCGATCGCGCCAGCGGGTCGCCATTGAGCAGGCATTTCTCAACGCGGATCTGCCGACGCATATTTTCCGGCTCCCCGGAATTTATGGCCCAGGCGCCGGCCGTAATGCCATTAGTCGCATCCTTGAGGGGAAGGTGCAGCTTATTGATAAGCCCGGCCACTACTTTTGCCGTATTCATGTGGATGATATTGTCCAAACCCTAGAGCGATCGCTAGAGTTCCCCACCCCCCACACGATCTATAACCTCAGCGATGATCAGCCGTCGGAATCCCTGCCGGTGCTGCTAGAAGCCTACCGTCTGTTGGGTCGTCCTGCGCCTGCGGCAATTCCCCTCGCCCAAGCTGATCTTAGCCCGATGGCGCTCTCCTTTTGGCAGGAGTCGCGGCGGGTGCGCAATGACAAAATCAAGCAAGTGCTGGGCGTCAGGTTGCGCTACCCCTCGTACCGCGAAGGGCTGGCGGCTATTTTACGGGATACTCCAGCCAGCGTACTCCAAGCTGGCCATGGCGCTTAACCCCTGCTGGAGGCACAGGCCAAAAACGCGACTGGCGGCAATCGCTGCGGTGCCTTGGAGGGTCACCCCCAGAAGTTTGCCGTTGCTCCCTAGGATCATCTCTCCCCAATTGGGGTCGTCAGCGGGGTAGTGAATGGTCTGTACCTGTACGGTTGGCCCCCATTGTCGCTGCGCTTGGCGGTGGTTCCATCCCACCCGTGCTAGGGGGGTCGGAATCGGCAGCCACCACGGCTGACAGCGGTACTCAAGGGGAGACGGGTGCCCCAACAGCAGGTTGGCGGCGATCGCCCCCGCTTCGGCGGCCGTCAACGACGGTAAGGTGTACCCCTTGTGCCACGCACCACAGGCGTAAATTTGTGGGTGACTGGTGCGCCCGTAACGATTTAGCAGCAACCAGCCATGGCGATCGGTGTTGAGGGGCTCAAGGTTGAGGGGAGCGAGGGCGGGGGGGAGCCGTGGTGTAGATCTGCCACACTGCAGCTGAACCGTGATCCCTAGGGCTTCTAAGGCCGCCTGCAGGCGATCGTTAAACCACGGGTCTTCGGTGGGAACGAGGCGATCGCCACCGACGTGCCACGCTTGATGGGAACAGTCCCCAGACCACGATTGCCAAGCCAGAGCCTCAGCAATCTCGACCCCCGTGCCCTGCATAACCGGCATGGTGGGGAGCATAGCAGGTAGCGCATCCACCAAAAGATAGCCCCGTGCGTACAGCCTATCCTGTTCAATTTGGAAATGACACTGGGGCTGCCAGACAAACTTACCGGTGCCGCTGAGGACATCTATCCCTGCTAGGTTCAAGACCGTTGGCGCATAGAGGCGCTGTCCCTGCTGAACCATGCCCTGAAATCGTTGCCAACTGGCCGCATCTAAACGAGAGGGTGGAGCCACAGACAACCACCAGCGTTGCCATTGCCACTGCCACTGAGCCTCTGGGGGCGGCAGTACTAGGCCAATGCGGCCAACAGGGGCATACCGATAGGCAACCTCAAGGGCGACGGGGCTGGCCGCAACCATGACAAGATCATAATCAAAGCGCATAGAGTCCTTGCGCTGCCTGGCGAGAGCTACTACCCACCTTAGCGTTTGTTGCTGCCCCCAGCACGATCATCGTTCCCGCAGCTCTTCGGGGGGAATCCCGTCAATGGGTACCGGAACCCTTGGCGATCGCTCAAAGCTATGCAAAATCACGTAAAAGCAGGGAATTAAAAAGAGCGTTAGCACGGTGGCCACCGCCAATCCTGAAAATACAACAATGCCAAGGGGTTGTAGGAATTCTGAACCTTCCCCTAACCCCAAAGCCAAGGGAAACATCCCTACCACGGTGGTAATGGTGGTCATCATAATGGGTCGGAGGCGCGCAGGGGCTGCCTTGAGGATGGCTTGGGTGCGGCTGCCGCCCTCTTGCACATAAATCTCATTGGCTAATTCCACCATGATGATGGCGTTATTGACCACAATCCCCACCAACAAAATGGCACCCACAATCACCGTTGCACCAATGGCGGTCTGGGTCAGGTATAGCCCCCAGATCCCCCCGGCCAACGCTAAGGGAATCGTCAACATAATCACCAGCGGATCCAACAGGGAATTGTACTGGACGGCCATCACCACAAAGACAAGAAATGCCGCTAAGCTGCCCAGCACCACCAGCGCCTGTTGCAGTTGTTGATTGGCCGCTGCCGCCGTACTGGGCATGAGAGACACTCCCGCCGGAAAATCAAGGCTATTGAGAATCTCCTGTACTTGGGCTAGAGCCGCGCTTAAACGTGCCCCTTCCACCAAGTTACCGGCAATCATAAAGACCTGCTGCTGGTTAATGCGGCGGATTTCGCCGGGGGCTTGGCTGGCCTCAATGCGGGCAACCTCCCCTAGGCGCACGGGACGGTTATTGTCCGTGAATAGGGGAATCTGCCTCAGGTCTTCGGGGTGCTCAATGCTATCGCTATCCAGTTGAACGCGAATATCCACGAGGCGATCGCCCCGCTGCAGCCGGGTAGGCACAAAGCCCTCAAGCGCCGTCTGAATCGTTTGCCCCAGATTGAGGGTATTTAAGTTGAGTTCGCTGGCGCGCTCCCAGTCCGGTAAAATTTGAATTTCTGGTTGGCGCGGGTCGGCATCGGGGCGAAAGCGCACCAAGGTGGCTTTTTCATCGAGGGCTTGCAACACTTGGCGGCCAAAGCGATTCAACGTGGCCTCATCGCTGCCCCGTAGCATAACATCCACATCGGCACCGCGCACTGGCGAGTTCGTGAGGATAATCCCCCGCACCTGCCCCGGACTCAGGCGCAGTCGTACCCCCACGAGATTCAGTTGCTCTAGGGCTTGGGTGGCTGTCGTAATATAGCGATCGACACTCACCCCGGGCTTGAGAATAATAGTGCTGGAGCTGCGCAGGGGATTGGCAATGGTGGTGGTGCCAAAGAGCGCCCCCCCTGTAGTGGTGAACACATCTTGGGTTCCGGGCTGCTCTAGGAGAAGCTGATCCACTGCCTGCATGATGCGGCGACTCGTGGGTAAGGGGGTTCCTGGGGGAAAGATGGCGGTGAGGTTCACTTGCCCCGTGTTGATGCGCGGCAGCAGTTCTTGGGGGATGTGTTGTGCCAATAGCCAACTGCCACCCCCCAACAGGGCGATCGCCCCGCCAACGACGAGCCAACGCCCCCGCAATACCCGCACCAATGCTCGCTCGTACTGGGCTGTCAACCAAAGGAACTTGGCGTTAAACACGCGGATAGGTGCCACTTGACGCAACTGATTTTGAACCCGCAGCCCCAGTAGCCGCGAGGCTAAGGCTGGCACAACCGTGAGTGCCACCACTAAAGACGCTGCCACCGCAAAGCTAATGGTGAGGATCAGCTCGTTAAAGAGCAGAGCCACAAGCCCACCCAACAATAGAAAGGGCAGGATGGCAACTAGGTTCGTCAATGTGGAGGCTAACAACGCCGATTCAATCCCCCGACTGCGCCGCTTCACCTCTTCAAGATATTGCTCTTGGCTCATCTGCTGCGGGTTAAT
The DNA here is from genome assembly GCF_022570815.1 of Synechococcus sp. PCC 6716. Lineage (NCBI taxonomy): Bacteria > Bacillati > Cyanobacteriota > Cyanophyceae > Synechococcales > Synechococcaceae > Synechococcus > Synechococcus sp. PCC 6716. Next base: position 101,861 of record NZ_JAKLTU010000002.1, read on the forward strand.
ATCCGTGAGCGTTTCCAGCATCACAATGGCGTTATCGACTACAATCCCCACCCCTAGTGCCAGACCCCCCAAGCTAAAGACATTGAGGGAAAAGCCAAACACTCCCATCAGGAGCATGGCCGCCATGGTCGAAAGGGGAATGGCCAAGACAATGATTAAGGTTTGCCGTACCGAGCCAAGGAACAGCAGGACGGCGATCGCCGCCAACAGGGTTCCGGTCATCCCCGCTGTGGCCACATTGTTGAGGGAGTTGCGGATATACACCGATTCATCCAAGACAGGGACGATGTGGGTACCCGCAGGCACCAAATTTGCAGCTTGTAACGCTGCTAAACGGCGTTTAATGCCATCGGCTACTTCCACCGTATTGGCATCCGGTTGCTTGAGGATACTCACCTTGACGGCGGGTTGACCGTTGAGGGTGACAAACACCCGCTGCTCGGCACTCCCATCGATTACCTGCGCTACATCCCGCAGATAGACTCGCTGCCCCTGATGACCAGTGAGGATGACCTCTTCAATGTCACTGGCCGTGCGAAATCGTCCCACCGTGCGGGTTAAGGGTTCCGACTCACTGCCGCGAATCCGACCCCCCGACACATCCTGATTGCGATCGCCCAAGGCAGTCAAAAGTTGGTTTAAGCCCACCCCTGTGGTCTGCAATCGCTCTAAATCCACCAAAATCCGTACTTCCTCGGTGGTTCCCCCAGAGATATCCACCCCCGCCACCCCAGGAACGATACTTAACTCGCGATCTAGGTCTTCATCGGCAAAGACCCGTAGCTCACGGCCACTGAGTTCCGCGGAGGTGAGGGCAAACTCATAGACCGGCAGTTGGGAGGGGTCAAACTTAAACAGTCGCGGCGACTCAATGACATCAGGCAACGTACTGCGGGCGCGGTTAAAGGCAGCAGTTGCCTCGTTAAGAGCTTGATCGACATCGCCCCCCGGCTCAAAAAAAAGGTCAATACTGACTTGGCCTTCGCGGGTCTGGGAATAGACTTGCACTACCCCCTCAGTGCGGCTCAGGGCTTCTTCAAGGGGTTTGGTGATCTCCTCAACCGCAACATTGGGCACCACCCCCGGACTATCCAAACGCACGCCAATCCGCGGATAGGTAATGCTGGGTAGCAAGTCCACTTGTAACCGCATTACTATAAAGACCGCCAAGACAATGACGGTCAACGTGAGCATTAGGGTGCCAATATGACGGGTAACGGCCAGACCGCTAAAACTAAACCGTGGGGAGTTCATACCTGATTCAGGTAACAAGTTACTGCTTAGACATGGCTACTGTAACAGATGGTTTCTTAGGCTATCATAGGCAGGCTAGGCTGCTCCGTGGTCACTCGGTGCATCCCAGCAGCAGCAAACTGGCTAAAGGCGGTGTTGGCGGTCTCGGTAAAATCCACTACTCCGGGCACAACCACTGGCGAGGTGGCATCTTCCAATAAGTAAATCTTTTGCGCTAGGTGGGGGTCGCGCTGACGAATCGCCGCCAGCAGATCTGCGACAGTCCAAGCCACACAGTGACTTTTGGCTTGCCCAGCAATAAAGAGCCGATCAAACCCCAACAGGTGGTCAATCAGCGCCGTATTAGCCTTGGCGATCGCCTCACCTTGGGGATCGGTCATCACTTCTGGGCGAAAAACAGAGTAGTGCTCCGTCAGCGGATGAGTGCCCTTGAGTTCGATGCGCGTTTGCTGCTGCCGCGCAATGGTATGGAAAAAGCAGGCTTCTTCAATGGCCGATACCAAGGCGTGGCCAATTCCTCCCAACATCGAGTGGTATGGCCAAATAGTTAAGGGAAACTTACCACCAGCACTTAGCTGGGAAACGTAGTACTGGGCATAAGCCATTAAGTCTGTTGAACTCTGCGGCAGACAAGAGTGATACAGTCTGAGATTGGGTTGCCAGCGGTGCTCCTGCACGTCCTCAACGGTGATGGTTGTCAGTGGGGGGGGATGCTCCCCAGCGGGGTTGACCCAAAACAGTGGATGGAAAATTTGCTGGGCAGTGTGGGTATCTAGGGTCACAATAATTTCGCTGAGGTGGGCAAGGTGCTGGTAGATAAATCGACACAGCCGTTGGTTATCGGCCTCAGCACCGGCCACGTATAGCTCAAAGTCTGGCAGGCAAAAGGTGTTTTGTACATCAATAAGCAATAGCCCGATGCGCTCACGATCGTCGCTAGCGGGCGGAATCTGATACTTGTGTGCCCATGCTTTGGCTTGGGCAGCACGCTCTTGGTAGGGCACACGCCACACCGTGGCTACCCTCTCGGGACTAAAAAAATCGGGGATGGGCAGCATCACTGCATCAACGACTCGCTGCCAGTAATTTTAGGTGACACTCCCCGCCGTGGAACGGCGAGGCTTCTCTAAGTTAGGCTAGAGCAAAACCAATCTGCCCTAACTTGACCTTAGAAGGGGCTGCCACAGCCCCTCTACACACTCCACTCAACTCGATATTGAGCTTTGTGCTTACCTTTCTCATGATATTGCAGACTCCATTACAGTCTGCATTGATGAGCCATCCTTGAGCAGTTCGGTACAGCCCTCTAAGAATTCGTTTTCCTGATGCCTTCCACCCTTCAGGTTTTTCGCCGAACGTAGGCAAGAAGTCATTATCAAAAAACGAGGCTTGAGACGTATACGATTCTTCGGTTTCGACTAATCGAATCCCGAAAATTAAACAAAGCTGCTTAATTCGTCCAAACAGCTTGTAGTGCGGAATTTGCACGAACTCCTGATTCATTTTTGCACCCAAATTGATTTCATCTTTCTGCCCGTTGTTTCGACCGTAGATGATCGTATCGATGTCGTTTTCCAAGCAGAAGTTGACGACCCACCGTGCTGCTTTGTTGATGTAGTCTCGCACGTAGCAATTTCGCTTATGGGTATTAAGTTGGATTCGCTTCGAGGTCGCGCCCTTCATGGATGACTTGCCATGAGTCAGAATCGATTTGAATTTGGCAACCTGCTTATTGAACCATTGGTTTCGAGATTTCAACCCTCTACCATCCAGCACAAAGGCAAGTCCAGTATTTGTCACGCCGGTCAAGAGGTTATTCAGGCCTGGGTCAAGCGCTAAAACGTTCTCGGGACACAATTTGCAGCATTGAGCAGTCTTGTCCATCGTGAAGTGAACATACTCAACAACCCACTGCCCATTCGTCGGAATGAATCGCAGTTCTCGGATCTGCACATCCTTTAATCGTTCTGGTAACGGGATGTAGAACGCATCTCTTCCAACTGCAGCTTTTCCACCGTTGCCCAAAGGAACTCGAATCAAGCCTTTCTCTACTTTCAGGGATTGCCCCGTGAATACGACTTGATACAACCTGCCTTTGGTGCGGTATCGCGGCAATTTTGGTTCATGGTCGAACTGCCCCAGTTTGAACAGTTTTGAGAGTGATTTGAAGCTTTTGAACGCCTCATTCACAGATTTCAACACTTGCTGTGCAGCCTGAGAATGTAACAGCTTCCCGTTTTCACTCTCCTTCAGTTTTGCGCAGAGGTTGACATACTTCAGAACCTTGAACGGTTTCCGTCCTTGCTCAAAGAAGTATTGCCGAGACTCATACACGCCTTGGTTGTAGAGATTGTTGGCAAGACGCGCTAACTCAGTAAGCAACTGAGCAAGCTGCTTGTCAGGTTGAAAAACATCTTTTTGGACGGCTAAAAACATCATTGGGTTAAGATGGCATGCAGTTATTATAGATGCCGATTTACGTGAATAGCAACCGTATGAGAGAAGATGGCATGCAGCTAAAATCGACTCGTCATTGCACGTATCAGTCAGGACATCACTTTGTCTGGAGAAGAATGTCAAGACTGATTCTGCCTACTGCCGTAGGCGCGGGAACCGTTCTGTATCCCCGTCGGGAACGAGCGAGGTTTTATCCGGTTCCCGAACCCTCCGGTTTCTATAAGCTAGATAGGGCAATTGAGCTGCCACTTGGTGAATCTGGGTGAGGTTAGCAAGCAGTTGGCCGCAGGCATCCCATTGGCCAGAGAGCAGCATTTGGCGGGTACTGTCTGGCATACTCACCTCTAGGGTCAAGTCCGCACCACTGAGCGTCAGATTCTCAAGGTTCAACACCAATTCTGTACTCGGTGCCGTCTCTAGCAGCGTTTGTAGCCGTTGAATTGCCTCGGGTGCGGCGGTGACGCAGGGCACTCCCATCGCTAAGCAGTTACCGGCAAAAATTTCGGCAAAGCTTTCGCCAATCAAGGCTTGAATTCCCCAGCGGGCGATCGCTTGGGGGGCGTGTTCGCGACTTGAGCCACAGCCAAAATTAGCATTCACCACCAGTAGGCGTGCCCCTTGATACTGGGGGGCATCGAAGGGATGCTGTCCATTGGCAGCGTGGCGATCGTCAGCAAAGACGTGGGCACCTAAGCCATCAAAGGTGACACAGCGGAGAAAGCGTGCCGGAATGATGCGATCGGTATCAATGTCGTTGCCGCGCAGGGGCAAGCCACGGCCTGTAATACGCTGGATGTTACTCATAGGGGTTAGTTCACCAGTTGCAGGGCTACTAAAAGCCCCCAGCTTTAACTGGGGGTAGGTTACTAAATAGTAAACTAGCTAGCGCTGAGTTTTGGATGTCAATACACGCAGTTGCTAAGGGACGTTCAAGGTCAGGCATGAGTGAGGCATGGTTTGCAGGGGTCATTGGCCAGCCGACAGCCGTAGAGTTGCTGAGCTATGCGGTGCAGCGCCAGCGGTTGGCTCCGGCCTATCTATTCGTGGGGGCTGAAGGGGTGGGCCGCGCCCTCACAGCCCGCCACTTTCTACAGATCCTTTTGGGGCAGCAGCCGTCGGCGATCGCCTCGCTGACCAACCATCCTGATGTGCTCTGGGTTGAGCCCACCTACAGCCACCAAGGGACGCTTTACACCCGCGCCCAATTGATGGCGGCGGGTAAAGATATTCCCCGGGGCACCGCCCAGATTCGTCTTGAGCAGATACGTCATCTAAGTCGGGTGCTGAGTCAACCTCCCATGCATGCCCCGCGATCGCTAGTGGTCATTGAACAGGCGCAAACCCTAAACGAAGCGGCTGCCAATGCCTTGCTAAAAACCCTCGAAGAGCCGGGTCGGGCAACCCTGATTCTGATTACCCCGAGTGAAGCCTCTGTGCTCAATACCATCGTCTCGCGCTGCCAAAAAATTCCCTTTACCCCCTTGCGCCGCACTGACTTAGAAACCGTTCTGCAGCGGGTGGCTCCCGCCAGTTTTTGGCAAGAGGTGACCCCAGAACTGTGGCACCTTGGCGCTGGTTCCCCGGGAGCCGTGCTACACGCATGGCAGACGTGGCAGCAGATCCCCGAAGCCTTCCGCACCCTAGGGCACCAACTGACCTGTCCCATGCCGCTGCGTCAATGTCTTGAGCTGGCTCGTGACCTGAGCCAAATGCTTGAGGTGGAACGCCAAGTGTGGCTGCTGAGTCTGATGCAGCAGCAGTGTTGGCGCGTTTACTCGCAACAGGGTAACTGGGCGGCGGCGATGAGCGCTCTGCGGCATCTCGAGCAGGCACAGCAGTATTTGCAGCAGTACGTCCAACCGCGCTTAGTGTGGGAAGTCCTGCTGATGCAGCTCAGGGCACTGTGATAGGCTGGGGTCAAAAATGTGCAGTGTCGGGGGGAATATTTTAATGATTGGGCAACGGCTGACGGGGGCGATCGCAGTGGGGGTTCTCCTTGGCGGGTGTCAGTCGGCAATGAACCGCTTAGATGCGCCTGCGGTGGCACGGCCAGAGAGGGAGGGGGTGGCGGTTGATGTGGCAGTTGCGCAGTTGGGGCAATTAGAGAGCGACACCACTCTAACTGGAACTACCCGTCCCTACCGTGAGGTTATGGTGCGCTCCCAAGTTGAAGGCCAAGTGGTTCGCCTTGGCGTTGACGTGGGCGATCGCGTCAGGGCGGGGCAAGTGTTGGCAGAGGTGGATCCGATTGTCCTCAAAACTGCTGTTTTTGAAGCCGAAGCAGAGTTGGCTGCCCGTCGCAATGAGGTCATTCAAGCCCAAGCGGCTGTCAACAGTGCTCGCACGGCCGTCGAAGAAGCGCGACTCATCCTGCAACAGGCAGAAAGTGATGCCCAACGCCTTGAAACCCTCCGCCAAGATGGGGCGGTCTCTGCCCAAGCGGCAGAACAAGCACGCACAACCGCCCAAACCGCACGGCAGGTGTTGCGCTCTCGCCAAGCGGAAGTGGTCACCGCACAGCAAGGGGTAGCCGTCGCACAAGGGCGAGTCCAAGCTCAGGCGGCCTTTGTTCAACAAGCTCGGGCGCGCCTCAGCTATGCCCTGATGAAATCGCCCCTCAATGGCGTTGTCTTAGAACGGCTCACAGAAGTCGGTAACCTGCTGCAACCGGGGGGAGAGGTACTGCGTTTAGGGGATCTCAAGCAGTTGAAAGTGGTTGTCGAGGTTTCAGAGCAGGAACTGGGGCGGCTTGCCCTAGGCCAAAAGGCTACCTTGACCTTTGATGCGGTTCCCAATCGCACCTACAACGGTCGTATTAGCCGTATTTCCCCAGCGGCTGATGCACGGCTGACCCCTGTGGAAATTCTGATCGATAATGGCGATGAACGCCTTGGCAGTGGCTTGTTGGCTCGGGTGACCCTTGGCTCGGTCAATCCCCCACGGCTATTGATTCCCCAGTCAGCCTTAGCAGGGGCAGAGGAGGGGCGACTGTCCGCACGACAAGGCACTGTTTTTGTGGTTATGGGCGATCGCGCCGTTGAGCGGGATGTCCGGCTGGGACAGCGGCGACAGGGAACCGTAGAAATTCTAGAGGGGCTAGAGGTGGGCGATCGCTACGTGGTGCGATCAAGTCGCCCGCTTCAAGACGGGGATAAAATTCGACCCAGTATTCTGTCCCAACGCTAGGAAAAGGACATCGCAGGATCGCTAAAGTGCGATGCCGATCCCAGCGGGGCATTAAGCCAACAGTGATGGCTCTTGTTCAGGCAGAATTGTGCAATTAGACTGGGCATAGCTCATGCACAGCAGAACATACCTTGCCTCTATCTGCTCATCGTCAAGGAACGATTGAGCAGTGCCCCACTGACGCTGCCCAAACGGACATTGACCCCATCGCTAGACTAAGATAGCGAAAGCATTGTTTCAGCACAGGCATGGGACTCATTGTACAAAAGTACGGCGGCACCTCCGTCGGTAGTGTAGAGCGTATCCAAGCCGTAGCACAGCGGGTGCAGGCAACGGTGGCAGCGGGGCATCAGGTGGTGGTGGTGGTCTCCGCGATGGGCAGAACCACCGACAGTCTTGTGCAACTGGCGCGAGCCATTACCCCCCACCCCAGTCAGCGGGAAATGGATATGCTGCTGTCAACGGGAGAGCAGGTCTCGATTGCCCTATTGACCATGGCGCTCCATGCCCTTGGGGAAGCGGCGATTTCGTTGACGGGGGCACAGGTGGGGATTGTCACTGAACCCGCCCATACCCGTGCCCGCATTCTGCACATCGAAACCCAACGCCTTGAGCGGCACCTCAAGGATGGCCAAGTAGTTGTGGTGGCAGGTTTTCAGGGGATTACTGCCGATGCAGATTTTGAGGTCACGACCCTTGGTCGCGGAGGCTCTGACACGTCGGCTGTGGCCTTGGCGGCTGCCCTGCGAGCGGATTGTTGCGAGATTTATACCGATGTGCCGGGCATTTTAACCACGGATCCACGGCTGGTACCCACTGCCCAACTGATGGCCGAAATTACCTGCGATGAGATGCTGGAGTTGGCGAGCCTAGGGGCAAAGGTGTTGCATCCACGGGCGGTGGAAATTGCTCGCAATTACGGCGTTGATCTGGTTGTGCGCTCCAGTTGGAGTGACGATCCGGGAACACGGGTCGTTGCACCCCGGCGATCGCCCCGTCCGGTTGAAAACCTAGAACTAGGCAAGCCGGTGGATGGGGTGGCCTTGGATACGGATCAAGCCAAAGTGGCGCTGCTACGGGTGGCGGATCGCCCCGGGGTGGCCGCCCAGCTCTTTGGTGAATTGGCCCGCCAAAACCTTGATGTGGACTTGATTATTCAATCGATCCACGAAGGGCAAACCAACGATATTGCCTTTACCGTGCAAAAGGCGGCACTCAACCAAGCAGAGGCCGTGGCCACGGCCTTTTATCCACGGTTGAACCCCCACCAAGTGGTGCAGGAAACGGATGTTCTTGTGGATCGCGATATTGCCAAAGTCAGTATTACCGGCGCAGGGATGATTGGTCGCCCTGGGGTGGCCGCGCAAATGTTTTCGGCTTTAGCCGCTGCTGGCATTAACCTCCAGATGATTTCCACATCGGAAGTGAATGTGAGTTGCACGGTGGCAGCAGCAGATGCGGGGCGTGCCATTGCGGTGCTGACTCAAACCTTTGGCGTGGAGGCTGACTCTGCCTGCCCCCAACAGACGACGGCAGCACCGCCGGTACGGGGGGTTGCCCTTGACGCAAAGCAGGCGCGGCTGGCTATTCGCGATGTGCCCGATCGCCCTGGGATGGCAGCAGCTATCTTTCAGAGCCTTGCGGATGCGGGGATTAGTGTGGACATGATCATTCAATCCCAGCGATCGCGATCCCTCGCAGGGGTGATGAGTCGGGATATTGCCTTTACGGTGGCAGCAGCAGATGCCGATCGCGCCGAAGCCTTACTCCAAGACCTGCAACCCAAGCTAGGCTACACCGAGGTGTTAGTGGATCGGGCGATCGCCAAGGTCAGCATTGTCGGCGTGGGGATGATTCACCGTCCGGGCATTGCCGCCCAAATGTTTGCGGCGCTTGCCCAGGAAAGCATCAACATTCAGATGATTGCCACCTCAGAAATTCGAGTCAGTTGTGTCGTGGCGGCCACCGATGGCGTTCGCGCCCTGCAAGCGGTTCACAGTGCCTTTGGCCTCGATGGCGACACACCGATCCCCATTCCCAATGTCGGCAAGTAGTCCACCCCGCTGGTGCATTGCCCTCATCCTAGCCTTGGGGGTGCTGGCGGTTTCTACGGCAGCGGTGCTAGTGCGCTGGGGCACCCAAGGGCTGAGCACTGACTCCTTTGGCACCACCGTGGGCTTTAGTATGTTGCTGGCGGCGGGACGGCTGTCCTTGGCCGCTATTTTTCTGTCCCCACAACTGTTTTACTGGCCGTGGCCCGACCTGAGCGATCGCAACCTGCGCTACGCATTGCTGGCGGGGGGTGCGTTGGCGGCTCATTTTAGCCTTTGGTTTACCTCCCTCAGTTACACGTCAGTGGCGGCCTCCACTACCCTAGTCACCACAACCCCCATCTGGTCAGCACTCATCAGTTACGTTTGGTTGCAGCAAACCCTAAAACCCCGAACGATGCTAGGCATGGGGATAGCCTTGATGGGCAGTGCCCTGATTGGCTGGGGCGAACCCACCAGTGCTGCCGCAAGCCACCCCCTGCTGGGGAATGCGTTAGCATTGGCGGCAGCTTGGGCGGTCAGCCTATACTTCCTGTGGAGCCAGCGTGCCCAAGCGACTGGGCTGCACATCCATCACTACGCACTGATTGCCTATTCCACTGCCGCCATGATCTTACTGCCCATGCCACTGCTGCTAGGGGTCCCCTACACGGGTTGGCCCAGAACGCTGTATCTGGCTATCGTCCTGCTGGCACTCATTCCGCAGCTAGTTGGCCACACCAGCTTGAATTGGGGGGTGCGGTGGCTGTCTCCCACGTGGGTCACGCTTCTTGTGCTGGCAGAACCCGTCGCCGCCAGCTTATTTGCGTTGCTCTTATTTGGGGAGGTACCGGCGCTATCGGTGGTTGTCGGTGGCGCAATTGTCCTGATGGGGCTAACCATCTCCCTATGGCCTTATCAGAGGATAGGGTCTGGGAGCAATTCCTAGGGGGGCTTGGGCGATCGCCGCCGTTGCTTGAGGGTATCGAGGGCATCGCCCAAGGCAGTAATCAGACTTTGGCGGGTGCGGGCATGATGTTGACGCTCCTGCTCCAGCGCCAAATGTAACCGCTGATTTTCCAGCAAGGCCTCAATTAATTGCTGTTGTAGATCCGTGATCGAGGTTTGCGCCCGTACCCTAGCCTCAATGCGAGCCACCTCGTCCGCCCAATCAGACGATTCTGGCAGATCAACTGCTGGTGATGGCTCTGGCGGTACCGCAGTTGGCATAGCGTTTTGCAGTTCATTGGCTCGCGCCTGCGCCTTTTGCAGTTGCTCTTGGAGGCGTTGAAGCTGATCCTGAAAATCTGCCACAGTGAATATAAGGCACAGCATGATCTAGGGCTATTGTGATACGAGTATCCTCAGAAAACAAGTCTCAATCATGTTCCATTAGTGGTGAGCACCTATGGGAGTGGTGGCAGTGGGCCTGCCAGTGCATTCCTGAGACTGAAAAAGCCGCTGGTCGAGCTGAATTGAAGACCTTTTTGCTTGCGTTCAGTGAGTTAACCCCCCTCGACCTGACCCTGCACAGTTACCGCAGCCAGCCTTCTCTACCCTTAAGACTGCCCCTTGCCGAACTCAGTTATCGCTGGCAACAACGCTGGCAACAACGGGTGCCCCTGCAGTACCTTCTGGGATGTGCCTACTGGCGAGATCTGGAATTGACAGTGACCCCTAGTGTCTTGATTCCGCGACCAGAAACCGAGGAACTGCTGGAGTGGGTTGACCGCTGGGTTCCTGTTCATCAACAGCAGGGGCACTGGCTGGATTTAGGTACCGGTAGCGGGGCGATCGCCTTGGGACTGGCGCGCCTATGGCCACAAGTCCAGCTTCATGCAGTTGATCGCAGTGCTGCTGCCCTAGCCGTAGCAAAAATTAATATTCAGCGCTACCGGTTGGGCGATCGCATTCACTGCCACCAAGGGAGTTGGTTTGAGCCAATCGCCCCTCTCAAAGGTCAGGTACAGGGTATCATCAGTAACCCCCCCTATATTCCCACGGCCATGATTGCCCGCCTGCAACCGGAAGTGCAGTACCACGAGCCCCACCTTGCCCTTGATGGCGGCAGTGACGGGCTGGCAGCGGTGCGCCTCCTTGTGCAAGCTGCCCCCGCGTATTTGCTGCCCCAGGGGTGGCTCTTTATAGAACTCATGGCGGGGCAGGGGAAGTCGGCACGGGCGATCGCCACGGCCACCGGTGCCTATCAACAGGTGCACATCTGCCCTGATATCAATCGGGTGGATCGATTTTTGGTGGCACAGTGCCACTAGAGCGTTGGGGCGATCGCGGCTGATCCCATCGCCATAGGGCAACCATCACGGCAACAACCCCTACCTGAAGCGCCAAACTCCAACCTACATCTGCCGGAGCGGTACCTGCCAGCCACTTCAGGCTAAGGATAAAGCCACCCATGAGCCCTGAGGCGGCAAAAAGACCATAAAAAACGCGCCGCAGCCCGCGATAGGGTGCCTGAGCTTCTGAGCGCAGCCGCTGCCGCAGATCAGCCTGTTGAGGGTCTTTGGAATGAGTCATAATCACAAATTTTATAGAGAACAGGCTCTAAAGAGCACAACCGTCGCAAGTGTGTCACCTCTTGGGGGGTCAAATGCCGCCAGCAGCCGGGTGCAAGATCGTTCAGTTCAAGGCAACCAAGAGCAACCCGCACCAAACGAAGCGTGGGGAAGCCAACAGCAGCAGTCATGCGCCGCACCTGTCGATTACGCCCTTCCCGTAAGGTGATGCTGAGCCACGCCGTAGGAATATAGCGGCGAAACCGAATCGGTGGCGTCCGTGGCGGTAAAGCAGGAGCCTCAGGTAGAACCGTAACAGTGGCCGGCAGGGTGCGATCGCCTCGAATCAGTACCCCTTGGCGAAGGTGTTCCAGAGCCTCAGGCGTAGGGTGCCCTTCCACCTGTACCCAGTAAGTTCGGGGATGGCGGTAGCGGGGGTCACTCAGGCGGTGTTGTAAGCGCCCATCGTTCGTGAGCAACACCAAGCCTTCGCTATCATAGTCGAGGCGACCCACTGCATAAATATCGGGAATGGGGACGTAGTCCTTGAGGGTTTGCCGACCCCGTTCATCCTGAAATTGGCACAAGACCCGATAGGGCTTATTCAAGATGACGTAGCGATAGACCAAGGGATCCTCCAGTGGCAACCCTAGCATACCATGGGCTTGCCAAGTGATTCTAGCTAGGCTATAGTAAGGAATCGTCGATATTCCTCAGTAGCTCAGTGGTAGAGCGGTCGGCTGTTAACCGATTGGTCGCTGGTTCGAATCCGGCCTGGGGAGTTTCCTAATAGCTTGAGCCGCGATAACGGCGGCGACGCTGACCATCTTCATCCCCTTTGGGTAAGGTGCTGGTGTCTGCAACAGTACCAACTCCGCGGTACTGCTGCATACTTTGGGACGGTTCAGGTGCAGCGGGTTCGACCGTGGGTGACGGCGCTGGCGGGGGGGGRGATTGCAGGGGGGCTGAGAGGCGACTCAAACTCTCCATCAAGGCATCCTGCTGAATGGGCAGCGCATCCAGCAACTCTAGAATACGGGTGAGGTGGGACACCGCCGTAGCAATCAGGGTGGACTCTTGAATGCCGGGGAGTAGATCGGTCGCACCGAGGCGCAATGCCCAACGGCGTTCGGCACTGCTAATTTGGCGTTCTTGACCCACGGTAATCACAATCGGCAGCGATGGAAAGCGAGACCGGGCAACCTGACAAAACCGGTAGGGATTGGTTACGGTCATCCCTAGATCCAACAAGAGCAAGTTGGGCAGGGTCAAACCAGCGGTTTCCATTTGCTCTAATACGCCCAGAATGTCACCATCGAGGCTTTCCCAGATGACCGTGATGTTTTGACTACTGAGAATACTATGCCAAATTTCCCCCTGACGTTGAACCGCTTGCGTCATTAGTACGGTGGGTTTCATGATCTCAAAATCCTTCAAAATTTTGCCGCCAAGGATGCAGAAACCAACTGCAGCATTCGTCGTTTATTTAACTCTACTTAACAACGATGACAGTTTTAGAGACTGCGAGATGTTCACAGAGAACACTCTTGTCACTTCTCCTAGGGCACAGGCACAGCGTCCAGTAACTCGGCAACAACTCCTAAATTGGAGCGACCAGCAGTGGTAATTAGACGATGTCCCAGAACGTGAGGGGCGAGGCGTTTCACATCATCAGGAACAACATAATCCCGATCACAGAGAAAGGCCAAGGCTTGAGCCGTGCGCTGGAGCATAACGGTGCCGCGGGGGCTAACACCTAGGGTAATGCGATCGCTGTGGCGAGTGCTGCGGACAAGGCTAAGAATGTACTTTTGCACAACCGGCTCAACCCGTACCTGCAGAACCTGCTGGCGCAACTGTTCAATCTCACTGAGACTTAAGCAGGGACTAAGCTGGTTTATATCTAAGCCTCCCCGCAGGCGCTGGAGCATTTGTAGCTCTTCCTCTTCAGTGGGGTACCCCAAGCTCAGACAGAGGGCAAAGCGATCGAGCTGTGCCTCAGGCAGCGGAAACGTACCTTGGTACTCCACCGGGTTTTGGGTGGCAATCACAAAAAAGGGCTGGGGCAACGGGTAGGTGACCCCGTCAATGGTGACTTGGTACTCTTCCATCACCTCGAGTAAGGCCGACTGCGTGCGCGGTGTAGCCCGGTTGATTTCGTCCGCCAGCAGAATGTTGCAAAAGACTGGCCCCGGACGGAATTCAAATTCAGCGGTTTTCGGGTTCCAGATATTTGTGCCCGATAAATCCGTTGGCAGGAGATCAGGGGTGGCTTGAATGCGCTGAAAGGAACCGCCAAGGGAGCGTGCCAAGGCTTTAGCCAAGAGCGTTTTACCGACACCAGGCACATCTTCGAGCAGCACGTGCCCCGCCGCCAATAAGCCCACCAGCACTAATTCAAGAGCAGTTTCCTTGCCCACCATCACTTGACCCAGATTGGTCACCAATTGCTGTAGGGGATCACGCATAGGATTTAACTCGCCGTAGATGGGTGGCGGCCTCGCAGCAGTCCCGCACAATTTGGGATTGCAGATCCGCTAAGGTTGAAAACTGCATTTCGGGGCGAATAAAGGCTTCAAGGTGTAGGGTTAGCTCGTGGCCGTAGAGGTTACCGCACCAATCCAGGAGATGAACCTCCGTGGTCACGGCTCGGCCATCTACGGTAGGACGCACACCGATATTCACCACCCCTAACTGGGGGCTAGGGAAGATGGCTGCTGTGACCCAGCAGGCATAAACACCATGGCGGGGCAAGAGTTTATCGGTCGGCAGAGCTAAATTAGCGGTCGGAAACCCCAGTTGACGACCCAGTTGGTGGCCGTAGATCACAGTTCCCGTCAGTGCATAGGGTCGCCCCAATAGCTCGCGGGCAAGATCAACATCCCCGGTGGCTAGGGCGGCACGGATGGCAGAACTACTGACGCGATCGCCACCATGACAGTAAGGGGGCACAACATGGACAGGAATGCCAAAGGCGGCACAGAGGGTTCGCAAATCCTCAGCAGTACCAGAGCGCCCACGCCCAAACCCAAAATTAAAGCCAACACTGAGCACCTTGGCCTGGAGTTGCTGCACCAAAATCTGCTCAATAAATTCTAAGGGCGAAAGCTGCGCCAACTGCTGCGTAAAGGGTAAAACAATCACCTGTTCAATGCCATACTGGCTGAGCAGGGCGCGTTTCTCAGCAGCAGGGGTCAACAGTAGCCGCTCCTCCCCTGTAAAAAACGCTTGAGGATGGGGGGAAAAAGTAATGATCGAGCGGTAACACTCTGGGGGTGCCGCCTCGATAAGGGTATGGATGACGTGCTGATGCCCCCGATGGACACCATCAAAATTGCCGAGGGCGATCGCGGTAGGGGTTTGCAAGGGTAAGCAGCACACTAGTTGACACAGGAAACATTTTGACACATTTGCCAAAATTGTGGCAGTCTTAACAGACTAGCTATGTTCTCCTTAATTTTGACCATAGAAAATCCTCTCTTGAATCCTCGGAAATGGCTGTGCTAAACTCAGCAGCAATTTATCTAAAGCTTGCCTAATCTGAAACCTCAAGATTCAGAACGGAGAACCCAGTGAATAGGGGCGCATTCTCGCCAGAGACAGGATACCACTGAATCCTAGCCCGTCAGCTAACTTCGTCGGCACTCAGTTGGAGACTGGCTGTTGTTTATCACTGCTCAGTGTTCCATGGTTCGGTTTCGCTGCGTTGACCGAAATCCTTAACCCTTGAATTCGCTAGGATTGAACATGTTTATCCAACACTGGCAGCCCCTTGTTGCAGGTTTCATTTTTTTGGGCGTGATCGCCCTGATCATGACCGAATTGATCAATATCACCATTGCGGCTTTTTTAGGGGCAATCCTGCTGGTTTTTCTGAATATTATGACCCTCTCAGAGGCCATTAGCTACATTGGCCGCAGCCATGGCACCCTTGCCCTTTTTTTTGGCGTGATGGTCTTGGTGCGAGCGTTTGAGCCTACCAAGATTTTTGATTATATTGCCACGCAAATGGTGATTTTAGCCCGAGGACAAGGTAAGCGATTACTCTTGGGCATTGTTGCCCTCACCACCCCCATCTGTGCGGTGCTGCCCAATGCCACCACCGTCATGCTGCTAGCGCCGCTGTTACCCCCAATGGCGGCGGAGGTTGGGGTGGATTTTGTGCCGCTGATTATTTTAATGGTTATTGTTTCCAACAGTGCTGGCTTGCTCACCTTAGTGGGGGATCCAGCGACCTACATTGTTGGGGATGCCATTAACCTTAGCTTTACGGATTATCTGCTGCGGCTGAGCGTGGCGGGGGTGTTGGCGATCGCTGTCATTGTTTTGTGCTTACCGGTATTGTTTCGGCGAATTTGGCGCAAGGAACTCAAGAGCCTTGATCAGTTGCCCCATCCCCAGATTAATCACCCCCGCACCTTGGCGGTTGGCTCAGTGATTATCCTCTTTGTCTTGGTGTTTTTTGTCATTGGCGATGGCACGTTGGTGAAGGTGTCACCGCCAGCCGTGGCCTTGATGGGGGCGGCACTTGCCCTGCTCCTTGCCCATCAAAGCAAAATTGATACGGTAACCCACATTTTGCGCGATGTGGATTGGGGAACCCTCATCTTTTTCATGAGTGTATTTGTGTTGATTGGGGGGCTAGAGAAAACGGGGATCATTGACCAACTTTCGCAAGTCTTAGCGTTTGTGATTGGTAAAAATATCTTTTTAGGGTCACTGTTGCTGTTGTTTATGATGGGCATTGTGTCCAGTGTCATTCCCAATATTCCCCTAGTGGTGGCTATGGTTCCCTTACTGAAAAAGTACGTGGTTGAGGTTGGCTTAGCTGGTAGCGAAATTCTCCACCTTGGCTATGGTGGCGATGTTCCCAGTACAGTTTTACCGCTGTTTTATGCCATGATGCTGGGCGCTACCCTAGGGGGAAATGCCACACTTGTGGGTGCCTCCGCCAATATTGTTGGGGCAGGTGTTGCCGAACTCCATGGACGACGTATTAGCTTTAAGACGTTTTTGCGCTATGGCGTTCCCATTACAGCACTGCAACTGGGGGTCTCAGCCCTATTTCTCACGGTTCGATTTTTAATTTGGCCTCGCAGCTAGCTGAGTACTTTTCCAAATCATGGCCGCGATGGGATTAATAAAGTATAGGTATCTGGCTCAGAAGTGTTGAAATTCAAAAAGAGAGGTAAAGAAAAAGCGGGTCTATCGGACTTGGTATGCTAATGTAACATGCTATACGAAATCTGAGATATGCAGCTACTTCTAACTGATCTACTCAACCTACCTAGAATTGAGGTTGAAGATTATACCGATGTTGCGGGAGAATTGATTCTTATAGTGGAAGCAAAGACCACCGAGGCGATTTGCCCACGTTGCCAACAAAAAAGTTGTCATTTACACCAGAATCATTGGTATCTAGTGCGAGATTTAAGCATCAGTGGACGAACCGTATTTCTTAAGATCAATCGTCGCCAGTTTAAGTGTCGAACTTGTGGTAAGCCATTCAGTGAAACGCTCGATTTCATCGGCAATCGTCGCAAGCAAACGGATCGATTTGCTCAGGCAATCGTGCAACAGGTTTTGCACAGCGACATTCATAATGTTGCAATTTCAAATGGTCTCACTGATGAAGAAGTATGGTCAATGGTACAGTATGTCAGTAAAAAAAAATCAACGTCGATGTGAGTTCAGTAAAACGATTAGGTATAGATGAGATTTCCTTAGGTAAAGGACAAGGAGATTACATAGTTGTTTTGGTCGATTTAGAGCGGCGAATTCCCCTTGCCCCTTCTCGCAAGCAGGAAGATGTGAGGCAAGTGCTTGAGGCATGGGGAGCAGCAGTACTCAATCAAATTATTGAGGTGAGCATTGACCTGTCTGGAAACTATAAAAGTTTGGTTCATAAACTTCTACCTAATGCTACGGTGGTTGCCGACCGATTTCATGTTATAAAAATTGTGAATCAGGAATTGGATAAGGCTCGACAAAGTATTTGTAAAGCGAAGACGGTAAATGAAGTCAAGAAAGCCCAGATTGCAGCCGCGCTCAAACAAAGTAAATATGCGTTACTCAAGCCGGAGGAAAATCTAACTCAGAAGCAAAAAGCAAAACTGGAAGAAATTCGAGAAGTAGTGCCAAGTCTGGCTCGAATGCATCAGGAAAAGGAATCGTTTAGAGCCATCTTTGAGCCAGCAAAAGATTGGAAAGATGGAACCTTTCAATTGCTCGATTGGTTAGCTCAAGCTCAGGACTCTTTTCAAGAGAGCGTAAGAACAATTTGTCGGTGGTTTGGTGAAGTCACCGCCTATTTTGATAATCACACAAATAGTGGTGTTGTCGAAGGTATTAACAATAAATTGAAGCTGATCAAGCGGTCAGGTTATGGGTTCAGGAACTTTGACAATTTTCAGTTACGTTGCTTAATTTGCTGGCATTTAGCTATTGATTAAGCATAACTCGGACGATAGAGCCAAATATTTTTTTCGGCTCACTGTTGCTGTTGTTTGCAATGGGGATTGTGTCCAGTGTCATTCCCAATATTCCCCTAGTGGTGGCCATGGTACCCTTACTGAAAAAGTACGTGGTTGAGGTTGGCTTAGCTGGTAGCGAAATTCTCCACCTTGGCTATGGTGGCGATGTTCCCAGTACAGTTTTACCGCTGTTTTATGCCATGATGCTGGGCGCTACCCTAGGGGGAAATGCGACACTGGTGGGTGCCTCTGCCAATATTGTTGGGGCAGGTGTTGCCGAACTCCATGGACGACGTATTAGCTTTAAGACGTTTTTGCGCTATGGCGTTCCCATTACAGCACTGCGACTGGGGGTCTCAGCCCTATTTCTCACGGTTCGATTTTTAATTTGGCCTCGCAGCTAGCTGAGTACTTTTCCAAATCATGGCCGCGATGAGATTAAATGATTTTCTTATTTAAGACTTTTTGATGATAGAAATCAGAAATCAGAGCAATTGATATCTGTAAAGCTGCTACTGGGTATAGTATGCTAAGCAAGACAACTTCAAAAAGTGAAGAATATCGAGCGTAATCAAAATAACATGGAAACGTAAAAGAATAGTGAATAAGATTGTAAAATCTGGTAAATAAATTTTTGTTAATCGATGTTTTTTGTTTATTTAAAGCAGCTATAGCTTCACTTGTTCCACTCTTTGGGTGAAGTCTCTTTTTGAAAATTGCATTAGCTGCAATCATAATCTTTATATTTTTTAGTATTATGTAGACTACAACATCGCCAACGACATCAGGATATTCTTTACCTCCAAAAAAGTATTCAAATACTTCTAATGAAATCATTGAACTTTTCGGATACAAGCCATAAAATACACAATCTTTTGAATTGGTTACAGGAAAAACAAAATAAAGAAGTCTTCTCAGAATACTTAAATTCAAACTTAAAAATGTTAGGGGAGTTCCTGCTCCTAAATGCCAAACAGGCTGACCATTTTCACCTATGTAATTGGCGACCCCAAATGCTGCAGATTTATTTGTTGTAGCAAGATTAACTAAAGACTCCAGCCAATTCGGAGACCACAAATCATCATGTG
Source organism: Synechococcus sp. PCC 6716 (assembly GCF_022570815.1). NCBI lineage: Bacteria > Bacillati > Cyanobacteriota > Cyanophyceae > Synechococcales > Synechococcaceae > Synechococcus > Synechococcus sp. PCC 6716. The sequence continues at coordinate 120,862 of NZ_JAKLTU010000002.1, forward strand.
CTGCCCACATGAAGTAATCACCCTTTGCTTGTTCTAGCACGAATCGGAAGTTATTTGTTGCACCGATATTTTCCTTTTGTCGAATATAGCGAATTCTGTTGTCGCAAGCTGCATATGTTTTGCATATCTGCTCGGTATTATCAGTGGAAGCATTATCTGAAATGATTAACTCAAAATCCGTAAATGTTTGAGCTAATAATGAATCGAGCGCCTCACAGATGTAATTTTCTCCGTTATATACAGGCATACCAATGCTTACTTGGGGCTGAATTACATTGCTGTTCATAGTGATTACTTAACCTTGTTGAGTACACATAGGATACTAGAAAGTGCTAAAAGCCGGCAAAAGGTGATGACCTAAGATATAGTGGCAGGGSTATTTTYCTTGAAGTCAGCGCAATCATTGATTAGTACGTGCTCCCGCAATTTTAATGAGTACATTACCATACTTTCCACGGTGCGTTACCTGATTGCCAAAGTTCTTCTAGTAAGTGTTTGTCACGCAGGGTATCCATAGGCTGCCAAAAGCCGCGATGCTCATAGGCCATGAGTTGCCCATCGGTAGCCAGCGTTCTCAGCGGCTCACCTTCCCAGCTTGTTTGATCTCCCTCGATATACTTGAAAACGTCCGGACTCAGGACAAAAAAGCCGCCGTTAATCCAGCCACCATCACCACGAGGTTTTTCTAAGAAACCCTGAACGGTGTCCCTCCTAATATCAAGGGCACCATAGCGCCCGGGGGGCTGCACTGCAACAACGGTTGCTAGTTTACCATGGGCGCGGTGAAAGGCAATCTCATCGGTAATATTGATGTCTGCTAATCCGTCACCATACGTTAGGCAAAAGCACTCTTCATCTTTGACGTATGCCTCGACTCGTTTCAACCGCCCTCCTGTCAATGTATCTTCACCAGTATCTACCAGTGTAACTCGCCATGGCTCAGCTCGGCGTTCATGCACATCCATACGGTTATGCCGCATATCGAAAGTTACGTCAGACATATGTAAAAAGTAATTGGCAAAATACTCTTTGATGACATAACCTTTGTACCCGCAGCAGATGATGAACTCGTTCACACCATGGGCTGAGTAAAGCTTAATGATATGCCAAAGGATAGGTTTGCCACCGATTTCAACCATGGGTTTAGGTTTGACGAGTGTTTCCTCGGATAAGCGAGTACCATAACCACCTGCAAGAATGACTGCTTTCATGATGTTACTAGAGACTTGGGCGGGAAAACTTGGTATGTACCGGCGCGTTAGCGGATAGGGTGCTCCGTAAGCTTTCATCAAACATACTCTAGCAACTAACGGCGACCTTATAGACACCACCTGACCACAAGTTCGACGACTCTGTAATTACGCCACTCGCACACGCTTTTTTACGAAGTACACAAGCGGACGTTGCCGCCATCAATACCGAGTCTCGCAACGACTTGCCGAGTGTCTGGCATTGGTACTCACTCCCTTGCACTAGGCGGCTACTCGGCATTTTTTGACAATAGTTTTCGGCTCTTCTCGCGTAAAGCAAAGTTTACCAAGGTTGGGTTGCTTGCATCACCCAATATTGATACTTGCACCACAGATAGGATTCCGGCGTTGCTGAATAGACGTATGATTTTCGGGTTTGAGTCTTTTGCCGCCCTCACCCTAGTCCTCTCCCAAAGGAGAGGGAACACGACTCTTAGCTCCCTTCTCCCTAGGGAGAAGGGTTGGGGATGAGGTCAATTCATAGCCACATTCAGCAAAACTAGGATTCCTAAAAGCTTACGTACATGTGGTCTATCATGAAATGTGGTCTATCATGACCTCACAACAGGCTTGCAGACTTTGGAATGTTGGCCTAGGATAATAAGGCTGTCTTAAGGCTGTCTGAACATAGGCACCTAGCATAGTGTTCTCAAGATATACAGTACTAACTATAGCGTTCTTCACATATCCGGTGTAGCCTTTAATTTATGGTGCGCAACTGCAGAAAATTCCACCAACAAAAAACGGTAGCTTTTTTGCCCTTGCGTTACCTGCGCTTGAATATATCGAAGGTGGTAACATCAGCCGAAGATCACAAGTGCTTGCATAGCTTGTCGGTCAAGAGCAGTGACATGCCTCTGAGGATCAAGACGTATCCCATGGACACTTTCAGTTGTGGCAAAATGGCGATGCACCTCGAAAGGTGTGGTCATGCTTGATCGCGCCTTCTGGCACAAGCGACGTGTGCTAGTCACCGGTCATACTGGCTTCAAGGGCAGTTGGCTAACCCTTTGGCTTACGGGGCTGGGTGCTAAAGTTTGCGGTGTTGCCTTGCCACCCTCTACTCACCCCAATCTTTTTGATCTAGCCAAGGCTGCCGAAGGCATTGATCACTATATCCAAGACATTTGTAATCCCAAAGAAACAGTGGCAGTGATCCGCCGCTATGCGCCGGAAATCGTCTTTCATTTAGCTGCACAACCCTTAGTTCGCGCAAGCTACCGGAAACCTCTGGAGACGCTGGCTACCAACATCATGGGAACAGCTCACTTACTTGAAGCTCTACGCGGGCTTAATAGTGTGCGGGTTGCAGTTTTAATCACTACTGACAAAGTGTATCGTAATCTAGAGCATCCCTACCCCTACCGCGAGGGTGATCCCCTTGGTGGACACGACCCCTATAGCGCAAGTAAAGCTGCCGCTGAAATTGTGATCGCTAGTTACCGTGATGCCTTTCTGCGTGAGCAGCATGTTGCCGTGGCCTCTGCCCGAGCTGGCAACGTGATTGGCGGCGGCGACTGGTCTGAGGATCGTTTGATTCCCGATGCTATTCGCGCGTGGCAGAAGGGTGAACCTTTGCACGTGCGCCGTCCCCAAGCCGTGCGACCTTGGCAGCACGTATTGGAGCCCTTGTTTGGTTACCTGATTTTGGCTCAGCACTTGTGGCATCGCCCGCAGGATGCCGGTGCTTACAATTTCGGGCCGCTTACCCACGAAGTGGCAACGGTGCGCGAAGTCATTGAGCAGTGTCAGTGCGCCTATGGAACGGGTAAGGTCGTTTGGTGTGATGGTGATGAAGGCCCCCATGAGGCCAGTTGGCTTGCTTTGGAAATTGCTAAGGCAAAGTCAGTGCTGGGCTGGAGGCCACGCTGGTCACTTACTGAGGCTATTGAACGGACGATACGTTGGTATTGCGCATTGGAGAAAGGTGCTGACGCTCGGAAGCTCTGCGAGGCCGAGATTGTTGCTTATGAGAGATTGCCATGAGTCGATTCACGGTGACACCACTACCGCTTTCAGGCTTGAACCGAATTGAACGGCAGCGGCTAGGCGACAACCGTGGCTATCTCACGCGTATCTTCTGTGCTCAAGACTTAGCATCTATTGGCTGGAAAAAGCCCATCGCGCAGATCAACCATACTTACACCGCTAAACGCGGCACAGTGAGAGGTTTACACTTCCAATACCCACCCCACACTGAAATGAAGCTTGTTAACTGCCTGCGTGGCGAGGTGTGGGATGTGGCAGTGGACTTGCGGGTGGGATCCCCTACATTTTTGCAGTGGCATGCCGAAGTCCTTTCAGCCGAAAACGGTGTCGCACTTCTTATTCCAGAGGGGTTCGCCCACGGATTCCAAGCGTTAACCGACGATGTTGAGCTCCTTTACTGCCACAGCGCCCCTTATCACCCCGAAGCGGAAGGGGGTAGCCATGTCTGCGACCCGCGTTTGGGCATTACGTGGCCGATGCCAATTACTGTGCTCTCCGATCGCGATGATGCTTTTGCACTGCTTACTGATGATTTCAAGGGAATCGAAGTATGAACTGCCGCCACTGCGGGCACCTGCTTACCCATACGCTTATCGACCTAGGTACGGCACCCCCTTCCAATGCCTACCTCACTGCTGCAGATTTGCGTGGTCCTGAGCGCTGGTATCCCCTGCGCGTGCTAGTGTGCGACCAGTGCTGGTTGGTGCAGACTGAGGATTTTCTGGAGCGGGAGCATCTTTTTACTAACAACTACGCCTATTTCAGCTCGATCTCCAGCACTTGGTTGGCTCACGCCGAAGCCTATGTCGCCAAGGTGATTGGCTGTCTGGGGTTGTCAGCGCGAAGCCTAGTGGTAGAAGTTGCTGCCAACGATGGTTACCTGCTTCAGTACGTCCAAAAGGCGGGCATCCCCTGCTTGGGCATCGAACCGACGGCCAGCACCGCTGCCGCCGCCCGTGCTAAAGGCATCCCGATTATTGAGCGTTTCTTCGGTAAAGCGCTAGCAGAGGAACTCGCTCAGGCAGGCAAAGCAGCTGACCTGATGGTGGCCAACAATGTGCTGGCGCACGTGCCGGACATCAACGACTTTGTTAGCGGCTTTGCTCTCCTACTCAAGCCCCAAGGAGTGGCTACGTTTGAATTCCCCCACCTGTTGCGTTTGGTGCAGGAACACCAGTTCGACACTATTTACCACGAGCACTACTCGTACCTCTCACTTACTACCCTACAGGGTATCTTTGCCAAAAATGGGCTTGTGGTGTTTGATGCTGAGACGATTCCCACCCATGGGGGCAGTCTGCGCGTCTATGCACAACGAATGGGCACTGGTACTCAACCCATTAGCCCAAGGGTAGCAGAACTGCTAGCACAGGAAGAAGCAGCGGGGGTCACGAAGCTATCATTTTACGAAAAGCTGCAAACAGCTGCCGAACGGATTAAGGACAATCTACTCCTCTTTTTACTTGAAGCTAAACGCCAAGGGCGTAAAGTAGTTGGCTATGGCGCTGCAGCCAAGGGGAATACGCTGCTCAACTTTGCTGGTATCCGCGCTGACCTCTTGCCCTATGTGGTGGACAAAAACCCAGCCAAACAGGGTAAGTTTTTACCTGGAAGCCGAATACCTATTGTGAGCGAAGCGAAGATTCAACAGGAAAGACCCGATAACATTTTGATACTTCCTTGGAACTTGCGCGAAGAGGTATTAGCACAGTTGAATTATGTACAGGAATGGGGAGGGCAGTTTATGACAGCAGTACCAGAACTACATCTTTGGGATACTATTGTTAGATGAAGGTTTTACTCTCTGGCGCTAGCGGGTTCATTGGCCAATATGTTCTGAAGGCTCTACAACAGCGTGGAATCGATGTGGTGGCTGTAAGCCGCAGCCAGCCGCAGACCGCAGTCTCCTTTATAAAGGCAGACCTGTTAAGTATCGGTGACTTTGCGTCGTTGGTGCAGCAAGTACGTGCGAGCCATCTGCTGCATCTGGCTTGGTATACGGAACATGGCAAATATTGGACTTCAGCCTTGAACTTGCGTTGGGTAGAGGCAACAACCCGATTGGTAGAGGCTTTTTGTGCTGCTGGAGGTCAACAGGTTGTGGTTGCGGGCACATGTGCTGAATATGATTGGCAGTATGGCTATTGTCGGGAAGACACAACCGCTTTAAACCCTGCAACGCTCTACGGAGTCACAAAAGATGTCACCCGTCGTTTGCTTATGGCAATGTGTGCACAGTACGGGGTTCGATTTGCTTGGGGTCGGATTTTTCTGCCATATGGTAAAGGTGAATCAATTGCTCGCCTGATTCCAGCCCTAATCGAGGTGTTTTGTAAGAAGCGCCCGCCGTTTGGGGTGAATGTCCAGGCCTACCGAGACTTTTTGCATGCTTCGGATGTAGCTGAGGCATTTATCAGGCTGATCATTGAAGGTGCCAATGGTGTATATAACATATCCTCGGGAGAGCCAACACGTTTGGCTGATCTTGTAATTAAAGTGGCATCTTTGCTGGGCACCGATCCCCAAGCTGTGCTGGCACTGCCTGCAGAACGTACTGGTGAGCCACCATTGCTTGTGGGGGAGAACCTAAAGTTGAAGGCGCTCGGCTGGCGACCTGCACTGACGTTGGCGCAGGGTCTTGAGCTTTGTATCCAAGGGGGAATGAATTGATGAAACGCCTCTGCCCTATATGCGAAAGCTCGCGAGTGAAACCTTTTTTACGGCGCCCCCTAGCCCCTGTTCATCAAAACCTAGTTATAGCTAGCCAAGAGGCAGCTCGTACCGTCGCACGTGGAGAGCTAGATCTTGTAGTGTGTGAGGGGTGTGGATTTGTCTTTAACCAAGCTTTCGACTTATCGTACCTGAGTTATGGCGAGTGCTATGACAATACGCAGTCCTGTTCGGCTTACTTTGAATCCTATCTGGATGGTTTGGTGCGGGATATGGTCGAGCGCCAAGGCGTGCAGAATTGCACGATTGTAGAAGTGGGCTGTGGCAAGGGTCATTTCTTGAGAAAGATAGTTAACTATCCAGGGGCAAACAACGTCGGTTATGGTTTTGACCCGAGCTATGTAGGGCCGCTGACCGATTCAGATCACCGACTGCAATTTCGCACATGCTACTACGACCAAAGCTGTACTGACATAGCGGCTGATGTGGTAGTCTGCCGTCATGTTATCGAACATGTGCCTGAACCCATGGAGCTTCTGCGCTCCGTGCGTTCTGCTCTGATCTCTTCTCCTAAAGCTCGGGTGTTTTTTGAAACGCCATGTGTTGAGTGGATCTTCCGTAACCGAGTGATCTGGGACTTCTTTTACGAGCATTGTTCTCTTTTTACAGCACAGTCTCTCAGCTTTGCCTTCTGCCGAGCTGGGTTTGCCATTGAACGCGTTGAGCACATCTTTGGTGGGCAGTATCTATGGCTAGAAGCTCGAATAGATAGTGAACAGCGTGCTATAAAGCTTAATAACACTCAGACGTTGCAAATGGCAATAGCATATGCAGCTCATGAGAAATTACAAATTAAGGCTTGGATTAGCAAAATCAACGATCTAAATCAGCATGGTAAAGTTGCTTTATGGGGTGCAGGAGCTAAGGGAGCGACCTTTGCTAATCTGATTGATCCCAAATGTATTCTCATTGACTGCGTAGTTGATCTTAATCCGAACAAGCAAGGCCATTACCTCCCAGGCACCGGGCATCTTATAGTATCGCCTCATGAGTTGATGCAGCGTCGTGTGGAACATGTCCTTGTGATGAATCCGAATTATTTGCAAGAGATAAAGCAGCTTTGTCAGCAGCATGGGTATGCCATCAAGGTTATTGATACTGGAGAACTGCAATGAGTCAACAAGAGACGTGTGTCAATGAAGTGGTGAAGTTCAAGCAGCAGTGTGACACTGAAGTATTGCAGCAAGGACGAGATGTAACACTCTATGACGTCAGCTGTAAATGGATGAGTCGAGCGCAATGGCATAAATATCCTTACCACTTCGAATGGCTAGGACGACCCATCATCCAGTACCCGCAAGACATGGTGGCGATGCAGGAACTGATCTGGCACGTTAAACCAGATTTGATTATCGAAACCGGTATCGCCCACGGAGGCTCTCTGGTTTTCAGCGCCTCGATGCTGACGCTCTTGGATGTCTGCGACGCCATTGACGCAGGGCAAGTCTATGACCCGACCCGCTCGCGCCGCAAAGTCTTAGGCATCGACATCGAAATCCGCCCGCACAACCGCGCCGCCATCGAAGCGCACCCGATGGCCACACGCATCCAGATGATCGAAGGCTCGTCGATCGCCCCCGAGGTTATCGCGCAAGTCAAGACCATCGCACAAGGCTACGAGCGTGTGCTGGTCTGCCTTGACTCCAACCACACCCACGACCATGTGCTGGCCGAGCTGGAAGCCTATGCCCCCTTGGTGAGCGTGGGGAGTTACTGCGTGGTGTTTGATACAGTCATCGAGGACATGCCCGCGGATATGTTTCCCGATCGCCCTTGGGGGCCCGGCAACAACCCGAAAACGGCGGTGTGGGAATTTCTCAAAACCCACCCTGAATTCGAGATTGATAAGAGTATTCAGCATAAGCTGCTTATTACCGTGGCGCCGGATGGCTATCTGAAGCGAATGGCATAGACACCTTAAAGTTTTATCTCAAGGCTTTACTGACTATGGCTAACAGATCTGGGAAACAACCCTTAGTATTCCCTGCTGCGGCAGCGGATAGGGTGTCTAGACGAGAGAGATTGCCCATGCTTGATCTCACGCTTGCAAATCTTGCCATATTGACCTAAACTAGTATTCTTGTTTAAGGAAATCAATGGGCGATTAGCACAGTGGTAGCGCACTTCCTTCACACGGAAGGGGTCACTGGTTCGAGTCCAGTATCGCCCATAGGCTAGGAGCCAACTATATCAAGGCTTTTAGGGTTTGTAATTTATTTGAAGTTTCAAACAGTACCTGTTCCCCTCTAATTCATAGCTCCATTCAGCAATGCCTTCTGTGCAACGCCCGAATTAGTGGTTCTCCATCACCTCCAGTAAAGCGTCCCATAGCCGTTGGCTAACGGGTCCCGGGCAGGGGAGCAGAGTTTCATCCACTTGGCGAATGGGCATCAGTAAGCGCACAGAGGAGCTTAAAAACGCTTCGGAAGCGCTGGCCAAGTCCGCTGGGGTGAGAATGACCTCACGATGGGGTACCTCTAGCTGTTGCAAAATTTCTAATAGGGTGGCGCGGGTAATGCCGTGGAGAATGCCGACGCTAGGGGGAGGGGTTTCCACCACCCCAGCCCGCACTATCCAAACATTACTGGTGGTGGCCTCGGTGATCTGGCCTGCCCCGTTCAGCATCAGAGCATCGTCAAACCCATGTTGCTGCGCCTCTAGGAGCGCCAAGATATTGTTCAGGTAATTGCCAGTTTTAGCAGCAGGGTCAAGGGCTTCAATACTGGTGCGTTGGCGCTGGGCAATGGTTAAACGCACTCCCGCCGAGTTGAAATGGGGCTCGGGGGCGATCGCCATCAGGACAATGAGCAATCGCGGCTGGGTCGTCGGTTCAGGGCACAGGCCAATCCGTTGGTCCGCTCCCCGGGTCACCACAATGCGAATATAGTACTCCCCTTTAGGGGCAGCGGCTAAGGTACGCTCAACCTCCCTAATAATATGGGCATCGTCCCAAGGCACCGCCATGTATAGGTAAGCTGCCGACGCTCGCAGGCGAGCCAGATGATCTAGCAAGGCAAAGGGAACACCACCGTAGGTACGGATCACTTCATAGACGCTATCCCCGTAGAGAAACCCGCGATCTAAAACAGAAATGCTAGCTTCGGTACTGATAACACCGTCAAGATTGAATAGCAGCACAGCCGCAATGTCCTAGGGTTGGCGCTCTACCTCGGCCTTCATGCGCTCAAGCGTTTGATGCATCTGATCAAACATTGCTTGAGCTGACAGCCCAAACTGACTCAACTGGGTTTCTAGCTGCTTGACCGTCATCTGCGCCATAAAATCATCGGATAGCTCAAACCGCTTCATAAAGATACGGTAGCGCTCCATCAATTCTTCCATTTTTTCAATGTAGATTTTTTTGCCTTCACGGTCAAATTTGCCGTACTCAGAGCCAAGCTGCATTAACTGCTGGTAATCCAGAAACAGGTTTTGCGCCTCTTGCTGAACAATTTCTGAATCAAAAAATCCCATAGTGGTTTCTGCCCGACACAGCAATCAATGGAGTTGATCCTTAAGTGCTAAAGAGTTGGCAATACGGGTGGTGACCGTTTAGTCCTCTGCTGGCATTCTATCAAACTCCCCTGAGGCAAGTATGGGCGGGAAAACCGATCTTGCCGGTGGTGGTCAGCTCTTGTGCCCAATGGATTGCTGCGAGGAGGCTGCGGGGGTCGGCAATGCCCTGACCGGCAATATCAAAGGCAGTGCCATGATCGGGAGAGGTGCGAATAAAGGGCAGCCCAATGGTGGTGTTCACCGCGTCATGAAAGGCTAGCATCTTGACTGGAATCAGACCTTGATCGTGGTAGAGGGCAAGGTAGGCATCGTAACTGGGGTGCTGAGAGGGGGTGCCCCACCATGCGTGCGCCGCACCAATCCAGAGGGTATCCGGTGGCACAGGTCCAACAATTTCAACGTGGGGGTACTGTTGCTGAGCCCTTGTTAACCACGGGATGAGCCAGTCCACTTCTTCGCGGCCAAGATGCCCCTGCTCGCCACTGTGGGGGTTGAGGCCAGCAACGGCAATGCGCGGCTGTGCTAATCCCCGGCAGTGCTGCAAAAAACTGACAAGTAACTCTAGTTTCTGGGTTAACAGGGCCGGGGTTAAGCGGTGCGGTACCTGGGACAGGGGAATATGGGTTGTAGCCAGCAGGGTCGTGAGTACCCAGTGGGTCTGGGGCGATCGCCCCAAAAAGAGCATCCCCACCTCAGAACCACCGGTATGGCAAGCCAGAACCTCCGTTTGCCCAGAGTAATCATAGCCGGCTGCGTGCCACAACGCCTTACTAATGGGTGCGGTCACAATACCCGCCACCGTTCCAGTTTTAGCAGCAGCAATGGCGGTTTCTAGGTAAGCAAAACTCATTGCCCCCGTTGCTGAGCTGGGGTAGCCGGGACGTACATTGGAGATCAGGGGATGATCCCATACCTGTAGCAGGGCTGGATGCACAGCGGCTTGACCGCGCTGGCTGAGCCAACCGTAGGTGTCCTCAAGGAGGGAGCGACTGCCACTGATAAAAAACTGGCCTAACGCCTCAGGAGGGAAGTGCGCTAGGGCTTTGAGAACAATTTCAGCGCCAATGCCAGCGGGATCCCCAAGGGTAATGGCGAGAGCCAAGCTATGCCTCTTGTAGCATGGGTTCAGCAGCGTCTTCGTCGGTGGCTGCGGGGAGGTCGTCAGTCTCTTGTTCTGCCATAGCCGCTTGCTGTTGTTGCAGGAGTTGCTGACGGTAGCGAGCGGCCATTTCCTCCGCCTTCTCATAGACTAACTGCGGATTTCTGACCATGTCGCCCGGCTCTGGCTCTAACTGCTTGGTGGAGAGGGAGATACGTCCGCGCTCAGCATCGAGATCAATGATCATCACCTTCAACTGATCATTGACATTGAAGACACTGTGGGGCGTATCAATGTGATCATGGGAGATTTCGGAGATGTGGAGCAGGCCACTGACCCCGCCGATGTCAATAAAGGCACCGTAGGGCTTAATACCCCGCACCGTCCCAACCACTACTTCGCAGACTTCCAGCTTGTTCATCTTACGTTCAACAAGGGCACGGCGATGACTGAGGACAAGGCGGTTGCGCTCTTCATCCACTTCTAGGAATTTTAGGGGGAGCTCCTCACCGACCAGTTCTTCTTTGTTGACACGGGTACTAATGTGGGAACCGGGAATAAAGCCCCGCAGCCCTTCAATGCGCACTAAGGCACCGCCACGATTAGTGGCAAAAACCTGAGAGCGCACCGTGGCATCTTCAGCCTGAAGCTGGCGTACCCGCTCCCATGCCCGCATGTACTCAATGCGACGGATGGAAAGGGTAAGTTGCCCTTCTTCGTTTTCATCCGCAAGAATGAAAAACTCCCGGGTTTCATTGGATTGCAGGACTTCTTCGGGGCTATCGATGCGGTTGATTGACATTTCTTGAATGGGGATGTAGGCCGCAGTTTTTGCGCCTATGTCAATCAGGGCGCCTTTTGGCTCGATGCTAAAAACTGTCCCTGCTACAATATCGCCGGGATTGAAATGATAGTCGTATCGGTCGAGTAAGGCTGCAAAATCAGCGTGCGTAAAGCCCACATCTAACGTTTTTTCCTGATTGACCATGCGAGTATGTTCCTAGCTCCTTTAACGAAAATTAAGATGTATAGTGAGTTCTCAAGCGGGCAGAGTGGGTGCCATACGCAATGATACCAGCGATCGCTCGAACACTTTCTGACTGGATCTATAATAGTAGCCTAGAGTTCCCGTATTGGCTAGGCACGTCAGAAAAATCCTGCTGCGTCCAGTAAATCAACTGGAGTGGTAGGAGAGCGTGTCCCTTATCGGAAGAAAAAGGTGCTGAGGATCGCGGCAGCCGTTGAGATAAGTGCAACGGCGGGCTAGCACTTGGGGTGCATGGCGTGGATGCCAGCTGGCTCCTGATCGTTGAACCCGTCGGTCAATCCGTGTCACCCAAGACTCAACACATCCACAGCCAATGGCACAAACAATTTGAGGATGCCTCGATCCTGAGTGTTCTACTCAGAAGGTGACACGCTGCCAGACCCACGTCTGAGCTTGCTGGCGAATGGCTTGCTCAATGTCTGGGAGGGTTGCCAACTGCTCAGCAGGGGTATTACGGCAGAGAATATCGGCAATGGCATCAATGTTCTGCTGCAATTGGGCTTGATTTTCTGCAGTCATAGGATGGCGCATCGTCGAGATGTTTCTCCTACTCTAATTTTTCTCTTCAGAAGGTGGCACTCACCTAGATATACCATTGTCCTCTGAAAGGGAATAGATTAGTAAAAGGAGAGGAGTGCTATCAACGAGTAGAGAATCTGATGTGGTCTGATGTGGGTAGCGGGAGCAAAGGAAGTAAAGGAGGAGTACAGTAAACGATGCAACGTTGATATTTTTATCGAGAATTAAAACAGACAGCTGGGGTAGCAAATTGCCAATGCTGCAAAGCCCAGATTCAGCACAATTATATTGCTTGTGCATTGTTAGTGGGGGTCAACCTAAAGGAATTTGCGAACGCCTGTAAGACTTCTGTCTATGCCATCAAACAGAAAATTACGTCTCACAGAAAACCTCCGAGAAGCCCCGCACCTTCAGGTCGGGGAGGGACTGGCTTGCAATATCCCCTGTTTCCTATGTCCTGTTTAAGGTCAAATGTCAGGTTTGTTGTTGCAATCACTGTGCTATGGCTCGCCAAGAACCAGACTTTAGGGTTGATCCCCGCTTTATTGCGGGGGTGGCGGCTCTAAACCGGGGGGATTATTTGCTGGCGATCGCTGCATTTGAGGCGGTCATCGCCCAGTATGGTTTACAGCGAGAGGGGTTAAAGGCACATTTACATCTCGTTAAAGCCTATGCCCAAACCCAGCAGTGGCCAGAGGCGATCGCCCTGTGTCAGTTTCTCACCCATGCTAGGCATCCCCACATCCAAGCATGGGCACGCAAGTATCTCCCAGAACTCGAGGCGTACCGCGATGAGGAATCCACCTCCCCGAATCTGCAACTCACCGTTCCACGGCTATCCTCTGGGCACATTCAGCTTCGACCGGTGTCACGGGGGTATCTTTGGGCAAGCCAAGGGATCACGATCGCTGTGCTGGCAGGGCTAGTGTACGTCGTTATTTTGGGGGGAGTAACCTATCTGACAGGGCTACCTAACGATACCGTGGCGCTGTTGCGAGGCTGGGAAGGGGCGATCGCCGCGGCATTGGTCATCTTTTTGGGCGTGCTCCTCTTTGGCTTTGGCAGCCCCCTTTGGTCTGTTGTCTTGAGCTATGGGTATGGGCTGCGTCCCGTCAGTCTCAATGAATTAAGGGAGTACAGCCCTGATGCAGTGGCTCTCATGGACACTCTGCCATGGTCGTGGTGGCAACCCCGCCCGCAACTGCGCTGCATCATCACCACCGCCCCCCTGATTTTTAGCTATGGTCGCTGGCAACGACGGATTGTGGTGAGCGAGGGGTTACTGCGAACTGCCACCTCAGAGGAATTGGCGGCACTCTTGGCGGTGGAACTAGCACAACTGCGACAGGGGTTGAATACACTGATGGCACCTCTTGTCCTAGCGCTGCAATGTCCCTACGCGGTGTACGACCGATTGAGTCGCTGGGGCGATCGCTGGGCACCGCCCTACGGTAAGGATTGGGGACGGCGATGGGGCGCCATACCCCTATACGCGTGTTGTGCGCTGATCAGCCAAGGGAGTTACCTTGTCTTTCGGGGGCTGGAAATGCTCTTGTTTTGGACAAATCAACTGCGGCAGTACTACAGCGATCGCCAAGGAGCGGCGATGGCGGGTAACCCCAACACCTTAGTGCTGGCATGGCTACGGCTGATGCACGCCACCGCCCAAACGGTGAGCACCCAAGGCAGTATTGGCGGGGCTCTAGAATCGCTGCGGCTGCTGCTACCCTTGAACCCAACCCAGGCCGCCCTCTGGGGTGACCAACCCCTCGACTGGGGGGCGATCGCCCGCTGGGATGGGGATCACCCGCTCCGACACTGGTTCCGCTGTACCTCCTCCCATCGCCCGTTGGGGCTGCGGCTGCGAGCTTTGATGTCCTATAGCCGTCGCTGGCAGCTACCCTGCTTACTCTTGGTGTCGCCCCAACCCTTACCTCCCTTACAGCGCGGTTGGCTGCAGTTGACCCCCCTTTGGGGCGCGATCGCCGGTGGTCTGCTAGCCCTACTTTTAAGTGGCATCGGCCATTTTGCCATCCGGGTTGGGCGAGTGGGGGCAGCCCTTTGGTGGCTCACCGATTGGCAGACCCTAGGCCTAGGGCTTAGCAGTATTGGTGTTGGGCTAGGGTTGTTCCTGCGCATCAATGCCTACTACCCTCCCTTGGGCGATCGCCCAGAACCTGCGACCCTAGGGCAACTGCTGCACCGCTCCCTTGCTCTGCCCCTCGACAGCACGCCTGTTCGGCTAGAGGGTCGGCTGTGTGCTGTCACCGGTCTAAGAAATGGGTTGGGGCAGCACCTGTGGTTACAGACCGCCAACGGCCTTTGGCTCCTGCGCTGCTATAAGTCATGGGGCACGTTTTGGCCAATTGTGCAGCCACAGCAGTTAAAACAGCTTCAGAAGCGTTCTCTTGTGGTTGAAGGTTGGTTTCGGCGGGGCACCATCCCCACCGTAGAAGTGGCCACATGGCAGTGCCCAGACCTCAAACAAACCCAGCAGTGGGGGGCACCTTACTGGGCTGTAGGGGTCGCAACCCTATGGGTGCTTTACGGCCTCATCACCATCCTCGGCTGGTTGTGATATGCACATTTCCCAATCTCAATTACGCCACCTCAAAAATTGTCCGCGCCAGTTTCAGTACCGCTACTTGAACCGCTTAGGGTTACCAGACAGCCTCAGCAGTGCTCAACACCTTGGCCGTGAGTTCCACCGCCTGATGCAGCAGCATTTCCACGGCTTAGATATTCACCCTCTTCTAGAGGCTCAACCGACTTTGCGGGAATGGTTTGAGCAGTTTCAAGCGGATCTGCCCCCTATGATTGCAGGCACCGCCTACACTGAACACCGCTGTAGTACTGCCCTAGAGGGTTTTACCCTTGTTGGTATCTACGATCTGGTGATTTTTGGCACGGATCGTGCTCAAATTTTGGACTGGAAAACCTATCCCCAGCCGCCTCCCCAAAACACATTAGCACGCCATTGGCAAACCCGCCTCTACTGCTACTTGCTAGCAGCCACCACCGACTACTCCCCTGAGCAAATTTCTATGACCTACTGGTTTGCCCAAGGGGAAAGGGGGGCAACGGTCTATACGTTTCACTACACTCAAGCGCAACATCAACAGGTTGAAAACGATCTCACACAGCAGTTGCAGCAGCTTCAATACTGGCTCAACGACTATGCGCGCGGCCAAGACCTACCACAGGTCGGCCTAGAACTTAGTTCTAAGTACTGCTCCCCTTGTCCGTTTCAGGAACGCTGCCAGCGCACCCCGCCCCCCCAAGACAGTACCTTGGCACACTTTTTAGCCGTGCTCGAAGACGCGATCGTACCCCCCTAAATCCAGTTCCACAATGGCCGGTAGGCAGCTTAGGGCAGCCTCGACCAATGGCAGGCGTTCTTCCCGCACCAGTATCGACAGTAACTGTTGCCGCAGAGGAATGAGGTAGCGGACATCATTAGCGGCGTAGCGCAGTTGATCGTCACGCAGGGCGAGGGCATTCCCCCAGTCTGAACTTTGGGCAGATTTATCCAGTTCAACCCCCAGCATATCGAGGGCTAAATCCTTAAGGCCGTGCCGTGGTGAATAGGTGCGGGCAATTTTACTGGCAATTTTGGTGCAAAACACCGGCTGAACGCGGACCCCCAAATGGTGGCGCAGGGTTGCCAAATCAAACCGCGCGTAATGAAAGATTTTGGTGATGCCAGGGTGCTCTAAGAGGTGTTGCAGATGGGGAGCAGCCGTTTGCCCCCGGCCAATTTTGACCACTGCCACCTGACCGGCAGGATTACAGATCTGCACCAAACAGAGGCGATCGCGGGCAATATTTAAGCCCATTGTTTCCGTATCCACCCCTAGCTGCTCAGCATTGAGAAACTGAGCCAGTGCCGTTGCACTTAAATCATTGTCAAAACACTCTAGAGGAAAATCTAAATCCATGGCTTGCTACTCGGTCTAAGAGGGCTGTAGGTTGGGCAGAGGGTCTTGCCGTTAGCTGGGATGGGTGTCTGCGGATGGCTCTTTGCTGATGGCTATCCGCTCTAACTGCCAGAGAATTTGATTACTTTCGCGCCGTACTCGCGAAATTTGCCAGTTCCGCCATACCCACTCTTCGCCACGGCTGGTGACCGCACTGGCATGGACATCCATTAGCTCGGCTAACTCGCCGCTGGTAATGAGATAGCTTCCTGCTGCTAATTCATCGGCAATGCGCAGCGTAGCAATGAGTTCTTCAAGGCGACTCCGCCGCTCTGACCACTGCGGCGATCGCCCCCCTAGCGAATCATTGTCATTATCGGCGGACAGACCTAAAGAGGGTTCTACCATGGACACTTCTCACAAGGCGTTGCTTCCAAATCTTAATGGTAAATGGCGCACTGCCAAAGATAGTGTTCCCAAATGGCCGATCGCCCCTAGGTAACATAAACGGGCAAATTAGCCTAAGATTATCGGTAAGGTTTAACGAAGTGATACACCCGCTCTATTTTAGGAGGACATAACCCTATGGCACTCGTACCCATGCGCTTGCTGCTGGATCACGCAGCCGAAAATGGTTACGGCATCCCCGCCTTCAACGTCAATAACATGGAGCAAATCCAAGCGATCATGCAGGCGGCTCACGAAACCGACAGCCCAGTCATTCTGCAAGCGTCGCGGGGTGCCCGTAAATATGCTGGGGAAAACTTCCTGCGCCACCTGATTCTGGCGGCAGTCGAGACCTATCCCCATATTCCGATTGTGATGCACCAAGACCATGGGAACGAGCCTGCCACCTGCTACTCTGCCATTCGCAATGGCTTCACCAGCGTGATGATGGATGGCTCCCTCGAAGCGGATGCCAAAACCCCCGCTAGCTATGAGTACAACGTGGCCGTGACCAGCGAAGTGGTGAAGGTGGCTCACTCCATTGGTGTGTCGGTGGAAGGGGAACTCGGCTGTCTTGGCTCGCTGGAAACAGGTCAAGGGGAAGCGGAAGATGGCCATGGCTTTGAAGGCACCCTTGATCACTCGATGCTGCTCACCGATCCAGATCAAGCGGTGGACTTTGTAGAGCGCACTCAAGTGGATGCCTTAGCGGTGGCGATCGGCACCAGCCATGGGGCTTACAAATTTACTCGCAAACCCACGGGTGAAATTTTGGCCATCAGCCGCGTTGAAGAAATTCACCGCCGCTTGCCCAACACCCACCTAGTGATGCACGGCTCTAGCTCCGTCCCCGAAGACTTGATCGCTCTAATCAATCAATACGGTGGGGCTATTCCGGAAACCTATGGGGTGCCGGTGGAAGAAATCCAAAAAGGGATTAAGAGTGGTGTTCGCAAAGTTAACATCGACACTGATAACCGCCTAGCCATTACTGCGGCTGTGCGCGAAGCCCTTGCGCTTGCTCCCAAGGAATTTGACCCCCGTCACTTCCTCAAACCCTCGATCAAGTACATGCAAAAAGTGTGTGCCGATCGCTATCAACAGTTTGGCACCGCTGGTAATGCCAGCAAGATCAAGCAACTCAGCCTTGAAGACTACGCTGCCAAGTATGCCAAAGGCGAACTGGCCCAAGTGGTTCAGAAAGCTGTCGGGGTCTAGGAAGTCCTGAGACCTGATAGCGTGTATAGGGGTGGCTGCGGTCACCCCTTTTGCGTCTCTTCCTCAGCTTTCTAATAGGTTGCAGCGCCCAGTTACACCGAACCGTTGTTATGCATCAAACAATTCAAAGAACCCTTGCTGGCGTGGCCCGGGCAATCGTGCCTGACCTTGTTCACCAGTATCAAAAAAACACGTGGGCACAGCGCAGCTTACCCCACTTTATTATTCTTGGGGCGCAAAAGGCGGGCACAACCAGCTTGCACGATTATTTAAGCCAACATCCCCAGTTAGTTCCTTCTCTAAAAAAAGAAGTTCATTTTTTTGATGGCGGCACTCATCCTAGCATTGATACCTTTGAGAAGGGATTGCCTTGGTACCGTGCCCATTTTCCCCTCGAGAGGGACTTACAGGACGGCAAGCAGACCTTTGAGTCATCGCCGTTGTATCTTTTTCACCCTCGTGTGCCGCAGCGTATTGCCGAGGTTTTGCCCAACGTAAAGATGATTGTACTGTTGCGCAACCCCAGCAAGCGGGCAATTTCCCACTACTTTCATGAAAAGCGCAAAGGGCGGGAGCCGCTAGGAATGTACGAGGCGTTTACTAGTGAAGAACGTCGCTTGGCACCCTTGATAGAAAATGCTAACTATAACAGCCATGGGTTTATTCACCACTCCTACAAGTGTCGCGGCCTCTACCAACAGCAACTCGAGCGGTATTTTCAGCTGTTTACCAAGGAGCAATTGCTAATTTTGAGCAGTGAACACTTCTTCAGTGCCACAGCAGCTTGCCTGAGAACAGTGTTTGAGTTTATTGGGGTTGATCCAGAGTATCAGGTGACTAACTTGCAGCCCAAAAATGTCGCGAACAATCGGACAGTGGTTCCACCGCTGGTTGATGACTACTTAGACGAGTTTTTTAAGCCCCATAATGAGAGACTCTACCAACTGCTAGGGCAGGATTTTGGCTGGTAGATGCAATTAGGGTTGCTGTTGCTGCAGGAGGAGCTGCTGGGCTTGACTCGGAGTCAGCAATTGGCCATCCACCTCAATTTGTAGAACGCTATTGGCGGGRTTTTYTAATTGCTCGGGTGTTAGCGCAGAGCTGGCATCCACGCGATCGCGCTGGTCGTAGCGCCACTCGTTCTGTAGCATTCGATTCATTTGGGAGGATTCAAATCCCGTTGTCGGCGAGATAGGGTTAAATACTGGTGGTAAGGGGGCAGCAACGCTAGCCACTGGCCATAGCAGTATGCT
Source organism: Synechococcus sp. PCC 6716 (assembly GCF_022570815.1). NCBI lineage: Bacteria > Bacillati > Cyanobacteriota > Cyanophyceae > Synechococcales > Synechococcaceae > Synechococcus > Synechococcus sp. PCC 6716. The sequence continues at coordinate 139,848 of NZ_JAKLTU010000002.1, forward strand.
TAGGCTAGCTATTAAGTAACGATTCATGGGTATCATGAGTTTTGTCTCCGTGATGGCGATCGCTCAAGTGGCAACTTAACTTAAAAAGATTTCCTATGCTCGTGAGATAGGTGCTGGCTATCTATCTCTAATTTTATCTGCATGTGGGGGTTCGGGGGAGCGATAAAACCCCGGCGGGGATACATGGACTCCCCCGCGCGAGTCGAGGGGAGTTAATCTCCCTGAGACAAGCAATCAACTTGTGGTACAACTATCCCAGATTTTGGTAGATAAAATGCTCGTCTGCGACGCCAAGTTGCAAGGAACTCAAGACTAGGATCAGCGGCTCGCTCAAACGCTGCGGACGGGTCTTTTTGTTCGCAACAAAGCGCTTCGCTACTGGATGGACGGGCAAGGCAAACGCACGGCTGACCTCAACAAATACTGCCGAGTTTTAGCCAAAGAGTATCCTTGGGCGAAAAAACTCAACTCGATGGCACGACCAACAATGGCAGAACGAGCGTGGTCAGCGATTTCTCGCTTCTATAACAACTGCAAGCAAAAAGTGAAGGGCAAAACGGGAACAACGCCGTCTATCTCGCAAACAAGAGGGGTCAAAAAATCGCGCCAAAGCAAGGCTTAAACTGGGAAGAAAACACCTAACAGTCCAACGCCAGCGTAAGGACTGGGCTGTGAAACTAGCCCGGTGCGTAGTGATATCTAACATCTAACGATGTCGTGGCGTATGAGGACGTGCAAATCAGAAACGTGGTGAAAACCCATCAGGTAGCCAAGTCAATTGTTGATGCAGCATGGTATCAATTCCGCCAGTGGCTGGACTATTTCGGAACCGTATTTGGGGTGGTAACTGTCGCTGTCCCACCTCAGTACACCTCCCAGACATCCTCGTGTTGCGGCCATTTGGTCAAGACATCCCTCAGCACTCGTACGCATTTGTGCCAGTGCGGAACTGTGCTGGACAGAGACCCCAACGTAGCTATCAACATTGTGGAGCTAGGTTGACGGACTGTGGGGCACACAGGCTCTTACGCCGGTGGAGACGAGGCCGATACTCATCTTCTGGAAACAGAGGTTGAGCACGTCACCTCGTTGACGCAGAAACCTTCATCGGCGACGATGAAATCCCCTCCCTTCGCTGCGCTCAGGAGGGGGAGGATGTCAAACTCATTGCATAACTGGGATGCACTCAACGACAAGCGTACGGCTTTGTAAATTTCAACAATTTTCGGTAAAGGTTGTTAGCTTCCTTCTCTAATTAGTAAAAGTTATCACCGTACTAATGGGAGAGCCTCACAAATTTGATAGTTCTGTAGTAGTAGCGATTTGCGATCTCTTAATATCCTTAATACTTTGTCTCTAGTTTTCATTGCATTTGATCCTTTTCTGATTACTCATGCCATCTGTGACGACGGCTCAGGCAATTCCACCTCTTCATAGACCAACGCCAAGGGACACTGAAAATCCAAACTCACCAGTTCTAAAATGGGGTTTTCCTCATCCGCTACATCATCTGGATAGGCCGTCAGTTCCCACTTGCCCCCACTGGTTTTGCGATAGCAGTCTATCCCCACTTTCTCGGCATCAATCAACACATATTCCTGTAGAGTAGAGATGCGGCGGTAAAACCTAAACTTATCCCCCCGGTCAAAACCAGCCGTGCTGGGCGAGAGAACTTCAACAATGAGCTTAGGATATTGGATAGCTTCTGTGGCTCGGCGATCGCGCTCATCACAACTCACCACCACATCGGGATAAAAATATGGTCCTCTTTGGCTAACCTGTACCTTCACATCTGCTACATTAATGCGACAGCCCCGTTTCCGTAGGTGTGGTCGTAATTGGCTATAAAGATTCAGGGTAATGTCATTGTGGGGCAATGTCCCACCCGTCATCGCATAGACTTCCCCATCCATGTATTCGTGTTTGATGGGTTGCTCCCTTTCCCATGCCAGATATTCATCAGGTGTTAAACCGCTAGCTTGAGGGTTGGCAATCATGACGGACCTCCATTGGGGGCGAACTCCTCTATCAGTGTCTCCATTTCTTGCAAGGCATTGGCTAAATGGGTGGCGATCGCGGCGGCAATTTTCTCCGGCTCCGTCAGAAATTCACTACGAACTCTCTACATCACAAAACCAAACAACTCGATACCGGTCATGCTTAAATTCAGTCTTCATATTATTCTTGATGCGTACCAAACACTTCGTTCCAGTTAGACTTATCTGGTCAAGACACTGCCAGCTTGCAAAACCTCTATCCATTATGCCAATGCCATTTTCAGGGGTCATCATCTGAACTGAATCGGCAAATTTTGCATCATGCCCCTGCCCAAAATGAATCAAACAGTCACTCAGGTTCCCTTGCTCTACGTTAAGACCATTGACTAACTTGACGTGGTGATAGCCTTGCAACCAAAATAATTTACTGGTCGGTGTTATCACGGTTGAATCAATGAGAAACAGCCGGTGACCTTCGACTGGGTGCCGCCGCTTCACTTGCTTAATTCACTGAGCGTGACACTCCCCGCCGTGGAACGGCGAGGCTTCTCTGAGTTAGGCTAGAGCAAAACCAATCTGCCCTAACTTGACCTTAGAAGGGGCTGCCACAGCCCCTCTACACACTCCACTCAAATCGATATTGAGCTTTGTGCTTACCTTTCTCATGATATTGCAGGCTCCATTACAGTCTGCATTGATGAGCCATCCTTGAGCAGTTCGGTACAGACCTCTAAGAATTCGTTTTCCTGATGCCTTCCACCCTTCAGGTTTTTCGCCGAATGTAGGCAAGAAGTCATTATCAAAAAACGAGGCTTGAGACGTATACGATTCTTCGGTTTCGACTAATCGAATCCCGACAATTAAACAAAGCTGCTTAATTCGTCCAAACAGCTTGTAGTGCGGAATTTGCACGAACTCCTGATTCGTTTTTGCACCCAAATTGATTTCATCTTTCTGCCCGTTGTTTCGACCGTAGATGATCGTACCGATGTCGTTTTCCAAGCAGAAGTTGACGACCCACCGTGCTGCTTTGTTGATGTAGTCTCGCACGTAGCAATTTCGCTTATGGGTATTAAGTTGGATTCGCTTCGAGGTCGCGCCCTTCATGGATGGCTTGCCATGAGTCAGAATCGATTTGAATTTGGCAACCTGCTTATTGAACCATTGGTTTCGAGATTTCAACCCTCTACCATCCAGCACAAAGGCAAGTCCAGTATTTGTCACGCCGGTCAAGAGGTTATTCAGGCCTGGGTCAAGCGCTAAAACGTTCTCAGGACACAATTTGCAGCATTGAGCAGTCTTGTCCATCGTGAAGTGAACATACTCAACAACCCACTGCCCATTCGTCGGAATGAATCGCAGTTCTCGGATCTGCACATCCTTTAATCGTTCTGGTAACGGGATGTAGAACGCATCTCTTCCAACTGCAGCTTTTCCACCGTTGCCCAAAGGAACTCGAATCAAGCCTTTCTCTACTTTCAGGGATTGCCCCGTGAATACGACCTGATACAACCCGCCTTTGGTGCGGTATCGCGGCAATTTTGGTTCATGGTCGAACTGCCCCAGTTTGAACAGTTTTGAGAGTGATTTGAAGCTTTTGAACGCCTCATTCACAGATTTCAACACTTGCTGTGCAGCCTGAGAATGTAACAGCTTCCCGTTTTCACTCTCCTTCAGTTTTGCGTAGAGGTTGACATACTTCAGAACCTTGAACGGTTTCCGTCCTTGTTCAAAGAAGTATTGCCGAGACTCATACACGCCTTGGTTGTAGAGATTGTTGGCAAGACGCGCTAACTCAGTAAGCAACTGAGCAAGCTGCTTGTCAGGTTGAAAACTATCTTTTTGGACGGCTAAAAACATCATTAGGTTAAGATGGTATGCAGTTATTATAGATGCCGATTTACGGGAATAGCAACCGTATGAGAGAAGATGGTACACAGCTAAAATCGACTCGTCATTGCACGTATCAGTCAGGACATCACTTTGTCTGGTTTCCGTTCAAGCGCCGCAAAATATTTACCAACGAAGCAATCATTGAAGCAACCAAAAGGTATGTGACTGAAGCGATTGAAAACAAAAACAACGATATGGGACTAATCGCCATTGAGGTAGACCGAACCTTGATGGATCATGTTCATGTGTTTGTGTCGTTTCCTCCTAGAATGTCAGCTTCTCAGGCGGTGACTATCATGAAAGGGTACAGTTCAAGACGGCTCAGAATGGGATTTCCACATCTCAAAAACCTGCATGAAAAATCCCAACTCTGGGCACACAGTTATTATTGGGGTACTACCGGGAACGTTTCAGCCCAGACAGTGAAACGGTATATCGAAGAATGTCAAGGCTGACTCTCCCTACTGCCGTAGGCGCGGGAACCGTTCTGTATCCCCGTCGTGAACGAGCGAGGTTTTATCCGGTTCCCGAACCCTCCGGTTTCCATGAGCATCCTAAAATCTCTCCCCAGCACTGTCAAGTTATTACTCACTCAGTTGCCCAGCCGCCATTACCCTAAACTCAACTCACCGCGATTTTTCCCCGTGTAAAAATCAATCATTTGCTGGGCATCTTGGGCAAGCCGTGCCCCTTGGATTAAGAAGATGTTGCGATACATGAACTTTCTTGAAGAGATAGCCTTCGCCTCTCCCGCGATCGCCCATGCTTCCCTAGAATAACCACTTAGGTCTGTGCCTTGTGCAATCAGACATAACGGAATGCTAGGGAAATAAAAATCATGGCAGACGAACTGGTTAAGCCGTACAATGGCGATCCCTTTGCGGGGCATTTATCCACGCCAATCTCTGACTCTGGCCTTGTGAAGACATTTATCAGTAACTTGCCCGCCTATCGTCAAGGCTTATCCCCCATTTTGCGGGGTCTTGAGGTTGGGATGGCGCACGGTTATTTTTTGATTGGCCCTTGGGTGAAGCTAGGTCCGCTGCGGGACTCGGATGTCGCCAACTTGGGCGGTCTGATTTCCGGTATTACCTTAATTCTATTGGCAACCGCTTGCTTAGCTGCCTATGGACTGGTTAGCTTCCAAAAAGCGAGTAGTAGTGGTGATGCCCTGAAGACTGGCGAAGGCTGGAGTCAGTTTACCGCTGGCTTCTTTGTAGGTGCCATGGGTGGTGCCTTTGTGGCCTTCTTTTTACTAGAAAACTTTGCCGTTGTTGATGGCATTATGAAGGGCCTCTTTAACTAAAACGAATGGCTTACCCATTTGATTGACTTGTTAACCCTCAAGGAGAACCGCTGATTATGATGGGATCTTACGCTGCGTCCTTTTTGCCTTGGATTTTTATTCCCGTTGTCTGCTGGCTCATGCCGGTTGTTGTGATGGGCTTACTCTTTCTTTACATTGAAGGAGATGCCCAAGCTTAGCGGCAATCTAGCCTTACACGCAGAATAGTCAAAGGCTGGTTAGTTGACATACTCCCCGCAGCTAAAGCTGGGGAATTCTTGTTACTGGTTCTACGACAGCACTTACGTCCTTGGGTTGCCCCGCAGACGCAGAGGTGCGTGTTTCACCAGTCGTTCCCCCTTGCGGGGCAGTTCCCTTTTGCCCAAAGGTACTGCCATTCCATGTTTCTAGCGATCGCGCGTCTTCATGTAGGCTTGAATGACCTTGAGAACCATAGGCCCACAGATGGAGCCACCGCCGCCACCGGAGTTTTCAGCAAAAGCAACAACGACAATTTCTGGATTATCAGCGGGTGCATAGCCGCCAAACCACGTGTGGTGAGGTCGCGGTGGGTCTTCGCCAGTGCCACTCTTGCCAGCGATCGCCACGTCAGGAACATTTAAGGCACTGCCGGTTCCATTGGTCACCACCTGCCGCAACCCTTGACGCACAACCCTGACCGTTGAGGGTTTTAAGTTCAAGGACTGGCGCCAGCGGTCGGGGTTATCAGAGCGAATTAAATGGGGACGAACTTTATAGCCACCGTTGGCAGGCACCGCAAACATCACTGCTGCCTGTAGAGGACTCACTTGCAATGCGCCTTGGCCAATGGACACAATTAACGAATCGCCATCGTACCACCCCTCGCCAAAGGTCTCCTTTTTCCACTGGGGATCTGGCACAAACCCCGCCGCCTCCCCAGGCAGATCAATCCCCGTTTTTGACCCCATGCCGAAACGGCGCGCCCACTCCACTAATGTTTCAGGGCCGATCCGTCGCCCCACTTGCCCAAAAAAAGTATTACTACTCCATGCCAATGCGCCAGCAAACCCTTGGGGGCCAAAACCAGCCCGGTTCCAGTCGTGAAAGGCAAACCCACCCGTGTAGAGGGCAGGATAGGTCATCAGCACAGTATCGGGGCTAAACTTACCGGACTCTAACCCCGCTACTGCTGTCACCACCTTAAAGGTGCTTGCGGGAGGAAACCCTTGGAGGGCACGATTGACAAACGGAAATTGCCGTCGTTGTAATTCATCCCACTGAGCTTGGGTCATGCGCCGCGCAAACCAGTTGGGATCAAAGGCTGGATAGCTGGCCAAGGCCAGAATGGCACCATCCCGAGGATCCATCGCCACGATCGCCCCGTTTCTATTGCCTAGAGCGGCTTCCGCTGCTTTTTGCAAATCCAGATCAACTGAAAGGACGATGTCATTGCCCGGGCGGGCGACCTTTTGACCAAGGATGCGAATCACCCTACCTTGACCATCCACTTCAACCTGTTGCCCACCCCACGTCCCCCGTAGTGTTGTTTCGTAGGTGGCTTCCACCCCCATTTTTCCTATAACATCCCCAAGGCGATACCCTTGATCGCGGCGGGCTGCCAATTCTTCTTCATTTAGCTCGCCAATGTAGCCAAGAATATGTGCGCCAATTTCCCCGTGGGGATAAAACCGCAAGGCCTCCCGATCCACTTCAACCCCGCTCAGAAAGTTGCGATGTTCTTCAAGGGCGACAATTTGAGCTTGGCTAATGCCTTGGGCAATACGAATGAGCGACGGTGAATTCACGCCCGCTTGCTCGACCCGCTGCTGAATTTCTGCTGCCGGAATTTTGAGAATTTTGGCGAGTAACTCGACGGTTTGCGGCCATTCTGGTTTTTTGGCTGCCAGTGGCCATAGGAAGACGGAGTAGGAGAAGGTGTTCCCTGCTAAAATCCGCCCTTTACGATCCAAAATTTTGCCCCGCTCCGGTGGTTTGGGAATCAGGCGAATGCGGTTTTCATCTGCCATTTGGCGATTGCGATCGCCCTCAACCAACTGTAAATAACCAAGGCGAGCACCAATGCCACCAAAGAGAAACGCGCTCATCACACATAACAGGACGAGAACCCGTCCTTGCTTACCCACCGCGCGATCGTAGGCTTGATAAGTCGCAGCTCGCGTTTTCAGCATGGCCATAGGCAGTGAGAATGATGTTGGTGAACCACAACACTGCCACTCTACCAAGAATTACGCAATAGTGCGCCTAACGTTGACGGTAGCAGCTAGCGTTCGGGACGCACCGTGGCAAAAATTTCGGCCAGAATTTCGGAGGCTCCCTGTTCTCTTAAGGTCAAGGCCAAGGACGCGCCTAGTACTTCAGCAGTGCTCGGATCGCCAGTGATCGTATCTTTTACAAGCCGTTGCCCATCCAGGCTAGCGACTAACCCCGTTAGGCGGAGTTGCCCTTGCTCAATCACCGTATGTACGCCAATGGGGACTTGGCAACCGCCTTCTAGTTGCCGCAAAAAGGCACGTTCGGCGAGGCAGCGGGCAGCGGTTTCAGGGTCTTCAAGGGTTTTAATGAGGCTCAGGATCTCCGGGTCGTTGCTGCGGCACTCAATGCCAAGCGCGCCTTGGCCAACGGCGTATAGGGATACACTGGCGGGCAAAACTTGACTGATGCGATCGCCAAAGCCAAGGCGACGTAACCCCGCCACCGCCAAAATCAGGCCATCATACTCTCCCGCATCCAACTTGGCCAGACGGGTATTCAGGTTGCCCCGCACATCCTTAAAGGACAGGTGAGGATAGTGGTGGCGCAGTTGAGCGAGCCGCCGTAGGGATGAGGTGCCAATGATCGTACCTGCGGGTAGAGTTTCGAGGGTGTACCCCAGCCATTTTGCCCCCAACACTAGGGCATCAGCAGGGTCTTCCCGCCGGGTAATTGCGCCCAGCATCAGCCCGTCTGGCAGGTGGGTGGGCAAATCCTTGAGGGAGTGCACCGCCAAATCAGTCTCTTGCCGCAGCATCGACAGTTCGAGTTCTTTGGTAAACAGACCCTTATCCCCAATTTTGGCCAAGGCCACGTCCAGAATATTATCTCCCTGGGTGGTCATGGTCACCACTTCAAAGGAGCGATCGCCATGGCGGGCTTGCAGTTGTGCCTGTACCCATTCTGTTTGCACAAGGGCCAGTTGACTTTTGCGTGAGCCAATGCGGATAGGCCGCTGGGTTGAGGGGGTGGCAGTCATAGGGTCAGTTCAAGGGTCGAAGGGGTGTGAAGCACCAAGCCATTATAGGTCGCACGGATCCCAGCGAGCAAGGCATTGAACATTCCCCTGCAGCAGAACTGAGGCACACTATCCCCTTGCAAACCTTTAATAGCGTCAGCGGAACATCAGAGTCGCCTAGCGTGACGCATAAGGGATGTTGTCTTTTGTTTATTCTCTGCAACCAAAGGATTAAGAGTTACAACAAGCCGTTCAAGAGAATTTGCTCTGTCTGTTATGGTCGCAATAGAAGACTTCAATCTTGTTACTCATTTTTTACTCAACTCATTTTGAGTCCAGTACTGCCTATGGATAGCCCCTCGTCGTTGCTGAAATACTCTTACAAATCAGCCTTGGCATGGTGCCAAGAGAACGGCTGGACCGATTTGTTTGTCGAGCAGTACCAGTACTGGGCCTTTCCGCCGGGTGGGGTGATGCCCTTGCCGCTGCCCTCTCAGGCGCTACACCTTATTGAATTGCCCACAGTTACATCGCCACAGCAGCGATGTTTGCAGACGCTGTCCTTGGCGATCGCCCTTGTCGCCACAGGGATGAGTTGCTGGTTTCAGTCCCTGATGCCCTTATTAGTGGGTTTTAGTGCCTGCGCTCTTTTAATTGCTGCCCAAGATGCCTGAATCGTCATTTGTTGCGAGGGATTGTTGCTGATAGATGAGCGGCATCATCGCTGCAGGAGTGCCTTGGCCAATAATTTTGCCATTATCCAGCACAATGGCTCCATCCGCTTGGGCTAACTCATCCAATCGGTGGGTGACCCACAGGGCAGTGATGCCTTGGCAGTTCACCAGTTGGCGGACATAGTCCAAGAGTTCCTGCTGGCTCTCAGGATCAAGTAAGGCAGTGGGTTCATCCAACAAAAGGACACGGCACTGGCGAGCGATCGCCCCAGCAATGGCCACCCGTTGCTTTTGACCGCCACTGAGGGCATAGATAGGGCGGCGCTCTAGCCCTTGCAGGTTCACCGCTTGCAAGGCCGCACTGACCCGCTGTCGCACCTCCCAGTAGGTCAACGATTCACCATTCAAGCTAAAGGCAATATCGGCACCAACGCTGGGCATTACCAATTGATGATCCGGATTTTGAAACACAAAGCCAAAGGGCTGCGCAATGTAGCACTCGCCGGATTCGGGGGGCAACAGCCCGGCCAACAAACGAATTAATGTGGACTTGCCGCTGCCATTGCGACCTAGCAGCATCCACAGTTGCCCTTGGGGAATCGTCAGCGACACGCGATTCAGCAGTAATGTCTCCGGTGACCAACCAAACGAAACGTCTTTGAGGGCGATCGCCGGGGGTGGCGACACACTATTTTGGACAATTGCCATGATATTTGGTAAGGTGAGGGGGGAACGGTTATCCCCAACTGGGTGAGCAACTAACCACACAAGGGGAGGAGCTATGCAACAGGGATTATACATTGTCCTCATCAGCATTCATGGGTTAATCCGCGGCGATCGCCTTGAACTAGGGCGTGATGCTGATACTGGCGGTCAAACCCGCTATGTTGTCGAACTGGCCAGACAGTTAGCCGCCCATCCCCGCGTGGCGCAAGTAGATTTAGTCACCCGCTTGATCAACGACCCCAAAGTCAGTGCCGACTACGCCCAGCCCATTGAACCCATTGCGGATCGCGCCCGTATTGTGCGCCTACCCTGTGGACCACGGCGTTACCTACGCAAAGAAGTGCTCTGGCCGTACCTCGATGTCTTTGCAGACGAGCTACTACGCCATCTACGCCAAAGTGGCCGGATGCCCGACGTTATCCATAGTCATTATGCAGATGCTGGTTATGTTGGCTGCCGGGTGGCGGGCTGGCTAGGCGTGCCGTTGGTTCACACAGGGCACTCCTTGGGGCGAGTGAAGCGGCAACGGCTGCTGGATCAAGGCAGTAAACCCGACGTTATCGAAGAGCAGTTTCACTTCACCACCCGCATCGAAGCGGAAGAGCAAACCCTTGCCAGTGCCTCCCTGATTATTGCCAGTACCCACCAAGAGGTCGAAGAGCAGTACAGCCTTTACGACCATTACAATCCTGAGCGCATGATGGTGATTCCGCCGGGCTTGGATACCGAACGCTTTTATCCGGCGGCAGTGAGTTCCGATCTGCCGATACTAAAAGAATTACGCCGCTTTTTAGTAGAGCCGGAAAAACCCTTTATTTTCTGCCTATCTCGGCCAGTTCCCCGCAAAAATGTTGCCGCTTTGGTGAAGGTGTATGGTACAGACCCGATGCTACAAGAGCGTGCCAACCTCGTGCTGGTATTGGGCAACCGCACTGACATCAGCAAGATGGAGGCCAGCCCTCGGCAGGTCTTCACGGAACTCTTTTCCTTAGTGGATCGCTACGATCTCTACGGTAAGGTCGCCTACCCTAAAACCCATACCAGTGATGAGGTACCGGATCTCTACCGTTTAGCCGCACAACAGCGGGGGGTGTTTATCAATCCGGCGTTGACGGAACCCTTTGGCCTCACCCTCATTGAAGCCTCAGCCTGTGGGCTMCCCATTTTGGCCACCGCCGATGGTGGTCCTAAGGAAATTATCCGCAACTGTCAGAATGGCTTGCTCTTTGATGCCTTAGATCCGGAGGCAATCCGTACCGCCTTGCACCAAGCCTTCGCTAGCGATACTCAGTGGCAGGAATGGTCAAACAATGGCCTCAAGGGGGTACAGCAGCACTACTCGTGGCACAGTCATGTGGAGGCGTACCTGAAAGCAATTAGCCAACTTGCAGAGAAATCCGTCCTGCCGGCTTTGAGCGTACAACGCCAACCTGCGCCCTACCGCCGCAATGCAACCCCCACCACCCGTAACCGCCTGCTCACGCTTGAACGGTTACTTGTGAGTGATATTGACAATACCCTCATTGGCGATCGCAGCGCCCTTGAGCGCTTGCTTGAAGTCCTACAGCACCGCCTTGAACTGGGGTTTGGGGTTGCTACAGGTCGCCACTTAGAAATCACCCTTGATGTCTTAAACGAATGGGGAGTTCCCCTGCCCGACGTGCTCATTACCTCCGTTGGCAGTGAAATTCACTACGGCCCACACCTAGTACCCGATACAAGCTGGAGTCAGCACATTAGCTATCGCTGGGAACCACAGCGGGTGCGGGACATACTGGCCAATGTGCCTGGGTTAACTTTACAACCCAAGGACAATCAACGCTCCCACAAAATTAGCTATACGGTGGATATAGAGGTTTTGCCCTCCATTACCCCCGTGTTGCGGCTCCTACGGCAGCAAAAACTCCACTGTCGCTCCATTTTTTCCCACAATCAGTTTTTAGATATTTTGCCCCTGCGAGCCTCCAAAGGGGATGCCCTCCGCTACCTTGCCCTGAAGTGGGGATACCCGCTGCAAAAATTGCTCGTGGCCGGCGACTCGGGGAACGATGAGCAAATGCTAACTGGCAATACCCTAGCGGTGGTGGTTGGGAATCATAGCCCAGAACTCGACAAACTGCGGGACGTTCCTCAGATCTACTTTGCCGAGGGGCACTATGCCCAAGGCATTTTGGAAGCGATTGACTACTATGGCTTCTAGGGGGTTGGGGAAGGCACTCAACGGTAGGGAACATCTGTGTCTTGGAATGAGTGCGCTGGGTCTAAGCCCATTAAAATAACCGTGTCAATGACATGGATGATACCGTTGTCAGCCTGAATGTCAGCAGCAAGAACCGTTGCATTTTTCACTTCAAGGGGGGTCTCGCCATGAATGGGAATGGTTGAGCCTTCAAGGGAGGTGACCACCCCCATCTTTTTTAGCTCCGCAGCAGTGTAGGCACCCGCAAGGACGTGGTACTTCAGGATGCGGGCAAGCTGGGGTGGGTTTTGCACTAAGGAGGTGATGGTGCCATCCGGTAGCTTAGCAAAGGCATCATCGTTGGGGGCAAACACGGTAAATGGGCCGGCAGATTGCAGGGCATCGACTAAATTAGCCACTTTGACCGCAGTAACAAGGGTAGAGAACCCTGGTGTATTGACCGCAATATCCACAATGGTCGCCATAGATGCCTGCCCTGAATTTCGCTAGAATTAGCATACTGAACCGCTGCGGCAGAAGCTAGGCCTTTGGCCGCTGCCGAAGATAGGGAATTTTAATCATGGCAATCGCGTCTGTTAATCCCACCACGGGGGAAGTGGTTAAAACCTTTTGTCCCCTGAGTGAAGCAGAACTACAGGCCTGTTTGGAGCGAGCAGCCACTGCCTTTGAAAGCTATCGTCAGACAACCTTTCAACAGCGATCGCACTGGCTGTTAGCGGCAGCCGCTCTTTTAGAGCAGCAATGCCAATCCTTGGCACAGTTAATGACCCTTGAAATGGGCAAACCCATTACGGAAGCCATCGCAGAGGTGGAAAAGTGTGCGTGGGTCTGTCGGTATTACGCAGAGCAGGCAGAGGCATTTTTAGCACCGGAGATAGTGGCTACAGACGCTACCTACAGCGCTATACACTATCAGCCTCTTGGCATTATTTTGGCGGTGATGCCTTGGAATTTCCCCTTTTGGCAGGTGTTTCGCTTTGCGGCACCAGCGCTAATGGCAGGCAATGTGGCACTGCTCAAACACGCCTCCAATGTACCCCAGTGTGCCCTGGCGATCGCCGACCTGTTTGCCGCCGCAGGGATTCCGGTGGGAGCCTTTCAAACCCTCCTCATTCCTGCGGGTCGTGTTGCCGCTTTGCTGGCGGATCGGCGCATTCGGGCGGCCACCCTCACGGGTAGTGAACCTGCCGGCATCAGTTTGGCCGTGGCCGCATCCCAGCACATTAAGAAAACCGTCTTGGAGTTAGGGGGCAGCGATCCGTTTATTGTGCTCCCCAGCGCGGATCTACCCCGGGCGATCGCCACCGCTGTTAAGGCACGGATGATCAATAATGGCCAGTCCTGTATTGCTGCCAAACGGTTCATTGTCCATACCGCCGTTTATGATGCTTTTGTGGCGAGCCTACAAGCAGCATTTGACGCATGGCGGATAGGGGATCCGGTTGACCCTGCCACGCAACTGGGGCCCTTGGCCACGGCCACGATCCGCGAGGAACTGCGCACCCAAGTGGAACTGGCGCTAGCTCATGGTGCCAAGCTGATTTATCAGGGAGAGTTGCCCCCCCACTGTCAGCAGGGGTATTTTTATCCTCCAACCCTCTTGGCGGAGATTAGCCGCGACAATCCGGTATTTGTGCAGGAGTTTTTTGGGCCGGTTGCGCTCCTATTTCGAGTTAGCTCTCTAGACGCGGCCATCGAACTGGCCAATGCCACCCCCTTTGGTTTGGGAGCCAGTGCTTGGACAGCAGACGCCAGCGAAGGCGATCGCCTGATTCGAGATCTAGAGGCAGGAGCCGTCTTTATCAACGGCATGGTCAAGTCTGACCCTCGCTTACCCTTTGGCGGCACCAAGCGATCGGGCTATGGCCGAGAACTGGGACGGGCGGGGATTCTCGAGTTTGTGAATATTAAAACCGTATGCCGCTATTAAAGCGGGCGATAAACCCGGTAATTGATTTGGGGAAAGATATTATCAATCGCCTCGACTTTTTCGAGCCAGCCCGCATCAATTTTTTGAGCCTTGATATCGTCGTAGAGCTTATGGAAGCGGGTGAGGTGACTGCGGGTGCGGCGAACCGCATAGGGCACCATTGTCCCAGTGCGCATGATAAACGCCCAGTCCGAGGATTGCGCTAGCAGCAACTCGCGAGCCGCTTGGTTGAGGGCACGCCAACTGAGTTCATCCCACGGCTCCCCTTTCGCCAGTTCAATCATTCGCTCTGCTGCTTTGTGCAGGTGGGGATAAATCCACGCATTGGTGTCATTTAACCAGTACTCATGGAAGCCTTTATACCCCCAACTCGATTGGGAGGGGCGACACACCTGCTGGGTGGGGTGGGCGCGTAGGTAGTCTGCTAGATGGGTCATGGCAAAGGTATCTTGGTCAAACCACACTTTGCGGAACAGAAAGTCTAAAAACCACGGGCCTTCGTACCACCAGTGTCCGTAAAGCTCGGCATCATAGGGAGAGACAACGATGGGTGGCCGTTGCATCAGGTGATGTAGATAACGAATTTGGTTTTCGCGGTTAAACATAAAATTAGCCGCGTGCTCTGCAGCTTTTTCCCGCGCCCAGTAGGGATCGTAGAGTTGCTTGTCCCCTAACCCCAAGCCACGGCCAGTGATTTTGTGGTATTTAATGCCGGTATTTTTGCGCTGGCCATTGGGCATAATGTAGGGCTTAATGTACTCGTACTCCGCCTCCCAGCCCAAATCTTTGTAGAATTCACGATACTCTGCTGCCCCTGGGTAACCCACCTCCGAAGACCACACCTGCTGCGATGACTCGTGATCGCGGCCAAAGGCAGCTACCCCTGTTTCGGTAAAAATAGGCGCGTAGGTGCCAAACCGAGGGCGGGGGCGACCGTAGAGAATTCCATGCCCATCGGTAATAAAATAGCGCAGCCCCGCATCTGCTAGCATCCGCTCTAAGCCTTCGTAGTAAGCACACTCCGGCAACCAAATGCCCTTGGGCGGACGGCCAAACGTTTGCTCGTAGTGTTCGCAGGCCACTTGTAACTGCGCCCACACCGCTTGGGGGTACATTTTCATCAGCGGCAAGTAGCCGTGGGTGGCACCACAGGTAATAATTTCAAGGTTATTGGAGTCTTGAAATTGCTTGAACGCCGTCACCAGATCGCGATCGTAGCGTTCCCACGTTTGACGCACGCGGTTAAACTCTTGGGCGTAGTGCTCCGCTAGATAGCGAATGTGACCATTAAAGGTATTCCGTTCAACTTCTAGCTCGGCTAACTCTTCTAGCTGGGCAAGGTGTTGATCGTAGCGCTCTTGCAGGAGCGGATCCCGCAGCATTGAAATGAGGGGCGGGGTCATGCTCATGGTGATTTTGAAATCTACGCCATCCCGCTTGAGACCTTCAAACATCCACAGGAGGGGAACGTAGGTTTCGGTAATGGCTTCAAAGAGCCATTCTTCTTCTAGAACGTAGTCGCTCTCTGGGTGACGAACAAAGGGGAGGTGAGCGTGCAAAACCAGTGCTAAATAACCAATTGCCATAGAAAGTTTGCCTACCAATACGCTGGGGGATAACCGCAGGAGATCAAGGGGATCGTTGAAGTTTCCACCATCTTAGGTCAAATGGCTCGCGCTGCAACGGGAAATTTTTAGGATTTTACAGCCTTAATGAGCTGGGCGAAACTCCCACGCCTGATTACTCTTAAGTTCGAGAATATAAGTGTGGTATTGAATTAAGCTTTCGCGGTGGCCAACACTAATGTAATTATGGGCGATCCGTTGAATATGCGCATAAACGCGCTGCTCATTGTCAAGGTCAAGGGCGCTAGTGGCCTCGTCCAAAATGGCATAGGGACGCTTGTTGAGTAGCAAACGGGCGATCGCCAACCGCTGTTGCTCTCCAAGAGACAGCACGTCATCCCAAGCTAGCTCCACATCGAACCCGCCGACACGATCCGGTAAGTGTTCTAAATTCACCTGCGCAAGTGCATAGAGTAACCCATCATCGCTAGTATCGCGATCGCCCCCCGGATAGAGTAACTGGGTTCGTAGGGTTCCCAAAACCATATAGGGTCGCTGGGGCAAAAAGAGAACGTCACTGATGGGGGGTCGGATAATGCGGCCACTGCCACTCTGCCATAGACCAGCGATCGCCCGCAGCATTGAACTTTTACCGACCCCACTGGGCCCCATAATCACGACACTTTCGCCGCTATCTAAGGCAAACGTTACGTCTTGTACCAACTGCCGTGCCAAATTGGGGGTTGCGATGGTGACCTTCTCTAGGGCAAAGCGCGGCTGCTCCACCAGCTCAATTTGCGATTCACCAAGCGACACTGGTGTGACTAGGGCATCATTAAACTCCGCTAAGCGCTCGATACCCGCGATAAAGCCACTCAAGTTTGCAAATTGGTTCACAATAATCGAGAGGGAGCCTAAAACTTGGGAAAACGCAAAACTAGCCTGACTAATGGCACCAAAGTCGATTTCGCCAGCAAAATAGCGCGGTGCCACAACCGCAGCGGGAACAATAATCACAAAGTAATTGTAGGCAGTTGTAAAGAAGTCAAGGTTTCGCTGCCAGCCAATGAGCAGATTAAAGTTACGGAGCACTTCAATGAACCGTTGACGCACCTGTAGCGATTCTTGGGCTTCGCCGCGGTAAAAGGCGATGGACTCAGCGTTATCGCGCACATGTACCAAGCCATAGCGGAAATCAGCTTCACGGCGCAGTTGGTTAAAATTGAGGCGAATTAAGCGTTGGCCGATGAGAATCGTCACAACCGTACCGACCACCGCATAACCAATCAGGGTTAGGGTCAGGGTCTGGGAGATACTCCAGAGAATGCCACTAAAGGCAACTAAGTCAATAATATCGCTGAGGATAATCAACAAAAACTGCAAAGAGGTTTGGGTAAAGGAGCGAATATCTTCGGTGATCCGTTGGTCAGGGTTATCAATGTCACTGGCATTTTCAATGGCATAGTAGGAGCGGTTTTGAAAATAGCGATCCAAGAAGTGGCGTGTCAGCCAATCCCGCCAGCATAGCCCCAAGTACTCGCGCACATAGCGGTAAATCACGACAATGGGGGTGCCCACGACAAACACCCCAGCATACACGCCAAGAAACCGCCAGTAGGTATCCGCATTTTTTTCCGCCAGTGCCGTCTGGAAGAATCGCCCCACAAAGCTGATAATGACGTTGAGGCCACTCACGGACAGCGACAGCATTAGCAATAGCCCTAATAGGGTCCACGCTTGCCAGCGGGGGAGGAGGTCGCGGCGTAAGAGCACAAACACCCCAAGGGGCACGATAACCGTGGCAAGGATGAGGCTACGGCTGAAGGGATCAGACCAAAGTGAGCGGATGAGATCCATTAAGCCGCCAGCAATTTGCCCCATTAGTTCCGGGGCAAGGGCATTGAGACCAAAGGTCACAGCCGCCGTTAGGGCAAAGAGACACCCAAACATCAGCGCAATCACTAAAAAGAGTAGCAGAATAAAGATGCCGCTGCTGCCGCGGCGATCGCGCGGGAAGAAATAGGGCTGGGCAATAGTAATAAATTGCCCCCAAACGCGGGCATCAAAACGATGGCTAGGTTGAGACACTGGACAGTACCGAAGCGTTAATAGGCTACAGGCCTACTATTGTAGTGGGGGTGGCTACGGAGACGAATGCATGGCGGAACAAAACACGTCGCAAACAACCTCTAGAATTGTGCCGTGGCTATACTGGGGACTCTGGCCATTTCACCGCCTCCTATTGTGGTTCTATTTTGCCAAGATTACGATTGTTGGCCGCGAACAATTGCCCAAGGATGGCGGCTTTGTGTTGGCACCCAAGCACTATAGCCGTTGGGATCCGGTGATTCTGGCGTTGGTGTGGTTCCGTCCGCTGCGGTTTATGACCAATGCCATTGAGTTTAGGGGGGTGCAGGGATGGTTTATTCGTCGCTTAGGGGCGTTTTCCATTAACCTCAATCGCCCCCAAGCCAGTAGCCTGCGCCATGCCCTCGAGATTCTCAAAACCGGACAGCCCTTAGTTCTGTTTCCAGAGGGCGGGATCGAGCGGGAATTACCAGTACGTCCACTCAAACCTGGGCTGGCTCGACTGGTACTGCAAGCACAAGGCGATCGCCCTATTCCCATTTTCCCGGTTGGTATTGTTTATACTCCCTGCCCTCAATTTCGCTGTCGGGTCAGCGTTTATATTGCACCGCCGCTATGGGTAGAGCGCAACGGTTGCGATCGCCAACCCCTTAAACAGCGGGCACAACAGCTCACTGAGGAACTGCACAAGGCACTACTGGATGCAGTCACTCAGGCAGCACAGGTTGATTGACATCCCCCTCTGCCTTCGCTGCGCTCAGGAAGGGGATTCCATCGTCGCCGATGAAGGTTCCTGCGTCAACGAGGTGACGTGCTCAACCGCTGTCTCCAGAAGATGATTAGCGGCCTCCTCTCCACCGGCGTAAGGTCCTGTGTGCCCCACAGTCCGTCAACCTAGCTCCACAATGCTGATAGCTGCGTTGGGGTCTCTGTCCAGCACAGTTCCGCACTGGCACAAATGCGGACAAGTGCTGAGGGACGTCTTAACCAAATGGCCGCAACACGAGCATGTCTGGGAGGTGCACTGAGGTGGAACCGCTACAGTTACCACGCTATGGGATAGGGAAGCTGCTCTTGTAGGCATAGCGTCATGGGCCGGTGCATTCACTAATTGCAGAAAAAAATACTCCCATGACTCCGGCGAACGGGCAGCTCAAGGGGGCCAAGATTGGCGATCGCCCCATCGCTATGGTAGGTTAATAGTCTGTGCATAATGTGCGGGCATAGTTTAATGGTAAAACCTTAGCCTTCCAAGCTAATGTTGTCGGTTCGATTCCGTCTGCCCGCTTCAATGGCCAAAGTCACGGCGTTTCTGGCAGAAGGGTAGAGCAACAAGCATCGCCAAAATCAAAATTGCCTGATTACGCCAGTGCTGGCGAACATCAACGCTAAACATATAGCCTTGATCGCGCTGGAAGCGGCTAATGATACCTTGAGCCTCATTAATGGCACGACTACGTTGGCGATTCCATGCCGAGTACTTCAGCTCCCACTCATCCATCGCCTCCTGATAGGCTTGCAGCCGCCTCATATAGTCCTGTAGTTCTAGTGGATCACTGGGCGGATCTCCGGGAGATTCGGGACGCGGTGGGGCGGGTTCATCCACCTCAGGCACGTACTTGGCGCGAATACCCGGAAAGTTACAGGTTTTAAAGAGACCGGGGCCATAGCAAAGGCAAAAATCCCGCTGCATGGCTTCTGTCATTTTTTCCCGCTCGTCTTCCGGTTCCAACCAGCAGGGATCGTTGGCTATGTCATCTCCCATACCGGTTAACTTGACCATTGCCTCAAACGGCCACTTAATCACTGTGAGATGGTTAATTATCTGGCCAGGTAAGCCAAAGGACGCTACCGGCTGGATGCCACCACTAAAAATAATTTGCGGCACCAAAAACATCAACACGAGTAGAGGCACAATATTTTGGCTAGGCGCAAGCGCAGAGACTAATAGCCCCATAGCCATCCCCCCAAAAATTGCTAGGGCAAGGGTAATGTACATGGCAACGGTCGTTGACCAGTCGCCCGGTAAAATCACGGCCAGCTTTGTCACCAATAGATAAGTGGCAGCTTGGTAAAGGGCAAGGCCGAGGGCGATCGCCACCTTCGAGGCAATATAGGGCAAAATTCGCAGTCCAATCATGCGCTCGCGGCGGTACACCTCCACTTCCTTGACCAGCTCCCGCATGGTCGTCATTGCCCCAATCATCACTGCAATCAAACTAGTGACAAAGATCATCGTCAGGGCTTGGCCGGCGTTCCCGGTGTCCGGATTGAAAAGATTGCGCTGCCACGAGACAAAACTAAGGCTACCCAACAGGGGTGCAATCAACAGCGTCAGCAGCAGGTTACTGCGATCCTGCCCCAAAATCGTCAGGTTGCGCTGCGTCAAAATCCAAAACTGCTGCCATGCCGAAATTTTTGACTTGGGTTCCTTAGATCGGCGTTGGCTGCTACGGGGGCGACGTTGGGAGTCATCAGTGGTGTGAGCGAGCACCTGCTGCCGCCCGACCACGTATTCTTGGTAGAGGCGCGATCGCCGGTAAGCTTGCTCCAGTTCCTCGGAACTGGGGGCATTGGGGTTTTTCTCCTTGTCAAGAGCGCGATAAATCCCAGAAAAATCTTCCAGCTTAATGCCACTGAAGCGATCGCCAAAGGTCGCCCGAAAATAGGGCAGTAACTGATCCGGTGGCCCAAAATAGGCAAGCCGTCCCCCCTCCGCCATATACACCACCAGATCGCACTCACGAATATTTTGGGTAGCATGGGTAATAATTAAAATCGTGCGGCCTTGATCCGCCAACTGCCGCAACAAAAACATCATGTCTGCTTCCGTACCCGGATCCAAGCCAGAGGTGGCTTCATCTAGGAAAAAGAGACTGGGTTGGGTCAGCAGTTCCGCCCCAATACACACTCGGCGCTGCTGCCCTCCACTTAAGCGATTAATGGGAACATCCCGACGATGGCTTAAGCCTAGCTCTGCTAAGACCGCCGTAACCCGTTGTGCCCGTTCGGCTGCGGTCGTGTCTGGAGGCATCCGTAACCGCGCTGCATAGTCTAGGGCTTGGGCAATCGTTAGCTCTTCGTGGATAATATTCCGCTGTGGCACATACCCCAGTTGGGCTTGGAAGGCTTGATAGTTGCGGTAAAAATTTGTACCATTCACCATCACCGTGCCACTGGTGGCAGGGCGCAGACCGTTGAGCGCATCCAAGAGAGTGGATTTACCACTGCCGCTTGGGCCTAAGATAGCCACAAACTCCTTAGGCAGAATCGACAGCGAAATATCGTGGAGAATTTTAGTGCCCTTGCCCACCACCTTACTCAGGTTCACTGCATCTAGGCGCATGTGACCCGACTCAGCATACTGGGTCAGGGTTTCATCAACATTTAAGACTAGGCGATCGCTACCAATGCGGATACTGTCGCCGACCCGCAGTAAAACTGGCTCCTCCACCTCCCGACCATTGACAAACGTGCCGTTACTAGAACCTAAGTCTGTAAGGATAAAGTCACTATGGCGGCGCTCAATCTTAGCGTGGTGGCGGGATACCGTCGGATGCTCAATCACCAGATCATTACTGGGATCCCGACCAATCGTAAAGGTGGTATAACCTAGCAGCGAAATCGTCTTGACAGGCACCGTTGCGGTTGCATCAGCCTCTGGAATAGCGAGTACCGTCGCTGTGCCCGTCAAGCGCAGCTCAGTTGCCGGACTAAACACCACCGCATGCCGCTGCGTATCAATGCGATCCGGTAACTCCTGCCCCAAAAAGCTAAGACTGACGTACTCTGTTAAGGCGTAGCTGTCGCCACTGCCCAACCACACATTCATTGCAGGGTTCGGATCACTCAGATCGATCACCTGCAAGTGATTGTCCACCCTCTTTAGCCGCAGATGGCAGGGCAGCACCTCTGGCACATCCACCACCACATCACAGGCTGGATGGGTGCCCAGCAAACTCGTGACCTCCGATAACCCCCAGCGTTGCCGCCACGTTTTGGTGTGTACCTCAATTACAGGCACTTCTGCGTCTTGGCTAATTTCCGTGGCTCGGGGTTGATACTCTTGATACTGCCACACGAGGCGAAACCGCAGCGCCGAGTTGCCAAGGGTAATTAAATCTGCGTCCTCAAGGGGAATTGGTGTATGAGGTACCAAGGGTTGGCCATTGAGCTGCGTGCCCGCTTTACTTTCAAGGTCAACAATGTGTACCTGACCATCATGCCATTCAAAGCGAGCATGGTAGCGCGAAACCGCCACATCGTTAAGGACAATGGTGTTATCTGGGGCGCGGCCAATGGTGAGGCCGGTGGCAGGCAACTGGAAACCGTGCTCACTCACCGACTTGACCAGTTCTAACCAAGCGGCTTGAGTCATGACCTTGGTACAAAAAAGGTTCAATGCCAGTCAGTGTACTGGATTATGGAAGGGATTACAAAACGTAACGGGTTGGGGGGATTGAGATGAATTTCCGTAAAAGGTGAGGGAATTTGAGGTGAATTTCCGTAAAAGCACGCAACCAATAGGCCAGCATATCACCTACAGTAAATCCTAAGACCTATATCCTTCTTCTCTTGTACCTTTGCAACAACCCCGTTGTTGATAACGTCCTCTAGTAGCAACCCCAATTTTGACCAAAATACCTGATGAACAATACCGGCCGGCATTTTACCGACTTTGTGTCAACTGCAGGAGCCGTGTTACACTAGTTTACAAAAGTTTACAAGCTGTGTTTCTAACGATTGCGCGAGGTTCGCTATGTCGCTCACCCCAATGACCCGTTACTATATTCGCCGCCTCCTTGCCGAGCGTGCTGAATTGCTTGGCTTGAACGTCAGTGCTACCGATACTGACAGTCAAGGCTTTGCCGATCAATTGGCGCGGCTAGAATCTCTGGCGACCACTAAGTTAGCAGAAATTGATCTAATTGTTCGCATGCACCAAACCCTGAGCCGAAATGGCCAAACCTACAACAGTTATCTGGCCAACCTTGAAAACAAACTCTTTGCCCTCATGGGCTTAGTGCCCAAAAATGATGATGAGGTAACAGAGATGACGCTACCGTTGCAGGAGATGGTCTCTGATGCCGATACCCATGCTGCCACCAAAGCCTTAACGTTGGCAGAGGTACTCGAGCAATTTAACAAAGTAGGGGATGTAGCGCAAAAATATCTGGGCAAAATGATTGTTGCTAACTATTGGCGGGGGACTCGTCCCTACAGCAGCTGGTTTGCTGACTTTAGTATTAACAATGAGGGTCACGTTCTGTGCCAGTCTTATCAATCCACCCGCGACATCTACTTAACGCAAGAACAGCTAGAACATCTAGAAGGGTGGCTAGCGGCCTTCATCAATCAATGCCAACGTATCCTGCCGCAATTCACCAAACAGCTACAGAAGTCTGGTGTTCCTGCAACAGTTCTTGCGTAGGGTTCCTATAAGCTCTTGACCAGTGCGTCTAGCCGACTGCAAGATTGCGACGTGGTGTCTATCAACTCTAATCATCAACACTGACTGTAAGGGAGCCAATCATGACGATCTGGGTAAGTGAACAAGTTGACCCATCGGGTCTGCTCTACGCCTGTATCGCTTGCTGTGACGAGGCTCAAGCCCAAGAGTGTGTACAGTCATTTGAAAAGAATCTCACACCAGAGCAAAAAGCAGCGGGTTGGCAGGTTCGGTTACGCAGGGTCACCTCTTGGGAAGATGTGCCCAGCACAGCTCTGAAGCTTGGCTAAGTTAGCATCAGCTACGGGTGCTGAGTTTGTTGACATACTCCCCATGCCTAAAGGCAGGGGATTCTTGTTCTTGGTTCTGCGACAGCACTTATCGCATCAGGTTGCCCTACTACGACAGCGGTGCTTATCTCCCCAAGCGTTCCCTCTTGCGAGGCGGTTCCCTTATGCCCTAAGGTACCGTTAAACCAACCAAAAAAACTTAGGTCGTTTTCTAGCCGTTAGGCTATTGGGTTTTTTATGCGGTTGATTACCCTGCCGCTATGGATAGCATAACACAAAACCGCCCTAAAGGGCGGGGTTTTAGACCTGAAAAAACAACATGCGCCTTATATCCCCATGCCTGAAGGCAAGGGCTTTACGGCGTTTTTCGGTAAAGAAAGACAGAAAAAAGTAGCCAAACTGCGATGATTTGGTTACAAGTCCAACAAATAATCATGAAACAATTATTGATCAGCATCTTCAAGCACTTGAGCGCTAGTCATACCACTGCCGTAGATGCTGATCCACACAGGTTTGAATGGCCTGACGGATCACCTCTGGAGGGGCATCTGCCTGAATTCGTTGCCAGCGATCGCCCCCAGCGGCAGCTTGGGCAGCAAATCCTGCTTGCACCCGCTCATGAAACGCAAGTGCTGTTTGCTCAAAGCGATCGCTCCTCCCCCGCCGGCGACTGCGCTCTAGACCCACTTGCGGGGGGACATCAAGCCACAGCACCAGATCTGGCACCACTCCAGCAGTGGCAATGCGGTTGACCTGATCAATTAAGGCTAAATCTAAACCGCGACCATAGCCTTGATAAGCCACGGTTGAGGCGGTAAAGCGATCGCACAAAACAATTCCGCCTTGGGCTAACTGGGGTTGAATGCAGGTGGCCACATGCTGGGCGCGATCGGCGGCGTACAGCAGTAATTCACTAAGGGGGGCAATCTCCATTGTGGTGTGCAGCAGCAGGTGGCGCAGATCTTGCCCAAGGACAGTTCCTCCGGGTTCGCGGGTAACCACCAGCGGCGGGTCAATGCCACGACTACGGAGTTTTGCCAGCCATCCACTGACCTGCAACCATTGGGCCGTCTCTTGGAGTTGGGTTGTTTTGCCGGCTCCTTCACCCCCTTCCAGCACAATAAACGACCCCCGAGTGGGCACCGCGATCACCTTAGACACAGATTGCATGAATCAGGATGGCATTGAGTAGAGTTTTGGTATAATCGCGGCATCCTGTCTTAGCATCTCCAGTCCTCCTTGGGGTGCTAGCAGCAATCATAGTGATCAGTAAACCCCAATTTCTAGTGATGGCTGAGGGCTGCCTCGTCAAGTTGGGCATACACCCATTACACTGGAACCACTGTTTGCGAGTAAACGGCTTACCACTGTACGATTATGGCTCGATATGCTCGTGTTGTCACTATTGCACTGCCCCGAGCACGGCTGAAGGAACAGTTAGTGCAAACATTACAGGCCTGTGAGCTGACGGTGATGCACGTCGGTGAGGATTATGTTGTTGCCCGAGAAACTGACCTCGACGATGTCTCTATGTCGCAACTGGTCACGGTGGAAGTGCTGATTGATAACGCAACAGCCCAGTCAGGCGTGACTAAGTTTGACTTAGTGCTCAAAAATAAAGAGTTAACTCTCAAAAAAGACAACCATTGTTTTGCCTGGTTTGATCGCATCAGCCGTGCCATTGCCGAAAACGAAAATTGGGAGTTGTTGAATAACGTGGCAACAATGTGAAAACAACGGCCACAATTACGATTGTTGGGGCTGGGGTGATTGGTGCGGCGATCGCCTACGAACTCAGCCGCGCTCTGAGCGCTGCTATTGTTGTCCTTGAAGCTCGCTCAGAGACTGAGTTTGCGGCTACTGGCGCTGCCCTTGGGGTCTTAATTGTGCAGCTGAGTCGGCGGCGGGGGCGCAATTTTCAACTGCGACAGGCAAGTTTGGCACGCTATGACACCCTCATCCCTGAACTGGAGGCGGCCACAGGCGTAGAGATTCCTTACCAACGGCGGGGGATTCTAGAGGTCTTGACAACCCCAGAGGCGGCGATCGCCACTCAGTCATGGCTAGCAATCCATAGCGACCCCTCCTTAGAATGGCTGGAGCCAGCGGCAGTGGTCTCTGAGTTTCCGATGATCAATCCCCAAGTGGTGCACGGTGCCCTCTGGGCAAAGGGCGATCGCCAAGTGCATCCCCGCCGCCTCACCGCAGCATTGCGCCAAGCTGCCCAACAGCAAGGCGTAGAATTTTGGTACCACAGTAAAGTGCTTGAGGTCAAACAGGCCGGGGAGCAGCCGCTACAGTTACGCCTTGAAACAGGCACCTTAACAACGGAGTACTTGATTTTGGCCGCAGGACTCGGGACAACGCCCTTGGCTCAGCAGATCAATCATCCAGTACTGCTACAGCCAGTACTGGGGCAAGCCCTTGAGTTTGGCTGGGCAGCGCCCCCTACCTTACCAGTGCTCACTGCAGAGGATCTTCACCTTGTCCCCGTTGATCCACACCGGGTGTGGGTGGGGGCAACCGTTGAAGGCGATCGCTCCACAGGGGATTCCCAAGCCCTAGCAACCCTGCGTGAACAGGCAAGCCACCTCTGGCCAGCATTGAAAACTGCCCCCCTCCTGCGGCACTGGCAAGGGCTGCGTCCGCGACCCTGCGATCGAGCTGCCCCCGTTATTGAGCAACTTCAGCCGCGGGTGTGGGTAGCCAGCGGCCACTACCGCAATGGCATCCTGCTGGCACCCATCACTGCCCAGTTGGTGCGCCAAGCACTAGAAGAACATTTAGCCGTGGGTAAGGGGCACAAAGCACAGCAGCCTGTTAGTGACCCTAGCGAGAATTCGGATACCAAAACATCCCCTTAATCCCCTCAGGATCAGGGCGAAAGCCTAACTGGCGATAGAAATCAACGACGTGGGGATCGGCAAACAGGGTGATATTGCTAATGTCTTCACTGCGGAGTTCTTTGATCATCTGGCGCATGAGTTCTTTGCCTAGCCCCTGCCCCTGAAACTCAGGGTGCACCACTACGTCCCAGATAGTGGCATTAAACGCGTGATCTGAGGTGGCGCGGGAAAACCCGATTAAGCGCCGGTACGCTCCCCGCTGCTCCCACATGGAAATGACCAAGAAGCTGAACTGGATGGCTTTTTTGACCTTGCGGATGGGACGACGCGACCAGCCCACGGCATCACACAGCTCCTCAAGTTCGTAAACGTCAATTTCTTTATCCTTGCTAAAGATAATTTGCCCTTCCGTACTGCTGTCCCGTTCTAGGGCAGCCTGAGAACCAAGGTCAACGGCAGTTGTTGTCGCGCTCGTTGATGGTTGCGAATTAAACAGCGATTTCCAGAAGCTCATGCCAGTATGCTGGAGATGGGAATAACCCAAGTATTGGGACGTGACCAAGTGTAACCCGGCCTAGGCTATAGTATAGCGACTCTCTACCTATGGTTTCCGATTTTCAACTCCGTAACCTCGATGTCCTGAAGCGGTTTAATCGGTCGTTTCCAGATTTTTACGAGCAGTTTGTAGGTCGAGATGTGCAACTGCAAAACCTCAAGCTGGGGTTTCAAATCCATAAAACGAATCAGGCTGTTATCTATATTGTCCCAGAGGGCGATCGCTCGGTTCTCCACTTTGCCCACCGTAATCACTCCTACCTCCTCAGTGATTTGTTTGGGGTGATGGCGGCCTACAAGTTAACGATTCATAATGTCTCTCTTTATGGCCATGTACGGCCACCGATGCTGGTATTCGTAAAATTGGTGCTGTCAGATCAGGGTCGCCCCTTGTCCAAAAAGCGCAGTGAAAGTGTACGCCGTGCGTTGCAGCAAACCCTTAGCGGTGAGTTTGCCGTCGAAGAAATGCTGGCGGTGGAGTTTAACCTCGGGGAAGGACTCAGCCAAATCAACACTAGTTTTTACGTGGATCAAGTGTTTCATCTGCCAGCGCTGTTGATCGAGTCCACCAACCATCCTGCTCTGCTCTATAAAGTAATGCATGCTATTTGGCAAGAAGAACTGTTGGTGGTAAATGTTAACTTTATGCTCTGGCAAGGGCGGGTGCGGCTGCTGTTGTACCTCCTTGGCCCCAATGGCAACCTCATTCCAGACTATTTGGGGTCACGGATCGCCACTAAAATCAAAGAGCATTTAACAGGGAATGGGTGAGCAATGAACTACCCCGCCCTTGAGAGGGACGGGGTTTCGCAACATCGGCGGGAAGCCCCCCMCTGTATGTGTGAATTGTGCTTACTCAACGAAGATGAGTGTCGGGAGTTGTTCACTTTTGCTCAATAGGCGGCTCTTCAGGTTGCTCAGCCTCAGACGCTCCCTCAAGCTGCTGCTTTGCCTGTTGCCACAGGGCGTCTAGCTCCGCCAAACTATAATCCTCAAGGGGGCGGTCAATCGCTGCTTCAATTAGTTCTAGGCGCTGAATAAAACGTTGATAGGTCTGTTGCAGGGCTTGCACGGGGTCGAGCTGGCAC
Organism: Synechococcus sp. PCC 6716; assembly: GCF_022570815.1. Lineage (NCBI taxonomy): Bacteria > Bacillati > Cyanobacteriota > Cyanophyceae > Synechococcales > Synechococcaceae > Synechococcus > Synechococcus sp. PCC 6716. Next base: position 167,645 of record NZ_JAKLTU010000002.1, read on the forward strand.
CAACGGGCAAGGTTAATCACACTAAATAGTAAATCCCCCAGTTCAGCGGCCTGCTGGCTGGGTTCGCCCTTCAGCAGTGCTTCTTGAAATTCTGCTAGCTCTTCATAGAATTTTTCCCACGCGCCACTAATGGTCGGCCAGTCCAAGCCAGATCGGCTGGCACGCTCACCAATTTTGATGCCTGCGATCAGGGGAGGAAGAGTACGGGCATAGCGGTGCAGTTTTTGACTGAGAGGTAAAGAGGCCTCCTCGCCTTTTTCGCTAGCTTTAATGTGCTCCCATTGATCTCGTACGTCTTCGGCAGTGGTGAGTTCCACGGTGCCAAACACGTGGGGATGACGGCGGATCAGTTTCTCGGTAATGCGCTGGGCTACGTCAGCTATGGTGAACTGATTTGCTTCGGCAGCGAGCTGACTTTGCAGCACCACCTGTAGCAACAGATCTCCTAATTCTTCAGCAATGGCCGCTGGCTGCTCCTGTTGTAGGGCATGCACTACTTCGTAGGCTTCCTCAAGAATGTAGGGAATTAAACTGGTGGGGGTTTGCTGCAAGTCCCACGGACAGCCAGTTTCTGGATGGCGGAGTTGCCGTACCACTGCGATGAGTTGGTTCAGCTGAGCAAGAGCCGGTGGTAACGGCGGCGGAAGGTAGAGTTGGAGGGGACAATCTGCGGTGGTGAGGTTGCTGAGGTCGCCAAGGGATAGGGCGATCGCCTGCTGCTGGGCATCGATCAGGCTGACGGTTGTTGTAGTAGGCCAATGGGACTGAAGCTGTTCACTTAAACGGTGGGCGATCGCCAACGTGGGAATCTGGGTCACTAGCCCCCCTTCTGGCAGCACGGAACCTTCTGCCAGTGCAGTTGCCGCAGTTAAAACGGTTAAGGGAGTCGCCATGGCGCACTGATCCTTGCTTGCTGCCCAATTCACCACTACTGTGCAACCCCATTCCTGCTTGTCTCCCTATTTTACGTCGATTCAGGCGATTTGCAGAGTTACAGGTACGCCCAAGCTAACCCTCAATTGAGCAGTGGCTCAACAGCCAGTTATGCTAAATGTAACGAAAGATTGCAAACGTAGGGTCATCATGGCAGACTTTTTGTTACGAGCAACAGCAGCAGCCGAAGGCATTCGGGCAGTAGGGGTGATTACCACCCAGCTTACCGATGACGCTCGGCAGCGACACCAACTGTCCTACGTGGCCACCGCTGCCCTTGGCCGCACCATGGCAGCAGGCCTCACTTTAGCCTCTAGTTTCAAGCAGCCCCAAGCCCGGGTTAACCTCCGCATCAAGGGCAATGGTCCATTGGGAATTATTTTTGCAGACGCTGGCAGTGATGGTACCGTGCGTGGCTACGTCCAACAGCCCCAAGTGGAGTTACCGCCCAATTCCCAAGGCAAATTAGATGTGGGTGCCGCCGTGGGAGGGCAGGGGTACCTCTACGTGATTCATGATCTGGGCTACGGCTATCCTTACTCCAGTACCGTCGAACTGGTTTCTGGGGAAATTGCCGAGGATATCACCTATTACCTTGCCACCTCAGAGCAAACCCCTTCGGCACTAATGCTTGGAGTGTTTGTTGGCGAAGAGGGGGTCACTGCTGCAGGTGGCTTAATGCTGCAAGTCTTACCCAAAGCAGCCAATGATGAGCATCTCATTGCCACCCTTGAGCAGCGGGTTGCCAATTTACGAGGATTTACACCGCTGTTACAGGCCGGTCGCACCTTGCCAGATATTTTTCAGGAATTATTGGGGGATATGGAGCTACAGATTCTACCCCAACGGCAAATGGTACGCTTTCACTGTGGCTGTTCCCAAGAACGGATGTTAGCGGCACTCAAGCTCTTGGGGGAAGCAGAATTAAAGGATATTCTAGCCACAGAGGCAAAGGCCGAAGCAACGTGTCAATTTTGTAATGCTGTTTACTGGGCGGATCAGCCTATGCTAGAGCAGTTAATTGCCGAGCTAGCAACTGCCTCGGTTTAACCCCCGGCTGAGGAGGCTGCCCATGTCTAGTGCTGTGACTGCTGCTCGTCCGCCGTTGCACTTTTTACCGCAACGGTTTAGTTATCCGGTGTGGTGGGGGTTCTCGCGGCTGTTACCGCTGTACTTACGTTACGGCCTAGGCTTTCGCAAGATAGAAGGGGTCAATGTTGAGACCTTGGCACGGACCTATCAGCAATTTCAAGCCGGTCAACTGCGGTTGTTGCTGGCGTTTCGCCATCCCAGTACCGATGATCCCTTGGTCATGGGCTACCTGATGTGGCACCTATTACCCCGTACCGCCAGACAAATCGGGATTCCCTTAAAATCGCCCACCAATGGCTATTTTCTCTACGATCGCGGGATTCCCCTGTGGGCGGGAGAGGCGGTAGGGTGGCTCTTTTCGCGGCTGGGGGGCAGTTCCATTATTCGCGGCAAGCTGGATACCCAAGCGTTGCGGGCAGCGCGGGAGTTGTTACTGGAGGGGCAATTTCCCTTGGCGGCAGCACCGGAGGGAGCCACAAATGAGCACAATGAATTGGTGGCACCCTTAGAACCCGGGGTGGCTCAACTGGGGTTTTGGTGCCTAGAGGATTTGGCTAAAGCTGGGCGATCGCTGCCTGTGGTGATTTTGCCCATTGGCATTCAATACACCCTAGCTAGCCCCTCATGGGCACGGATTGCGCACCTCATGGATCAGCTAGAGCAGCGACTGGGGTGTGGCACCACTGCAACCGGTACGGATGTAGAACTGTTGTACCGTCGCTTATTTAACGTGGCAATGCACTTGTTAGATTGCTTAGAGGTGTTTTATGCCAAGTCTTATCGGCAGCAGTTTCCCCCGCTGCCAGCCTTTGAGAATGCCAATGCCGAGTTGGCGGCGCGGTTGCAGCGGCTGTTGCACAGTGTCCTTGTGGTTGCGGAAGACTACTTTGGCCTCAAGCCCAGCGAGGATTTCGTGGATCGCTGTCGGCGCATTGAGCACGCCGCGTGGGAGCGAATGTTTCGGGGGGACTTAGATCAGCTTTCTACCGTAGAGCGCTGTCTGGCAGACTGGCTGGCGGAAGAAGCGAATGTGCGGCTCCGGCATATGCGTTTAGCGGAGCGGTTTACCTCAGTGACCGGCAGCTATGTGCGCGAGCAACCCAGTATTGATCGCTTTGCTGAGGTGGTGCTCATCCTCTGGCGCACCTTTGATTGGCTCGAAGGAAAGCACTCGAATGTCAATGGGCTAGTAGGGCCGCGGCAGGTGCGCTTAAGTGTCGGTGAACCAATTGACTTGGAGCATTACTGGCCCCTCTATCGCCGCGATCGCCGGGGGGCGCGGCAAGCCCTTAACGACGTCACCACTGCTATTCGAGCGCAGTTTGAAGCCCTTATTGTGCCCACAACGAACGGATAACCAACCACCATCTGTGCTGAGGGTTCTGCCATTCCTCCGCTAAGATGTATAGCAGGGAGCAGCAATGCGTTGTTACCCTAAGTAGGAGCAATTCATTGCTCTTGTATATTTGCTCATTGATTGTATTACGACACAGGTACCAGTGGCTCTCACCAAAAAAACACAGCAAGATCAACCCATGATTAATGAGCGCATTCGTTTTCCACGGGTGCGAGTTGTTGATAGCGACGGCTCTCAATTGGGCATTATGACCTCTCAAGAGGCGATGGCGATCGCCCGCGAAAAAGAACTAGACCTCGTTCTTGTCAGCGATAAGGCCGATCCGCCGGTGTGTAAAATCATTGATTACGGTAAGTTTCGTTTTGAGCAAGAAAAGAAAGCGCGTGAAGCCCGCAAAAAGCAACACACCTCTGATGTTAAGGAGGTGAAGATGCGCTACAAAATTGAAGAACACGATTACAATGTTTGCATTAACCGCGCGGAGCGCTTCATCAAAGCAGGAGATAAGGTAAAAGCAACAGTCACCTTCCGGGGACGGGAAATTCAGCACTCTCACCTTGCAGAAGACCTGCTCAAGCGGATGGCCAATGATTTACAAGCCATAGCCGAGGTGCAGCAACCTCCAAAACAAGAAGGCCGCAATATGATTATGTTTTTGGCACCGAAACGCTGATTTTGCTAGTCGCAATGGTTAAGTTTCGCCCCGATCGCTCGTTGCAACTACCGGTGGCACCTGTGTCCTCCCACGGGGGTCTCTGGTTAATTGCTGCCGCTGTTGCCACAGTGATCCTCTGGCAGGTACCGCTGGGGAACTACCTTCTCTATCCGTTTACGATTTTAGCCACATGGTTTCATGAAATGGGGCACGGCCTCACCGCTATCCTGCTGGGGGGCTACTTCCGTGAATTAGTCATTTTCCCCAATGGTTCAGGGTTTGCCCACTATGGTGGCGAGGTATTGCTAGGGCGGTTGGGGCATGGGTTGGTGGCGATCGGCGGGCCACTGGGGCCAGCCATTGCTGGTAGTGTGTTGATTTTGTCATCGCGATCGCCGCGTGCAACTAGCCTTTGCCTCCAGGCCTTAGGCATTATTATCATGGTTTCAACCCTTTTGTGGGTGCGCTCCCTGTTTGGCATTCTCGTGATGCCCCTCATTGGGTTAGGGGTACTATTGATTGCCGATCGGGGAAGCCGCTGGCTAAAGGACTTTAGTATTCAATTTTTGGGGGTGCAAGCCTGTATTAGTACCTTTCAGCAGGTGGGCTACCTCTTCACCTACAGTATTCCCAGTGGTCACCTCTCCGACACGGGTTTACTGCAAAAGTATCTGTTTTTGCCCTATTGGCTGTGGGGTGCGGCAATTTCGTTCTTGACAGTGGCGCTGCTGGTATGGAGCCTGAAAACCGCTTATAGCTCTCCCCCCTCGCTGCCTCAGTAAATTCCCCAGCGTCGTCGCCATTGGCTGGTGGACTCCCGCCCTGAGGTCTGCTGCTCGGCATACCGCCGTGCCTGAATCTGCTGCGGCGTATCTATAAGGCAGGGGTCACGATAGGGAATGCCGGCGCGGGTTTGCAGGTGCTCCTGTTCCATCGCAGACAGGGGAATCAAGCCTGAAGACTGCCAGCGGGCAATGGTGCCCTGAGACCACTCATGAGGGGCGTGGGGGGCACGCAAGGGCAGGGTGCCAATGTGCAAACCGGCCGCTAACAGTGCAGATCGCACCGCTGCTGCGCGGGAGTAGGTGGCCAGATACCCATCGGGCGCCAGACACCGCGCCACAACCCGCAAAAACTCGACGCTCCACAATTGGGGACACCGCTGCGGCGAAAAGGGGTCAAGGAAAATTGCATCGGCCTGAAAGCCGCTAGCTGCAAGGTCTTGAATGGTTTGGCGGGCATCGCCTAGGCACAGTTGCGCCTGACAGTTCGCTGTGGTGTAGCGGTGGTGGTGCGCCAAGGCACGTAGAACCTCGAGGACGGACTCCGGCCAGGGTGGCATGATGGCGATCGCCGCCACCGGAACCGTTGCATCCAGTTCCAGACCAACCACTGTAATATGGCAATGGGGATGCCGCTGCCAGATCACATCGAGGGCGGCGGCGGTATTGTAGCCAAGGCCATAGCAAATATCCAAGAGGGTGACATGGGAGCGTTGGCTTTTTTCTTCTAGCGCAGTAGCGATCGCAAACTTTTCTAGAGCTTCCTGCTGCGCACCCGTGCGGCTATGAAAGCTCTCACCAAATTCTGCGGAGAAGAAGGTGGCCGAGCCATCAGCGGTAGGTTGAGGCAGCCATACACCCATGGGACACTGCAACATTCGCAAATTGGGAAACACGCAACCCTAGCGAATAGACGATGCCTCGTGATAGTTATGACCGCTTTTTAGCGGTGGAACGGCTCTTACCGCTCCCTTTCTTGCTCTTCGAACTCGAACTAGCAAAGCCTTTCGACTCGGCCTCTGTTGGCGAGGGAGCCGGTTCCGGTGCCGGCGCAGCAGCGGCCATGGCTTGGGTTTGTGCTGCCACCTCCTGCGCAAGATTAGTCTCCTGCTTTTCGATACCTTCCCCCAAAACAAAGCGTTGGAATCGCCGTACTTGGATATTTTCCCCTAGTTCAGCGATTTTTTCCTTCACTAGCTCTTCAACGGTCTTAGACTGATCGCGAATAAAGGGTTGATTCAGCAAACACAACTCTTTCAGCGTTTTTTCTAGCTTGCCGGCAACAATTTTTTCCTTGACCTCCGGTGGCTTACCTTGCAGGGCATCAGAGCCAAGAGCAATTTGGCGTTCCTTTTCCTTATAGTCAGCCGGAATATCATCGATAGAGACAAATTCCACGTTTGGACACGCAGCAATTTGCTTGGCAATATCTTGAACCAGTGCCTTAAATTTTTCGTTGCGGGCAACAAAGTCGGTCTCGCAGTTGACCTCGACTAGAACCCCAATGCGACCGCCGGTGTGGATGTAGCTATCCACCAGTCCTTCACTGGTGACACGGCCTGCCTTTTTACCGGCTGAGGCTAAACCCTTTTGCCGTAGCCAAGCAATGGCCGCTTCCATATCGCCGTTAGACTCTTGCAGCGCTTTTTTGCAGTCCATCATACCGGCGCCGGTCTTGTCGCGCAGTTCTTTGACTAATTTGGCTGAAATCTCTGCCATGGTGTGTTCCTCAACGATTAAGCGTCAGATTCATCCGGAATATCAAGGGATTCAGCATCGCCATCTGCACTTTCATCCTCTTCAGGAAGATCGAGTTCTGGCTCATCCAACTGGCCATGGCGACCTTCGTAGATCGCATCAGCCAGCTTGCCCACAATCAGCTTAATGGAACGAATGGCATCATCGTTAGCCGGAATGGGAATATCCACTTGATTGGGGTCGCAGTTGGTATCTAATAGCGCCACAATGGGAATGCCTAACTTTTGACACTCAGCTACGGCATTGTACTCTCGTTTGACATCAACGATGATGGCAACATCGGGCAAGCGACGCATTTGCTTAATACCACCAAGGTACTTTTGCAGTCGCGATAGCTCTCGCCGCAGCGTCGAGGCTTCTTGCTTGGGACGCAGATCAATGAGGCCACTTTCTTCCATGCTTTCTAGTTCTTTGAGCCGATCCACGCGGGTTTTAATCGTATTCCAGTTGGTCAGCATTCCCCCCAACCAGCGTTGGTTCACATAGTAGCTGCCGCAACGCAACGCCTCTTGATGGACGATGCCCGCTGCTTGCCGCTTTGTGCCAATAAACAAGAAGCGTTTGCCTTTTTCGGAGGCCTCACGGATGTAGTGATAGGCTTCATCCACTAGTTGAGCCGTTTGCACAAGGTCAATGATGTGCACCCCATTGCGCACGGTAAAAATGTAGGGTGCCATGCGGGGGTTCCAACGCCGCGCTTGGTGGCCGAAGTGAACCCCTGCCTCGAGCATTTGGGCAAGGCTTAAAACAGACATTCAGTTGTACTCCTATGGGTTAAGCGACCATCCGCCATCATCCGGTGAGGACACCCAAGGGGACGGATGTGTAAAATTCACAGACTTCCTATCATAGCAAGTTTAGTCTCTCTTGTTTGAGGCGCATTTTTGTGCCGCAGCAGCAACCAGAGCATCTTAGCTTCAGACTCCCATAGCAATTTCCAGCATCCCTCGATATGATGGAGGCAATGCCGTTGCTTAACATTTAGTAATGTTGGTACAACCTTCGCAACCCCAACGCTGGTTCCAGTGGCTACAAAAAACACTGCTGTTTGGTCAAGACCCCAGTGGTGAATTGTTTGCCATTTTGTTGGTCTATTTTGTGCAAGGGGTTTTGGGGTTGGCACGGCTAGCCATCAGTTTTTTCTTTAAGGATGAATTGGGTCTCTCTCCGGCTGAAGTGGCGGCGTTGATGGGGGTGGCGGCACTACCGTGGGTGATCAAGCCGGTATTTGGCTTGGTCTCCGATAGTTTGCCCCTCTTTGGCTTTCGGCGCCGCTCCTACCTAGTCCTTTCGGGGCTATTGGGATGCGGGGCATGGCTGAGCTTGGGAACTTGGGTGCAAACGGCGTGGCAAGCGACCCTAGCGATTCTGGTTGCTTCCATTGCCATTGCCCTCAGTGATGTCATTGTTGACTCCTTAGTAGTGGAGCGGGCGCGTCAGGAGTCAGCCACTGAAACAGGAACGCTGCAATCCCTAAGCTGGGCAGCCACGGCCTTAGGGGGAATCCTCACGGCTTACTTCAGTGGTCAACTGCTGCAATGGGTGAGTACGCGCACGGTGTTTTTGCTCACGGCCACCTTTCCCCTACTGGTTTCAGCGGTGGCAGGGGCGATCGCTGAAGATCGCATCAGGGTTGCTCCAGACCTGCGGCAAACATGGCAGCACATTGGTCGCGTGCGCACGGCAATGATGCAAAAGACCATTTGGCTGCCGGTCGCTTTTCTCTTTCTTTGGCAGGCTACACCGGGTTCAGAATCAGCGTTTTTCTTTTTCACCACCAATGCGCTAGGGTTTGAGCCAGAATTTCTGGGACGGGTGCGCCTTGTCACCAGTGTGGCATCGCTACTGGGAGTATGGCTCTTTCAGCGCTACCTTAAAACTTTACCCATTCGTACAATCTTTTTCTGGAGTACCATTCTCTCAGCCGTGCTGGGTTTATCGAGTTTAATTCTGGTGACCCATCTCAATCGCCAATGGGGCATTAGTGATGAGTGGTTTAGCTTGGGGGATAGCCTTGTTCTGGCGGTGATGGGTCAAATTGCTTTCATGCCAGTGTTAGTGTTAGCCGCACGCCTGTGCCCCCCAGGGATTGAAGCCACTCTGTTTGCGCTACTGATGTCCATTAGTAATCTTGCTAATTTGGTCTCCCATGAACTGGGGGCGCTTCTGACCCATTGGTTGGGGATTACAGAGCATAATTTTGACCGATTGTGGTTGCTGGTGCTGATAACCAACGTGAGTACGCTGCTGCCCTTGCCCCTGCTCGGTTGGCTACCCCAGCAGATTAAGCCCCCCACCTCTAGCGCCGCCAAGGCGACTGTCTCTGTTGATGTTGAATTGGAGCCAAGTGTCTCATGACTGGATTACTGACCGGCGATCGCCCCTATAGCATGGCCGACTGGCGGGGCGGTACTCAGTCTCTCACTGAAGAATACGACTATTGGATTGATGAGGTGGAGGGCACTGTTCCCAAGGATCTCAACGGTACCCTCTACCGTAATGGCCCTGGCTTACTGGAGCGGGGTGGGGTCTCCCTTGCCCATCCCTTTGATGGTGATGGCATGATCTGCGCCTTTCACTTTGAACAGGGGCGGGTGCACTTTCGCAATCGCTACGTGCGCACAGCCGGGTTTCTAGAAGAAGAAAAAGCCGATCGCCTTCTCTATCGCGGTGTCTTTGGCACCCAAAAGCCTGGGGGCTGGCTGGCGAATTTTTTAGACACTCGCATTAAAAATATTGCCAATACCCACATCATTTATTGGGGGGGCAAGTTACTGGCTTTGTGGGAAGCGGGTCTTCCCCATCGTCTGGATCCGGCCACCCTAGAGACCCTAGGGTTAGACAATCTAGACGGCCTCTTAGGCGAACACGATGCCTTTGCAGCGCATCCCCGCTTTGACCCCCAAACGCAACGGCTTGTTAACTTTGCACTCAAGCCCGGACTCAATACCCGCATTCACCTCTACGAATTTGCTGCCACGGGAGAGTGTGTCTCGCAGCCCGTCTTCCAGATTCCTGGGTTTGCCTTTATTCACGACATTGCGCTCACCCCACACTACGCCATTGTGTTTCAAAACCCGGTGCGGCTCAACCCCTTACCTTACCTATTGGGATTGCGCGGAGCAGCGCAGTGTATTCAATTTAATGCCAACGAGCCCACGCGCATCTGGCTTTTGCCAAGAGCGGGGGGGGCACCGCAACAGTTCACAATGCCAGCCTGCTTTGTCTTTCATCATGCCAATGCCTATGAAGCTGGCGACGAGATTCACATCGAGTCCATTGCCTACAGCCACTTCCCCACCCTCGACCCGGGCACAGATTTTCGTGAGGTGAATTTTGCATCTCTCCCCGCCAGTTTGCTGTGGCACATCACCATCCATCGACCCACGGGCAAGGTGACCTCAACCATAGTGGACGATCGCCCCTGCGAATTTCCAGTGGTGCATCCAGCTAAGGTGGGGCAGCCCTACCGCTACACCTACCTAGCGGCTGGTCATGATCCTAAGATCAATGCCCCTTTGCAGGCACTTTGGCGGCGCGATCGCCACAGCGGTGAGCAGCAGTTTTGGTCAGCAGCACCCCAAGGATTTGTCGGCGAACCCATTTTTGTCCCCCGGGGTCTCGATCAGGGGAGTTTTCTCTGGCACGGCTCCCAAGACGAAGACGATGGCTGGGTGTTACAGGTCATGTACGATGCCAGTTCCCACACGTCCCAATTACTGATTTTTGATGCTGCGGCCATCCATGGCGGCCCCATTGCCCGTCTGCACCTAAAGCACCATATCCCCTATGGGTTGCACGGCTCATTTACAACTTACAGCGGTTTGCATAACTAACTGGCACAGCAGCAGCAGTGAGCAAAGTCATTCTTCAACGTCTCAGAATATTGTTTCTGCAAGAATTGTCCCATATCGTTGCGGAAACCGCTGTATTACAACTGTCTTTATGGGCCATCTCTTCCAGAGTTGTGGCGATCCGAAATTCGTTGTGACTCTCTACCCTCTCTAGATAGCCTCAGCCACGCGCACAACGTAGGGCTATGGCAGGCGTTGCGTTGGAGTGTTGTCTTTCTCAACGTGGTGAAAAGGATCCCTCAACTAAACCCCTCAAAGGATTTAACAAATGTCGCAAGAAATCCCCGATTCTACCGCAGGTGAATCGTGGGATGAATGGCGACCCATAAATCAACGTGCGTAGCACATCCTCTTTGCTATCTGGTAGGATATTATCAGTAACATCCAAAGACGCTAAATGTTGCAAGCGTACAAGTTCAGAGCCTATCCAACCCACGAGCAGAAATTAGCCCTAGCCAAGAGCTTTGGCTGCTGCCGCTGGTACTGGAATTACTCGCTCAACTTGTGCCAAGAAACCTACAAATCAACTGGGAAAGGGTTGTCCCGCTCAGCTATTCAGGGATTACTCCCTGGCCTGAAAAAGGAGCACCCTTGGCTGAAGGAGGCTTACTCGCAGTGCTTGCAAGTTGTGGCTCTAAATTTATCCACGGCTTACAAGAACTTTTTTGAGGGAAGAGCGAAGCTACCAAGATTCAAATCCAAAAAAGGTCGTCAATCGATAACCTACCTTCAAAACGTCAAAGTAGAAGGGGATTGCGTTAAACTCCCTGGAAACGTTGGGACATTGTACTGCTGTCAACATCGAGAGTTTGAGGGGAAAATCAAATCGGCTACGGTTTCGCTCAATCCAGATGGGAGGTACTATGTGTCCATCCTCGTTGAGGATGGCCGAGAGCAACCCCCTCCTAGTCCTGAGAGGGAAGCAATAGGCATAGATTTAGGGCTGACTCACTTCGCAATTACGAGTGACGGCTCGAAGTTCGACAACCCTCGGCATTTAGCCAAACATGCTCGTAACCTAAAGCGCAAACAGAAGAAGCTTTCTCGCAAACAGAAGGGGAGCAACAATCGAGATAAAGCTCGAAAGCGAGTCGCTCGCGTTCACCATAAAATAGCTCGCTGTCGTGAAGATTTTCTGCACAAGCTATCCCGCAAGATAGTCAACGAAAACCAAGTGATTGCTGTAGAAAATCTGCATGTGAAAGGGATGGTGCGAAATCCCAAGCTAGCCAAAGCGATTAGTGATGCTGGCTGGGGGATGTTTTGTACCATGCTCAAGTACAAAGCTGAAAGAGAAGGAAAGGTTTATCAAGAAGTAGACCGTTTCTTTCCTTCCTCAAAAACCTGTCATGTTTGCCTCAATCAAGTGGGTAACCTACCGCTTGATGTTCGCAATTGGACTTGTGATGTTTGTAATACAGAGCATGATAGGGATATAAATGCTGCAATCAACATAAGAAATGAAGCCTTGCGGATATTGGAGTTAGGAACTAGCTCTACTGCCTTTGGGAGGGGACGTAAGACATCTGGTAAAACTTCGGTTTTGCTAGATGCTGTCCCCGTTGAACAAGGAAGCCGCTTATCTATCGCGTAGCGATGATGAGCGGTAGTTCACTTGACTCTTGGGGAGGTTGAGCACACTGTACCTAGTGGCTCAGCGTCGAGAGAAACGGTTACGGTAAGATACAAAAAGTATGAGATGGCAGCAGTGGTGCATACCTCCTCTAGGTGCGGTAGTCGCTGGTTCAGTGGCGATCGCCTTTGTGCGGCAACCCATGCCGATTGTAGCGGTGAGTTCTGCTGGTGCGTTGGTCGGCAGTTGGCTGAGCGATCGCCGACGAACTCAAGCCTCCGATTCAGCTATGCATACCTTTGAGATGGCCTTAGCCGCTGTTGAGCGCAAACTAGCTGATGTAGAAACTAAACTGGATCGTCTGCCTGCCTCTAGTGCAACCCGTCGCACAGCAATCTTTTATGATATTGAAAACCTGATTAAGGGCTACAACATTAGAACTTCTGATGTTGCCAAAATTTCTCTGAAGTCTATCCAAGAGCGCATTACTGAAGTCTATCCCATTGAGCGGGTACTGTTGCAGCGAGCCTATGCCAACTGGAGCGATACCCGCTTAGGCCCCCTACGACGGGAAATGCACCAACTGGGAATTGAGCCAGTACAAGTCTTTGGATTTTCTTACGAAAATCGTAAAAATGCCGCTGATATTCAGTTGGCCATTGATGTGACCGATGCAATCTTCCGAGATCCGCAGCTAGACACCTTTGTGATTGTCTCTGGCGACGGCGGGTTTGGTTCCCTTGCTAAAAAACTGCGGCAGTACGGCAAAACCGTGATTGGCTGTGCCTACGAAGATGCGGCGGGCAAAAGCTTCCAAGCGATTTGTGATGTCTTTGTTCACATTCCAGACCCTACCCTAGCACGGCAGTCCGAACCGCCGTTGGCTGCACCTCCTGCGATTGCTAGTCCCCCTGTTCTCAAGGCGCTGCCTGCGGATCCAGATAATCAACGGCTTTGTCAGGCTCTCAGGGGCAGCGCTACCTGTCAAGCAGAAGGGGCGATCGCCAAAACCCGCGAGGTGCTCGAGTGGTACCGTCGCGATCCTCACTGTGCTGCTATGCTGCGACAAGAGGGGCTAGCAATCAGTAAAGTGCAAGAAGCGGTGCAGGCGCTGCTACCCCAGTTTCATATCCTGCAACTGGGGATGGTTAAATTTTCGGAGTATCTGCGTTACGTTTGCAAAAATACGGTGTTTTGTGTGTTTCATCTCCAGGGCAGCCCTAACCAACTGAAGCTAGGATTGCGCGAGTCTTTGCCCCCAAGGGCGATCGCCGTAGCCAACTTTGAGAAACGTCCGCTCCATAGCTTGGCCACCTATCGGGCACTCTTGGAACAACAACGATGTACCTTAGCCCTCCCCGCCACTTTTGCCGAGGTCTTGCCATGGTTGCTTCAGCACCGTGATGTGGCGGCTCAGTTACCAGAGCTTGCTGCCCTATTCCTCAAAACTACATCAACACAGCTAACACCAAGCCACGTTGAAAAGGCCTTAGTTAATTGCCAAGAGGCGGGTATTCTGGTGCCGGCGCCAGAAGGGGGCGATCGCTACTTTGTAGCTGCATCGATTACCGATGAAGCTCAGTGCCAAGCGTCCTTACGACAGTGGATTGGTCAACTGCTTCAGCCTCATCTGCACCCCTTGCAAGAGCACCCAAAGCCAGAACTATTAGAGGAACTCTTGCCGTTTAAGTCCCCGAAGCCGCCATCAGTGTCTAGCCAGCGTGAGAGCTAGATGAATCAGCCCCTCCCCCCGTGGTTGACTTGGTTAGAGACCTGCGACAGTACGAATACGTGGGCATTGCGCCATGCCAATAGTCTCTATCACGGCCAAGTTATTTATACCCGCAATCAAACCCACGGTCGCGGCCAGTATGGACGACAGTGGCGCTCAGGAGGTTTTACTGCCTCCTTTGTGGTGACCGCCTCCCCAGCGATCGTTGCCCCCAGCTTGGTGGCGGGGTTAGCGGTCGTACAGGCGGTTGAATCTGTGGTGCCCTCGTTGTGGCAGCAGCTACAACTCAAGTGGCCTAACGATGTTATGGCCCAGGGGAAAAAATTAGCGGGTCTTCTGTGTGAGCACCATCAAGGATGGCTAGTGGTCGGGGTTGGTCTTAACCTCAGCAAAGATGAGCTGCCGCAAGCCATTAGTTTGCAAACCCTAGTGGCCGAAGCAACCGCAGTACCGACGGAACTAGACTTGTTAATGGCCATTCGCGAGGAACTGTTATGGTGTTGGGAGAGTTCCATCGACTGGTTGAGCGCCGTGAGTCAGCGGGACTTTTTGCGGGGTCGCGCCATTAAAGTTACAGAGGTCACACAACAACAGAAGATAGCCCCCGCTCTGTGGCAAGGAGAAGGCGCTGGCATCAATACCAAGGGTCATCTACAGTTGCGGTTGGCCAGTGGCGAGGTGGTTACGGTTGCCAGTGGTCATATAATTTACGAGTAATTTACGAGGCGTTGTGGCATGATTAGGAAAACGGTCAGAGCTACCTAGTCTTGGTATTAAGCTTTAACCTTGTAGCTCTCGGGCTTCGCGATCGGAATCATGCAGTTGAGCGCAGCACATTTGACGACATGACGCGAGTTGAGGGAGAAAACACGCGATTTCGACACTATCTTGCCCGGTTGCATCGGAAGACATTGTGCTAGTCCAAGTCCCTAGACATGCTGAAGCACCCAATTCGATTGCTACGTCAGTCCCTCAAGTTCCGTGATGTGCCCATCTTACAGGAAATCATATTCCTATTCAGCAATGCCGCAAAGGCTATATAGGAGGTGCTTCACTGGGGTCTGTTAACACTGCTGCTTCAGCCGGAGTTGACGCATCGGGTTGCTCCGCCTGCCAGCAATCGAGAATGTCCTTAAGAACAATTTCACTAAACCATATCTGGCCAACAATGACTAAGGGCAAGGCCAAAAGTAAGCCTAGAAAACCAAAGAAAATGGCAAAGACAATTTGTGAGACTAGGGTCACAGCAGGGAGTAAATCCACCTGTTTTGCCATGACGAGGGGCACAAGAAGGTACTGTTCTAGTTGCTGAATGACAATGTAGGCCGCTAGTACAGCAGCGGCTCGCCATGGCTCGTCAATAAAGGCGATGATCATTGGTGGAATCACACTTAAGGCTGGGCCAATATTAGGGATTGCCTCAAGCAGTCCGGCTAAGAAGGCGTTCGCCAAGACTAAGCGCACCCCTAGCAGGGCTAGTACTAGACCACTGACTACGCCAATCACAAGCATATTTAGGCCTGTTCCTGCTAGCCATGCCAGCAATGCCTGCTCGCTTTGGGTGAGAATTGCATTAATGCGAGAGCGGTAAAACGCGGGAAAGAGGCGTACAAAGCCGTTGCGATAGGGCTGGGGATTGATCACCAGCATCACCGTTAGCACAAGAACCAAAAGGGTATTCAACAACACCGCTAAGGTATTGGAAAAAAGGGCAAAGAAGTTATTAAAAATGCGGTCTAGAAACGGCTCCAGTTGAGTGACAAGGCGGTTTAACAAGGGAGTATCATCCAACCCCGTATTCGGTAGCACATGATTCATGTCGTCGAGCCATTGCTCTACCCGTCCCAAGCCCTTGGGAATGAGCACGCCTAACTGCTGTGCTTCTTGGAGAAAGGGGGGAATGATAATTAGAAAGAAGCCAGCAATGAGGAAAAAACTGAGGCTAATACTGATGGCGATCGCCCGACCTCTGCGGAACCCTAAGCGTTGCAAATGCAGTTGGAACCAGTTGAGGGCAGTTGCCAGTACCACCGCCAAAAAAACCAACAATAGTACTTGGCGGATCTCCCAGAGGATGTATAGGCATACCCCCAAGACCAGTAAGCCAATCCATTGGCCGAATGTCACAGTTTTGCTTCCTAACGGGGTCAACTGCTAATCATAATCTAGACCAATCTACTCTAAAGACGATCCAGCCTAGAGGCGCATCGCTCACGGCAGGATTTGCCAGCTACCGGATGGGGTAGTTCATCCATACTCTGCCTCAATGATCCGCCAGCGAATGGATACAACCCCTGGCTCAAGGCTCAGGCGACTGACAATTTGCTCTAGTCGTTCGTCGTTCCGCTCTTGAGTGGTGAGCTCGGCCTGTACCTGAACATAGTCTGGTTTATCTTCCAAATCTTCGCTAAACAGCGATCGCAGCGTGAGTTTAGTATTACCGATGGATTGCAAAAATAACGCACGGATCAAGGCTTCGCTCTGGCTATGGCAGATCACATCGCAGCGATAGCACAGTTCTAACTCTGTGCCCTTGAGGGGTTGTTGGTTAATCCGATAGCCTAGGGGACGCAATACTAAGTTAGCGGCCAAGACGGCGATCGCCCCTAACGTTGCCTGATAGAGCAAACCAGCTCCACTCAGTGATCCCACTGCCGCTGCGCACCACAGCGTTGCTGCTGTGTTTAGCCCCCGCACAGACAGTCCTTCCCGTAGGATGACACCACCGCCCAAAAAACCAATCCCCGAAACAACTTGCGCTGCCACCCGAGTGGGGCTGGCATCTCCGGGCGTGAGTGCCGAGAGCATCACAAAGAGAGCCGCCCCCGTCGCTACAAGGGTATTGGTGCGCAACCCTGCCATGCGTTGTCGCCATTGCCGCTCTAGACCTAGAGCTGCCCCTAGGCAGAACGCCACGACAAGACGCACGATAAAATCAGTAGTTGTCATCGCTCAGGCCGATATGCCAAGGAACAGGCTGACAAGATAAAAGTACAACAGTAACCCCGTAAAGTCCTTGATGGTCGTGATAAACGGATCCGCGGCTGGACCGTGATCAAACCCTAATTTCAGCAGTATCCACGGGAGCAATGCCCCGAGAACGGCAGCTAAGGTAATCACAATAAACAACGATATTCCTACGGCTGCACCCAATTGGGGGACATCATTGGGTAACCCCTGCCATGCTAGGGCAATCAGTCCGCCTGCCGTGCCTAAAATCAACCCCATAATGGCACCAATCCGCAGTTCTCGGAACAAGTAGCCGCTGTAGTGGCGAATATCAATCTGTTGCCAAGCTAACCCCCGCGCAAACACAGTGGTGGACTGGGTGCCCACATTGCCACCCATATCCATCACCACCGGAATAAAAATTGCCACAGCCACAACGGCTTCCAGCACCTCCTCAAAGTATTGGATCACTCCTCCAACCATCATGCCACCGATGAGGGTAATGATCAGGCAAGCAATCCGTAACTGTATGGCGTAGCGAATGGGACCGCGGACTAACTTTTCGCTCCAAATTTGATCACGACTAATCAGGTTGCCTACCCCTGCTTGCGCTAGGATCACGTCCGTTGCTTCTTCTTCAATGAGATCCAAGACATCATCAAACGTCAGGTCGCCAACAAGCCGTCCTTCTTGATCCACTACGGGGATAGCGGGTAAATCATTGTCCTTGAGGAGCCTCGCAGCAGTCAGTTCCGGTGCGGTTACGGCCACAGCAATGTCTTGTCCTTGCAATAGCTGTTGAATGGGTTGCTCCGGCATGGCTTTCATGAGCTGAATTGGGCGCAGGAAGCCACGGTAAAACCGCTGGTCATCAATGACAAAAATAATGCCTAGCTCTTCAGCCTCAACACTGCTATTGCGGATGGTGGCGATCGCCTCCCCCACTGTGATGGTGTCTCGCAAAGCCAGATAACGCAGGTTCATCCGGCGGCCAACGGTGCCCTCAGGGTAGCCAAGGAGTAAGTTTACCGCCTGCCGTGATTCGGGGCTGAGTTGGCTGAGTAGGCGTTTGGTCACCTTTGCTGGCAGCTCTTCAAAAAGACGAACCCGTTGATCTGCTTCAAGAGCCTCTAAAATGCTAATGATTTCCGGATCGGTCATACCTTCAGTGAGGGTGGCCTGCTCATCGGGAGTCAGGGCTTCAAACACGGCGATGGCTTTGTCTTTTTCGAGGAGCCGAAACGCCAGTACTCGCTTAGCTGGGTCAATTTGCCGCAGGGCGCGCACTAGGTCAGAAGTGGTCAGTTGATTTGCTGTCCGCTTGGCTGCACCTAAGCCTTGGGGGTAGGTCAGCAAATCCTCAAGGGGGTTCCTAATCATTGGCGTGCTCCTTATCCGTTGTTGATACTGTTTGATACTGTCTAAGCGTCGGTGGGGCGGGAGTGCGCCAGCGGTAAATACGCATCTGCTAATTCCCACCAGAGACTAGAAATGGATGCAAAGGCCTCCTCGGAGGAGAGTTTTCCGGCAGAATGCAGCGCAGCAATGAGGCCTGAGCGCTGGGCAAATTCCTGTAGGTTGGCATCAAAGGTCAGCGTGTCAAGGGTGATCTGACCACGGTAGGGAATGTAGGGGCACAGAAACCTTTTCTTTAGTTCATGAGACATGATTTACCTCCATGGAGACATTTAAGGTAAGGCGAAGACTGGAAACACTGAAACTGCAATAAGGTTGTGGGTGATGGCAATGCCCACGAAAAATGCTCAGCATTAGCAGCTACAGGCTAGGCAGCGCTAAAGCATAGCCCTGTTTTTGTTGAGAGGTGTTAGACTCCAAAAGCACAATAGAAAGCCACCCCCATTACCCTGAGCCTGCCCAGAGCAACTATGGGGAGCTTGGTTGTGTCATCTGTTGCCCGCAGAATCCTGTGAGCACAGCCTATGGAAAGACTCAAAAAGTTATGGAATGGCTTGAGATTGACCAGCCAAAATACGACAATCCAAGGGAACGTACTTATCGCAGAGGATAGTGCGCATGATTCATCTCCGTATTGCAGCGAACCTGCTCTGGAACGGGCGCAGATGAATCGTAATTCGGCACTCCTAATCCCAAGGATTGAGGTTGCAAGCCAGACTCATCTAAGCGATCGCCCCGTGAATACCGCTCCATCTATGGCAGGGGTCTTCGTTAGCAGGAATGGGTTCTTGAGAAGCAACACTTTGGTTACTACTACTAGAATCCATACGTGGTTTCTCCTAAGGTCTAAAATGGCAGTAGTTGGCGTTAACCCCCTTAATGCCACGGTATAGTATAAATACTGTTGCCAACGTTGTCAATGTTATTTGCGCTACATTGAGTGCAGTAACCGGAACCCGTGAGTCAAAGGCAACATGGATATTGGTGAAAGTATTCGCATGGCGATCGCCACCCTCAAGGCCAACCGCCTGCGCAGTGGTCTAACCATGCTGGGCATTATGATTGGCAATGCTGCGGTCATTGCGATGGTGGGGGTGGGGCAAGGAGCACAGCGGTATGCAGCAGGACAGTTTGAGTCCCTCGGCCCAAATACGCTATTTATTGTGCCGGGAACCCCCCAAGCCCGTAACCGTACCTTTGAAGTGCCGCAAACCCTTGTGCTAGAGGATGCCAAGGCGATCGCCACGCAAATTCCCACCGTGGCTGAAGTCGCTCCCCAAATTCAAGTGCAACAGCGCATCACCTATCGTGGGCGCAATACGAACGCCCTGATTGTGGGCACCACCCCCACCTTTCCCTCGGTACGCAACTTTACTGTTGAGCGGGGACGGTTTATTTCCGACCAAGATTTGGAGCGGCATCGGCGGGTGGTGATTTTGGGATCCGACCTAGCCAAAAAGCTATTTATTAACGAAAACCCTATTGGACAACAGGTTCGCATTAAAAATCTGTCCTTTGAAGTCATTGGGGTAATGGCAGAAAAGGGAGCCTTTCTTGGGAATAACCAAGATGAAGCCGCCTACATTCCTATTACGACGATGGCCTCACGGATTGTTGGCCAGCGATCGCCCTATGGTATTTCCTTAACCTTTATTTCTGTATCGGCGCGGGATGAGCAAAGTATTGATGCCGCAAAGTTCCAGATTACTAACCTGCTGCGCCTGCGGCACCAAATTGTGGATGAGGATGACTTTACCATCCAAACCCAAAAAGAAGCCCTGCAAATCATTGGGAACATTAGCAATGCCCTCACCCTGATGCTGGCGGCGATCGCCGGCATTTCTCTGCTGGTGGGCGGGATTGGCATTATGAACATCATGCTGGTTTCAGTGACAGAACGCACCCAAGAAATTGGCCTCCGTAAAGCCATTGGTGCCACACAGCGGGATATTCTGGCACAGTTTATGATTGAGGCCATTATCCTCTCGGCTCTAGGGGGCTTACTGGGAACCGGGCTAGGGGTGGGTGGTGTGCTCTTGGTGGCTGCCCTCACACCCCTAGAGGCAGGTGTTGCCCCCGTCGCTGTTGTCTTAGCCGTTGGCGTCTCCGGCAGTATCGGTCTATTTTTTGGGGTCGTTCCCGCCCAACGCGCCGCCCAGCTTGACCCCATTGTGGCCTTACGAAGTGCCTAGGCTCTCTATTAGAAGCCGCAAAGGAGCCGATGGTTCAGCGTAGCTAGTGTCTTGGCATAGTATTTGAGATCATCGCACTGCCTAACCTACTGCGGTAGTACCTTGCGGCTCTGAGGTTAGCATTGTCATCACGAACTTGAGAATTTTAGCCACACTCTCGTCAATACTTTCCAGATGGGTGCAGCATTCAACATCTGGATGGAGGGGGGGTTCGTAGGGATCATCAATTCCCGTAAAGTTGCGAATTTCCCCAGCCCGCGCCCGTTTGTATAGCCCTTTCACATCCCGCTGTTCGCACACCATCAGGGGGGCGTTGACAAACACTTCCACAAAGCGACCAATTTTAGCCCGCACCTCCTCCCGCACCTCGCGGTAAGGGGAAATGGCCGAGACAATGACAATCACCCCATGCCGGGTGAGCAGTTCAGCCACAAAGCCAATCCGGCGAATATTTTCATCTCGATCCTCTTTAGAAAATCCCAGCCCCTTGGTCAAGTGTTGACGGATAATATCGCCATCCAGCATCTCGACAGGATAGCCTGCTTCGCAAAGATGTTTGAAAACGTAGTGGGCAAGGGTTGTCTTACCCGCCCCAGAGAGACCGGTGAACCACACCGTTAAACCTTGGCGTTGTGTCATAGGTTAGGTATAAAGTCATAGGTTAGGTATAAAGTAAACTTCCCCGCCCTAGAAGGGCGAGGCTTTCTGTAGCCCTCCGGCTATCTCGCAAGCCAGCCAGGAGCCTCCAGGCAGCGTTACGGACTGCCCCAAAAGCGCAATATTGATTGCTCCATTTAGGTCTGCATCACCAATCCATCCGCAATGCCCACACTTGAACTTTTTTTCAGTTCTCAACCCAATATGCAAGCAACAATGGCAGGTTTGACTGGTATAGGCAGGGGGTACAGCAACCACCTCAACTCCTTCCTTGATACCCTTGTATTCCAAGAATTGTCGCAACTGATAGAACGCCCAACTGTTAGACCGTCTCCGCTCGGTCGTGTTTCTCGGTTGCTGGTTGATTCTATCGCGAATGCCGGTCAAATCCTCGATAGCAACAATGGCATGGAGGTGTTTTGCTTCACGAATGATGGATGCACTGATGGAATGATTGAGCCATCGCTGAAAACGTCTCTCCCTCCCCGACAGCCGTTGCAGGACTTGTCGGCATCGACGCCGACTCGACCGTGTGCCCTTCGAGGCTTTTTGCTGGAGCGATGCTCTCACTTTGGCGAAATGATCTCGAACTTGATTCAACTGCTTAGCATCCCAACCGTTATCGGTACTAGTTTTAGCGATTTCACGCCGACCGAAATCAACGCCAATCCCCTTGTCCGACCGAATGGGTTCAGGAGCTTCGTCGCTCAGTTGAATGTGGATGTAGTATCTTCCATCTCTATGCTTGCACAGTTGAGCCGACGTGGGTTGACACCCCTTCAGCTGGCCGCGCTGGTAGTGTCCTATGTCCAGTTTGATGTGTTCTCTACATCCCAGCAGGGTCAGGCTGACTGTCCAATCCGTCTCCCGAAAAGAGAAGATTCGGGCATCGTAGTCTGCCGAAGTTGGACGAAACGCTTTGACAGGTTTGCCCTTCACTTTGGCTGTTTTTCGATTCGCCCCAACCCTAGCACAAACCCTGACTGCCTGATTAGCACTCAACCCAAATTGTTCTCGCAGGTCGTTATAGACCAACGACTGAATCGTTGTTTTGCTGGTTGTTTTGGGTTTGACTCGCTCATTGGCATAGTTGCAAGCAGCAGCAAACGCCTGAAGCACTGCCTCAATCTTGGCATTTTGTTCAGGTGTGGTTGCAAGTTTGCAAACTAATGTCAGAGTTTGTTTCATCCTGTTATATTTCCACATGTAACTATGAAAAACAAGCGTACTAAACTTGGCAATTTCGGGGGTATTGAACCCCTCTCAATTGCCGCTCCTGTCCCTCCCCGACCTGAAGGTGCGGGGCTTCTCGGAGGTTTTCTGTGACGATGAACCGTTCCCTTTCCCACACTACACCACCCCATCCTACCCTGCCACCGCTAGAAAATGGTGATGCCCTGACGCGCTGGGAATTTGAGCAGCGCTATGCCGCCATGCCCCAGGTCAAAAAAGCCGAACTGATTGAGGGAATTGTCTACATAGCCTCTCCCCTGGGCTTTGAATCCCATGCCGAACCCCACGCCAACCTGATTGGTTGACTCTGGAGTTACAAGGTGTCAACTCCTGGCACTCGTTTGGGGGATAACGCTACCGTACGGCTAGATTTGGACAACGAACTCCAACCCGATGCCATCCTGTTAATTGACCCTCGTGCAGGGGGGCAAACCCGCTTCAGCACCGATGGTTATATTGAGGGGGCACCGGAACTGGTGATCGAAATTGCTGCCAGTTCGGCCACAATCGACCTGCGAGATAAGAAACGTGCCTACCGACGTAACGGCGTACAAGAGTACTTGGTGTGGCAAGTGCTTGATCGCAAGCTGGACTGGTTTCACCTCCAAAACGGTGACTATATTCCCCTGCAACCCGACTCTGCTGGTATCCTGCGTAACCCTATGTTTCCGGGTCTTTGGCTGGCTTTACCCGCACTGCTAGCAGGCGACATGGTGCTGGTGCTGGCAACTCTGCAACAGGGGCTACAGACACCAGAGCATCATGCCTTTATCCAGCAATTGCGGGAGCAGATTCCGCAAGATTTTGCTCAACGATCGCCCGAAACACCACAAGAAACTGTCTGACTTAACCAGTAAGGCGATTTTTGAAAAAGACTGTACCATCAGTAATCCTTGGAAGGGCATGGTAACCACGCCCCTACAGTGTTGCCTATGAGGAGCGAGAAGAGACTCTCCTCTTTTCCCTATCTCCTGTTCCCTCTCCTTTACCAACTATTCTGCTGTGGCCAGTTCCGTGCTGCCCCGCTGCTTGCGACGAGTGAGGCTGTTGAAGAGCAATTGACCAATCGCCTTAATCAGATTCCCTTCCAGCTCTTGGAACAGCTTCATATTCATGCCAAAGGCAGCATTGGCTTCATCCACGATGCGATCGGCGGTCGCTTCATCCACCGCTAGCTCATCCAAGCGTTGGCGATAAAGCTGCTTAAAGGCTTTTTCATCACTGATGGCCTCAAAGTGGTAAAAGGCAGTGCCTTCGCCATCGTGGAGGTTCATGGCTCGCTCCGCAATCCCTTTAAGGATTTGCCCCCCCGATAAGTCTCCGAGGTAGCGCGTGTAGGAATGTGCCACGAGCAGTTCGGGAGCCGTAGTAGCAACCTCGTGAATACGAGCCACGTAAGCTTGAGTCGCCGCAGACGGAGTCACCTCCTCACGCCAGTTGGCGCCAAAGTAGTAGGCCAAGTCCTGCTCAAGGCTATGCTTACGATTGAGTTCGGGAAAATAAATTTTGCCCACGATGGGGTGGTCTTTCAACCGCTCCATTTCCATTTCCATGGCACTGTACACGTGGTAAAGGCTGGCAACGAGCTTGCGGTAGGAGCTTTTTTCAACCGTTCCTTTGAGGAAGCAACGCACAAAGCCAACATTCTCCGCCATTGTATGGGCTTTTTTGGTGCCTTCGCGCAATTTCGTTGCTAGAGACGTAGTCATTACGGAATCCTTCTTAAGAGCTTGCAACGTTTTGTATCTAAACTCGACCGCAAAAACAGTCTAATTCTCAGGCTACGGGCAAGCGGTACCGTTTTTCATTAAAAATCATTAAGGCGTCGCCGCGCCTCCTCAAGAGCGGTGCGGACTTGGGCAAAGCCGGTGCCGCCATAGCTATTCCGTGCTGCCACCACTTGCTGTGGGGTAATGCGCTCGTAAATGTCGTTTTCAAACGCGGGGTGCAGAGCCTGCCACTCTTGCAAGGTTAAATCCTTAAGAAATTTACCTTGCTCTAGACAGGTTTTGACCACTCGCCCCACGAGGTTATAGGCTTCGCGGAAGGGCACCCCCTTACTGGCCAGATAGTCTGCGACATCGGTGGCATTGGCAAAATCACTATTGACTGCTGCGGCTAAGCGCTGAGGCTGAAAGACAATCCCTTGCGCCATTAAAATGGTCATGGCCTCTAGGCAGGCAGTAACTGTATCCACCGCATCAAAAATCGCTTCTTTGTCTTCTTGGAGATCTTTGTTGTAGGCCAAGGGCAGCCCCTTCATAACCACTAAGAGCGCTTGAAGATGGCCAAACACCCGCCCAGTTTTCCCCCGCACCAGTTCAGGCACATCGGGGTTTTTCTTTTGCGGCATAATGCTTGAGCCAGTGGCGCAGGTATCGGTGAGCTGGATAAAGGCAAACTCCTCCGATGCCCAGAGGATGACCTCTTCGGCCAACCGCGACAGGTGCACCATAATTAAACTAGCGGCGCACAGGAATTCAATGGCAAAGTCGCGATCGCTAACGGCATCAAGGCTATTGCGATAGGGTTCAGCAAAGCCGAGTAATTGCGCACTGTAGTGGCGATCGATGGGAAAGGTGGTTCCTGCTAGCGCACCTGCCCCCAAGGGAGAGACATTTACCCGCTGCCGAAGTTGAGCCAAGCGTTGCCAGTCGCGTTCTGCCATCTCCACATAGGCCAGCAGATGGTGTGCCAAGCTCAGGGGTTGCGCCCGCTGTAGGTGGGTATAGCCCGGGATCAGGGTCTCCACGTGGGGGGTGGCCACCTCAAGGAGGGTGCGCTGCCACTGCCGCAGTTGCTGCTGAATCTGATCAATTTCGGCGCGCAGATAAAGGCGAATATCCGTGCCCACCTGATCATTACGGGAGCGAGCCGTGTGGAGCTTTTTGCCCACATCTCCCACAAGTTCTGTTAAGCGCCGCTCCACGGCAAAGTGAACATCTTCGGCATCGATGCCGGGGCTAAAGCGCCCCTGACGGTATTCTTGACGGATCTGCTCAAGGCCTTGGATCAGGCGTTCCCCTTCTTCAGGGCTGATAATGCCAGTTTTCGCCAACATTTTGGCATGGGCTTGGGAACCGGTCAGATCATACTCAATCAGGCGAATATCAAAGCCAATACTGGCGTTAAAGCGGGCGATCGCCGGATGTAGAGCGCTCTCAAAGCGTTGACTCCAAGGTTGCGGTTGAGTACTCACATGCTGGCCTCAGATGGAAAGGAATGATGCCCAAGATGAATTACCCCATCGGGGATAGGGACGTCCGCGGCACTAAACACTACGCTAAAACAGTACGCTAAAAATTGAGTAACTTACCAAATATCCAGCCGAGGGCAAGGCCAATGATCAGTGCCCAAAGTTGGCCGGAATCAACAAAGTTATTCCACGCTTTGGCAAAGTCATCCCCAAGGGTATCCTTAAACTTCTGCGCAACCAGAATTTGTGGCTCAACAGTCACGGTGGCGGGCATCAAGGTGGTGTTTTCTGTGGGCATGACCATAGAGTACGTATCCATAGGGGCAACAGAACTCAAGTTTATCCTAGCGGAGGCGGGGGCGATCGCCAAGGGATAGAGCGGCCACTGACCAACCCCATTGGGATGCAAGCCCCGTCCTGTAGGATGGTGGAGGATGTCAATAACAAACTGTTACAGTTTCTCGCAAACCTATACCAAGGCTACAGCTTCAATGTTACGATGCCGTTGAATCTAGCTGAAATACCTAGATCATAACTATCTCGTGGGAGATTGGGAGTTAAATTCGCATGACAACACTAACTGGGCAACCCCCGCTGTACGGTGGCAGCACTGGCGGCCTCCTCAGCAAAGCCGACATTGAAGAAAAGTACGCGATCACCTGGACTAGCCCCAAAGAGCAGGTTTTTGAAATGCCAACCGCTGGGGCAGCCGTAATGCGCGAAGGCGAAAATTTGGTTTATCTTGCTCGCAAAGAGCAGTGCCTCGCGTTAGCGGCTCAGCAACTGCGTCCTCGCAAAATCAATGACTACAAGATTTACCGTATCTTTCCTGATGGAGAAACGGTACTCCTCCATCCGAAAGATGGGGTATTCCCAGAAAAAGTGAACCAAGGTCGCGAAGCAGTCAACACCGTTCCCCGCTCAATTGGCCAGAACCCGAACCCTGCCCAACTTAAGTTCAGTGGCAAAAAGCCCTACGACCCTTAGGTTTATCACCTCAGTGACCGTCCATCAGTGCGGTCAATGATTACCCGGCGTTGCTGAATATTAAGTATGTTGCCGCCCTCACCCTAGCCCTCTCCCAAAGGAGAGGGAATAAGACTCTTAGCTCCCTTCTCCCTAGGCAGAAGGGTTGGGGATGGGGGAATTCATAGCCACATTCAGCAACACCGATGACCCCTATGGTTTAACCGTAGGGGTACTTTTGTGCCGTTATGCCGTCGATGCGTTGAACAGGTTGTTACAAGGCACCTATAGCGGTGCTGATGCCGTAAAAGTAGGGATGCAACCACCAGATCAACGCAACAAACACCGCAACCCCAACATAGGCGGGGCGCAAAAACTCGTGCCACAGGAGGGGTTGCTTGCCTTGCCAAATGGCTTTGAAGGGAATGATTGAGGTGCGAGCTTTGATGGCACGAAATGCTTCGCCATGGCGGTTTTCCCAGCGGCGATCGCCATGCCAGACGCCAAAACAATGATGGGCAATCAGCCCCAAGGAGGTCAGTAGAGTAAAGGAGGTTCCTAGCCAAAGGGTATGGGCAACACACCAGATCACCTGTCCCCAGAGTTGAGGGTGGCGGGTAATGCGGATAATGCCAGTTTCGTAGAGATGGATCTCGGGTTTTTGGATGGCGGCAATTTCCAGCAGGTTAAAGGTGGCGGGATACAGAAAGAGAAACGACAGTGCCGACAGCCCCCACACTATTGCCGATAGCCCCGGCACTCCTTGCAGTTGCCACAGTTGCACCCCATCGTAGCGATGCGCCAAGAAATAGACAATTAGCCCCGTGGCCAACGGCAGGCTCACCAACGCAAAAAAGATACGGTACAGTCTCGCACCAATACGTTTTTCGGCCCAAGGGCGCAAACTGGCCAAGCCGCTGTGGGCGATCGCAAACAGCAGGAGTAACCCTACCATGATCCACTGTGACGGGGTCTGCCACGTATGGGCATCCATGCCTGAACCCTCCACCAATGCAAACCTGTAAGTGCTATCCCCGATCCTAACCGTTGGGGCGATCAGAAATCTCAGTCTTCGAGTGTACGGGATTCCATGGGGACTGTTCTCAGCGGCTGCCACCCTTGCGGATCAACCGATTCAAATGGGTGGCGGTGTGTTGTAGCGATCGCCAGCGTTGATCCTTAAGCTGGCCTAGGGCGCGCCGCAGGGCGGGTAATGGTAGGGCGGCGCCGCCATACCGCCACGAGACGTAGGCGTGGGTGAGGGTGTCAATGGCGCGTTGGCTCAGGGAATCTAGCTGGGGGACATCTCGCAAGTACTGGGCATATTCCCAAGGGGTTTGGCTGTTGCGCTTGGGGAAGCCTTGCTGCGCCAGCCAGTCTAGCATTTGCACATAGAGTTGCTCAATGGCACTGAGGCGCCGGAGTCGTTGCCGATAGCGCCAACTCTGCCACAGGTAGATGCCAAACCAGAGGGCGATCGCTGCCCCACACAGCAACAATATGCCTTGTATGATTCCGCCCAGCCCTTGGGAAAATAGATCCATAAACTGCGTCAGTAGTGATTCTAGGGCAGCGAATAGGGTACCGAAAAAGCCCGTCACGGGTGTCGGTAGCCAGCCGGTCACCCAGTTCCAAAACTGTTGCAAAACGCTAAAGGTTTGATCCACCTCTAGGGTCGCCGGATAGAGATCGTGACCCGGAATCGGATCAAACAGAAACCAGCCCAATTCAGGGAAATAGGCTTCTGTGAGGGCATAAGCATCGGTATTGCGCACAATATACAAGCCCGTAAAGGGGTTAAATTCCCCCGTGCCCAGGCCAGTAACCAATCGTGCTGGAATCCCGATACTGCGCAGCAGTAGGGTCAAGGCGCTGGCAAAGTGATCGGGGTAGCCCCCCTGCCATTCAAAGAGAAAGGTGGCCACTAAATCCTGCTCCGCAGCTAGCTTAGGGATTTGGGTATCGAGGCGGTAGGACTGTTTGAGGGCTTGGGTCAGGTAAAGAGCTTGTTCGTAGGGTTCCTCAATGGGGCGATCGGCTTTAGCCAACAGGTCTTGGGCGAGGGTTTGCAGCCGGGGGGTTAAGGCTTCAGGCACCTGCAGATACTGACGGTAGGCAGCGGGGTTGCGAATTTTGCCAGCAGTGCGCAAAATAGAGCGATCGCGCACGGGAACGTAGGAAATGACGGAATAGGTCAGCCCCTCTGGTAGAGGAACCGGAGCACGTAGCCCGCCTTCAGGATCGCGAGCAATTTCACGGGTGGGGAAGTACAGTTCGCGGGGGTCGTACAGGTGCGGAATGAGATTACTAAATTCAGAGACCACCGTATAGGTTTGAATGACTTCGCGGGTGGGTACCCGGGTGGGGAGCTGAGGCAGCAAATAGCGAAAACTCCACGGCGATCGCCGCAGAATTTCAGCAGCATCGTTACTGCTAATGCGCCAGCCCCGTCCCGTATAGTCATCAAACGCCAGTACTCGCCAGAATCCGGGAGCTTGGGATCTCACCCGCATAATTTCCTGAGGGGTCATCACACCACCCAAGGTTTGATCGATTTCAGAACCAAAGCCGTAGTAAAAATTACTATCGAACCGTTGGTTTGCCAGATCATCACCTACGCCAGCGCCGCCCCTGCCACTCACATAGCCGGGGTTGATCACCCGCGTTTGATCAAACTCCCCATCTACTTGAATTTCAGCACTCACGGGCAGGGTGCGGATTTGATACCCCGGAAACCGGGGTAACACCACAAACACCCCTAGCCCTAGGCTCAGGATTAAAACAAACAGCCCAAACCACTGCCGCCACGACATCCCTAGGGAGTTAACTGCCAGCGGCAGCAGCCCTAAGCGCGAGCGGTAGTCTAACACTAATACCGGCAGGGCGATCGCCAAAAACACCAGCAAAAATACACCAAACATCATCGTTTGGCTAAGGGTGGCAGCCACACTGATGAGAATCAGGGCAATCACCATCGAATAACCCAGATCCTTACGCCGCGGCAGGTCAAAACTATGGAGAATTTGCAGTTGAATGAGCAACTCAGTGAGGAGAAGGCGGGAATCGTGGGAGAGGGCAGCTAAACGTCCCAAAAAGACAACTAGGGCAATCACCATTCCCAAGGCAATCGCTAGTTTAGCGACTACATTCCTTTGCCGACGCGACCACCAACTCCAGCTAAACCCAGCGATCGATAACGGAACGGCCCAAACACTCGTTTGGGTCTCAGCGGCAATGTCCGTGGCCACAATCCCGACAATGACCATGCAGAGCACCCCCAACCGCAGGATGAGAGAGTCTTCAACATGCTTGGCCGGAGCCAGCATGGGGGAGGCAGAAATCGGGCGCAGCCAAGCCTGGAACATTGGCACCATCGTCCATAAGCAACGCTTTGGATCCTAGCAAGGGTGCACCCCCTTTGGTGGCCGGGTGCGCCAGCCAAGATAGACCGTTCTTAAGTTGTCGGCGGGCTAAAGCGCTCGTACAGCCATGCCTGCATCCACGCCAGTATCGCCTGTACGTCTTCTGGGGAGGGGGCTTGACAGTACAGTCGTAGGAGGGGTTCAGTGCCGCTAAAGCGCACCAGTAGCCACGCGCCGGTCTCGAGGTAGAATTTATAGCCATCGCTCCGGTTGCAGGCCACAACAGCGCTGTCTAAAATCCGCTGTAGGGGGTTCGTCGCCAGCAGGTGCTCTAGCTGCTGACGCTGATGTTCAGTCTCAAGCCTTAAGTCGATGCGATCATAATGGCTAAAAAATCCCACCTGGTGCTGCAGAGAGTGGTAGTATTCGCCGACACTGCGCCCGGAGGTGACGATCGCCTCTAGCA
Source organism: Synechococcus sp. PCC 6716 (assembly GCF_022570815.1). Classification (NCBI taxonomy): domain Bacteria; kingdom Bacillati; phylum Cyanobacteriota; class Cyanophyceae; order Synechococcales; family Synechococcaceae; genus Synechococcus; species Synechococcus sp. PCC 6716. The sequence continues at coordinate 197,818 of NZ_JAKLTU010000002.1, forward strand.
GGTACAGCGCAGACAGGAGGGCATCCCGCTCAGGAATGTGGTGGCCATAGCCAATCCCCCCCGATTCTTCGCCCCCCAGTAAAATGGCATCTCCGGCCACCATGCGATCGGCAATATGCTTAAAGCCAATGGGGGTTTCAATGACCGGTAAGCCGTGGAGGGCAGCCACGTTACTTATCAAGTCGGAGCTACTGATCGACTTGATGACGGCACCGCGATAGGGGCTGTGTTGCGCCAGATGATCGATCAAAATGGGCATGAGTTCTTGGGCGGTGTAAAGGGTTCCCTCCCCGTCAATCACGGCGAGGCGATCGGCATCCCCATCAAAAACCAAGCAGACCGTTTGCCCCGTGTGTGGCATCTGCCGCAGTTGCTCCTGCGTTTGGTGTAAATATCGACCAATGGGTTCGGGAGCACCCCCACCAAACAGTACGTCGCGATCGCTGCGAAACTCCGGCACTGCAATCCCTAGGATGCGAGCCAGACCCCCTGCTGCCACCCCATGCATAACATCGGCATAAACCCTAAGTTGCCCAGCCTCAATCGCTGCACGAATTGGCGTGCAGTTCACCTGCTGTTGCAGTGCCTCGCAATACATTGGCCACGGGTCAAAGAAATGGAGCGACCCACAACCGAGTCCTACTGGGGGTGAGTCACCGCTGGCTAATTGCGCTTCAATGGCTTGGGTCACAGCAGCGGGAACCGAGCCAGCAAAGGCTCCCTTGACCTTTAAGCCACTATACATGCCAGGGTTATGGCTGGCCGTAATTACCAATGCCCCTAGGGCAGTCTCCGCTTTCACCGCCCAGCTAAGGGCAGGGGTCGGTGCCGGATGACTCGCGAGCCACACCTCATACCCTGAAGCGACCAACACCTCTGCCACCGCCGCCGCAAACTGCTCCGCCAAAAAGCGGCGATCGTAACCAACAATCATCCGAGGCGTACCCGACCCATAGGTGCGATGCAACACCCAAGCCGCTGCTTTTGCTGCCCGCACTAGCCGTGAAAACGTAAAGTCAGCCCCAATAATGCCGCGCCAACCATCCGTGCCAAAACGAATGGGGGCGTTTTCAGCAACTAACACCTGGCAGAGCGGTAACGATGGAGAAACCATGGGGTAGTCAATCACCAGACTGCTCTGACCATATCATGGGCGATTCAGAGATTCCATTGCACCTTTCACCCTAGACCGTAATAATATATTTATTGCGAATTATTAATGAGGCGATTAGTACCCCATAGTAGTACTAGTCGTGAAATGATCACCTTAGTCGCCTAACCCTCAGCCCCTTTAGAGAGGTATTGAACACTATGGCATTTGTACAAGACCCCTTACCCTTTGATCCCGGTGCCCTTGAACCCTACGGCATGTCGGCCAAAACCCTTGAGTTTCACTACGGCAAGCATCATAAGGCCTACGTTGATAATTTGAACAAACTCACCCAAGATACAGAGTTGGCAGAGAAATCCTTAGAAGATGTGATTCGGCTCAGCTATGGCGATGCGGCTAAAGCCGGAATTTTCAATAATGCGGCTCAAGTTTGGAACCATACCTTTTTCTGGAATAGCCTCAAGCCCGGTGGGGGCGGCACCCCAACTGGCGATGTGGCTGCCCGTATTAACAGTGCCTTTGGCAGCTTTGACGAGTTTAAGTCTCAGTTCAAAACTGCTGCCGCCACTCAGTTTGGGAGTGGTTGGGCATGGCTCGTACTTGAAGCGGGTACGCTGAAAGTCACGAAAACCCCTAATGCCGAAAATCCGCTGGTTCACGGTCAGGTGCCCTTGCTCACCCTCGATGTCTGGGAGCACGCGTACTACTTGGACTTTCAAAATCGCCGCCCTGACTTTATCGATAACTTCCTCAATCAACTGGTGAACTGGGACTTTGTTGCCAAAAATCTTGCTGCCGCCTAGGGGCTAGCGCTGATTGGCAGCAGGGGAAGTAGAGGGTGTAGGGAGTCTCACTGCACCCTTGTTTGTTGTGTGTAGTTGCCTAGGGTAATGTAAATTTTTGTGGGTTTGAGACGCGATAGGTGCCCGCCAATCACCACAGGATCAGTGTTGGCACCCTAAGGACAGGAGGTGAGGAGCTAGCGTCGGTGTTGCTGAATGTAGCTATGAATTCCCTCATCCCCAACCTTTCTCCCCAAGGAGAAGCGATTATCTTAAAAGTCAAGCAAATGATGATGCTGGAACAGCCGATGGACTCCCATCTGAGTTGGACGGCTGCCAGTCCGTACCATGGTTGAGCATGGCATTGAGAATTGTTAATAGCTGATGCATACAAGCCACTAACGCTACTTTGGTAGCCTTGCCCTTCGCTAATAAGCGGTGAGAGAAGACGCGAATCACTGGATTATGGCGCACCGCCACCCAAGCTGCCATGTACAACAGTTGACGCACAGCAGCACGACCACCAACGATAGCGCGTTTGCCTTGCTTCTGCCCACTATCTCGGTTGAATGGGGCAACGCCCACCAGCGCACTGATTTTTCGAGTGGACAACTGTCCCAGGTCTGGCAACAGGGCTAACAAGGTCGCGGCGACGACCTTGCCCACCCCTGGAACCGTCATCAGCCGCGTCTGTTTTGCCTGCCAGGGCTGACATGGATGGATTTGGGTGGCGATCTGCTCGTCTAGTTGCTGAATGCGGTCTTTGAGCCATGCAATGTGAGCTGCTATATCTGCTTGGGCTGTTCCGCGTAAGCCTG
>NZ_JAKLTU010000020.1:0-24684 GCF_022570815.1 Synechococcus sp. PCC 6716
TAAAGATCAGCTTTGGGCCAGGTCGTTTTATTGGGGAACCTGTGGCAATGTGTCGGCTCAAACCGTTAAGCGCTATATCGAGGAGTGCCAGGGTTGATCAACTCTGCCGCTTTGCAGCGGCGCGGGAACCATTCTGTATCCCCGACCTGAAGGAAGGGGGTTTATCTGGTTCCCGTGCCCTCCATTTTCTATAAAACGTTGATACTCCAGATTTAGCGCTGAAATTGTTAACAATCGATGCATTCAGCACAAACCCCTCAAGCCAAAGGGTCAGGCTTCGCTGTGGCGTTAATCTGGGGTTATACTCAGGCTAGTTGCGGATGCGGTATTGAGGTTTCATGGCAGGTTTTGGTGTGGTCATTGAAACTTACCATGTCTCTTCCCTTCGCACCCCCTCTTCATGCAACAACCCCTTAAAAAGAAGATATTTTCTAATAATTTCTTAAGAAAGCGTTCTCTTCCCGATGTACTGAGTCATCCTGACCCTAGAGCGATCAATTTAACAGCCACCAACGCAGTACAAAGTTGTCTGCGCCTCCCTAGAGAAGCCTGCGGAGTTTACAATAGAGCTGTAAGGCAATGGCGATCGCCCCAGTTAAAATTAGCCACCACCTAGTCACCACGTTACGTGTGCATCACGGATCAATTTTTCGCGACCATCGGCGCATTTGGGAGGTAGTGCTAGACCCTAGCTGCGAGGAAGCAATTGCGAGGAAGCAATAAACACTCAGAGCGGTAGGAGCGTTCTGCAAAGAACCGTCTAGTCACCTTCTTTGGCACGCTATAACTGCGGGCAGCGAGGCACGCAATAGGCAGCCAGAGAGAGTCAGTTGGTACTACGTTGTCAAGGAGAAAGTTGATTTGTCAAGACGAAAACTGACAGGAAACAATAACTCGATCGAGCATCGCAATCAAAGATTTCGAATTAATTGGAATCACTTTTTGGGAGAGTAAACAATGACTCAATCTATCTCCAGATCAACAACCACAGCAGCAGATCGCGAGACGGCGTTTGTTCTGGAACTCAACTCTCTGAGCTTAAAGGATCTGCCATTAGTGGGAGGTAAAAACTCCTCCCTAGGGGAAATGCTGCAACAGCTTAGCCCGAAGGGGATTAATGTTCCAGATGGCTTTGCGACCACTGCTTACGCTTACCGTTACTTTATCCAAGCCGGGGATCTCGATAAGCAACTCCGCCGCCTCTTGACTGGATTGGATGTTGAAGATGTCGGTGAGCTACATCGCGTTGGGCAAGCCATCCGTTCACTGATCCTCCACACCCCCTTCCCGCAAGCATTGACGGATGCGATTGCGGCTGCCTATCAAAATATGTGCGATCGCTATGGTGCGAATACCGATGTTGCGGTGCGCTCTAGTGCCACCGCCGAAGACCTTCCCGATGCGAGTTTTGCCGGTCAGCAGGAAACCTACCTCAACGTCCATGGCCTCAAAGGGGTCTTAGATGCCTGCCATCGCTGCTTTGCGTCCCTGTTTACCGACCGTGCCATCTCCTACCGTCAGATCAAAGGCTTTGATCACTTTAGTGTGGCGCTGTCGGTCGGCGTACAAAAAATGGTGCGCTCAGACTTAGCCTGTTCGGGGGTGATGTTCTCCATTGATACTGAAACGGGTTTTAAGGATGCTGCCTTGATTACGGCTGCCTATGGCCTAGGGGAAAACGTGGTTCAAGGGGCGGTGAATCCTGATGAATACCTTGTCTTTAAGCCAACTCTGAAAGCAGGGTACAAACCTATCCTCAAAAAAGCTCTCGGCACCAAAGAAATCCGCATGGTTTACGATCTCGGCGGTACCAAACTCACTCGTAATGAGCCAGTGCCAGAAACCTTGCGCAAGCAGTTTGCCCTTAACGATGAGGAAATTCTGACTCTGGGGAAATGGGCCTGTGCCATTGAAGACCACTATTCTGCACAGCGGGGCACCTATACCCCCATGGACATCGAGTGGGCTAAGGATGGTATCACGGGTGAGCTATTTATTGTCCAAGCCCGCCCAGAAACTGTGCAGTCCCAAAAAGCGGGGAATGTTCTGCGCAGCTACCACCTGCAAAAGAAAGGAACCGTGCTGGCCAAAGGTCGTGCTGTGGGTGAAATGATTGGCCAAGGCCGGGCGCGGGTGATCCGCAATGTGGCTAATATTGATCAGTTTCAAGCGGGTGAAGTGCTGGTGACCCACCGTACAGACCCTGACTGGGAACCGATCATGAAAAAAGCCAGTGCCATTGTCACCGATCAAGGCGGTCGTACCTGTCATGCGGCTATTATTGCTCGGGAAATGGGAATTCCAGCCATTGTGGGCTGCGGCAATGCCACTGATGCTATCCCCAATGGGGCAGAGGTCACGGTGTCCTGCGCCGAAGGGGAAGAAGGTCACATCTACAGTGGTTTATTACCCTTCCACGTAGAGGAAGTGGCGCTGGAGAACCTGCCTCGCACCCGCACCCAGATCCTGATGAATGTGGGCAACCCCGAAGAAGCCTTTAGTTTGGCCGCCATCCCCAACGATGGCGTGGGCTTAGCACGGATGGAGTTTATTATTGCGAACCACATCCAAGCACACCCGTTGGCGCTGTTGCACTACGACGAGTTACAGGATGAGGTGGCAAAACTGAAAATTGCCGAACTGACCCAGCAATACAGCAATAAAGCTGAGTTCTTTGTTGATAAGCTGGCGCAAGGCATTGGGGCGATCGCCGCCGCCTTTTATCCCAAACCTGTAGTGGTGCGGATGTCGGACTTCAAGAGTAACGAGTATGCCAACCTCTTGGGCGGCCGCCAATTTGAACCCCACGAAGAAAACCCTATGATTGGCTGGCGGGGTGCCTCACGCTACTACGATCCCAAGTATGCCGAAGGGTTTGCCCTAGAGTGCCAAGCGATGAAGCGGGTACGGGATGAAATGGGGTTGACCAATGTGATCCTCATGATTCCCTTCTGCCGTACGCCCGAAGAAGGGCAGCGGGTCTTGGCGGAAATGGCAAAACATGGCCTCAAGCAAGGGGAAAATGGCTTGCAGGTCTATGTCATGTGTGAACTCCCCAGTAACGTTGTGCTGGCGGATGCCTTTGCGGACGTGTTTGATGGCTTCTCTATTGGCTCGAATGACCTGACGCAGTTAACGCTGGGGTTAGACCGTGACTCTGCCTTGGTGGCGCACCTCTTTGATGAACGCAATGAAGCCGTGAAGCGGATGGTGGCACAAGCCATTCAAACGGCTAAGGCCAAGGGGCGCAAAATTGGCATCTGTGGCCAGGCTCCTAGCGATTATCCTGAGTTTGCCGAGTTCCTTGTCACCCAAGGGATTGACTCCATTAGCCTCAACCCCGACTCGGTGTTGAAAACGCTGTTGCAGATTGCTGAGGTGGAGGCTCGCGGGTAGCGTCTTAATTAACTCCTAAGTCAAGAGCAGGGAACCGATGCCGCGATCGCCCTGCTCTTTCATTTTAGCTAATTTGTTTCAATTAAACTTGTCCCAATGGTTCTACTGCCAAAAATCGCTGTTCCAATCCGTACCATCGTGGCTCCTGCCTGAACCGCCAAGGGATAATCTTGGGTCATCCCCATGGAATACTCTTGCCATTGCAGTCGCTGCCACCCCTTGCGGCTGAGGGCTTCGCCCCATGCCCGCAGTTCCCTAAAAACCTGCAGTTGCTCTGTGGGGGGCAGTCCCAAGGGCAAAATTGTCATTAACCCATGGCAGTGTAAGTGGGGCAGGCGATCCAAGTGGGGCAGTGCGGCCTCTAGCTGCGATCGCTCCCAGCCATACTTGTGGGGGTCAGGGCGCAGCTTGACTTGGAGCAAACAGCGGGGAGCAGTCTGCCCGGTTTCTGCGAGAATGGCATTGATCCGTTCTGCTAGTTTCAGGCGATCTACCGTGTGAATCCAGTCAAAGAGTGTTAGGGCTTGGCGGACTTTATTGGTTTGCAGGTGTCCAATCAGGTGCCAAGTGATGTCGGTCAGATCCGCCAGTTCTAAGCGTTTAGCCGCAGCGTCTTGGACGCGACTTTCGCCAAAATCCCGAATCCCAGCCCCATAGGCCGCTCGCATGGCAGCTACCGGCGCGTACTTACTGACAGCAATGAGGCGAGTCGTGGGGGGAAGGCTCGCTTTGAGGTGCTCGACGCGATCGCGAATGTCGAGAGGGGATAGCACAGTACTCTCTATCAGCGGCTAAAAAAAGGTTTTTTCCGGCTCATTGGTAGCCCCTTGGCGCAGCCATTCTTGGCGATAGGTGAGTTCTAACTCATTGCCGGTGCGACGAAAGATTTGCGCTTGCTGTAACAAAAATGCCTGAAAGAGACGCTGAAAGGCAAGGGCAATAATGGCTACCACTAAGCCAGAGGCGGTACTAATGAGGGCTTCGCTAATGCCCAATCCGACCCCCATGGTGGCTGGGGTGCCAATATCCCCTAAGCGAATAGAACTCAGGGCGCTAATTAACCCCAAAACGGTTCCCAGCAGCCCCAACAGCGGTGCCATGGTGATGGTTGCCTCTAGCACTTTTTCGCCACGCCGCATGGCACTGAGTTCTTCGTCCGCTGCTGCTTCGAGGGCAAGGCGAAAGATCTCGGGGTTCGTGTCGATAAGTTGCAAGGGGGTGTAAAGAAAGCGTCCAATCGGTTGATCGCAGGCATTCGCCGCCAGTTCCGTGGCCTCTTGCCAATCATGGCGGGCGGCATCGAGAATTTGCTCAGCTAGTTTTGTTTCCCCCCGCAGCACAATGCTCCAAAACCATAACCGCTCAAAAATAGTGCCCAAGGTCAAGATCGAGAGAATCAGTAGTGGCCACATGGCCAAGCCACCACGGTTAAAAATTTCGGCGATATTCACGATCAGTTCCCTGCGAAGTGCATCCGAGGTTTACATTAGCAAAATATCGTTTGTCTAGGGGAGTCATGGCGTTGGACTGCATCTGTTGAGCGACTGTTCCCGATGTCCGGCGTGCTCTAATAAAACATGGGCAAGTGGGGATAGATGGCCTCCCAAACGGGTCGTAGCGGACTCCACGGACCCGCCCCCATAATCATGCACGCAAGAGTCATGACCCCACTTATCCACGCCCAGAGCTGGGTGTAGATGCGGGACTGAGCGTGCTGCTGGTGCAGTGCCTCAAGGGCGTTTTCTAGGGTGGCAATCACTGTGTCGCGATGCTGCAGATGGGTATAGCAGGTCTGAAGTTGCGTTTCCTGTTCGGCATGGGCAATCTGTAGGGTGGCCAAGGTGGCAGACTGCTGTTGGTAGGATGCCTCTAGCTGGATATTGCGCTCGTAAGCTGCCTCCATCTCGGCACGATGGCGATCGCATCTGTCGCGGAGGGCTTCATTTTCTGCCTGAGCGTTTGCTAACTCTGCTTGCAGGTCTTGCACCTGTTGACGATAGCTGGCAAGCTCTGCCTCAAGGGCTTGCTGGTGGGTGTGCAAGTCAGTGTAGCCAGTGCTCAAGCGTTCAATTTCTGCCCGTAGTTGCTGGATTTCTACCGCTTGGCGATCGCGCTGGGCGGTGGTGCGGGCTACTAAGTCCTTTAGCCCTTCAATGCGTTGGTTTTGGCTATTGACCGTTTGGCGGAGGCGATCGCACTGCTCCTTGAGAATGTGCAATGACCCTTTATACTGCTGTTGTACCCAAGACCGCAAAAAGGATAGCCCTGTAATCGTAAAACCAATGAGAGCATAGGTGCCCAAAATCGTGTGACTGAATGCCGACATCTGTAGCATGATGATCCCCTAAATTCAACGAAAAACGCCGCACTCAAGCATATTAGCAGTGGTTCTTGCCTGTCTATGGCATCTCCATAGCGGTTTGTTGCCCTATGCACCGCCCACCAAGGACAAGGCTGATGATTCCAAACAATTACCAGTGTAACCAAGCCGCCCACTAGCGATCGGTGCTCCATGTGCACAGGGCAGGCAAGGATTGGCCATGAAGATGACTGGGGTAGTTCCCGGGTTCGATAAACTAAAATTCGTTGGTGTGCTCTGAGTACGTGATTGATATACCTCAGACATCTGGCGGAAAAGAGCACGTTGAGCAATTAGTTCTCAGCCAAAGTCTTGGCCACAAATGACTTCATTGAAGTCAGCAGCGTTCCCTTGCAACATCGACTGCTGGTTTCCCGGTTCTAAACGCTGTGGAAATTGTGGTCACATCGTTGAGCGGTTGCCGCTGGATATACGGGAGTGGGACTGTCCCACGTGTGCGGCGCACCATGACAGAGATATGAATGTATGAATGCAGCGATAAACAGTTTGGCCGTGGGACACACGGTGTCAACCTGTGGAGCGATCGCCTTGGCGGCGCGGAGCGCTAACGTAAGACCAAACCCCTTCAGGGTGGCAGCAGTGGCAATGACGCATGGGATGGGGCACACCTAGAACCGATAGGCAGGGAACCAAAGCGCAGTGAGACTCTACGTCTCGATCACTCCATTTTTTAGGACTACCGAAAAAATTACTCACTGAGGGTTACATATTTTGCTTAGATCTGCCAGTATTAGCCCATAGGCACTGAGGAGCACCTGCTATGATGAGCCTGAGGGTTTATACCTATTGATAAGTATCTATAAGTTAATTGTGGTGGGAGTGAGGAGTTGTCTGTGGGTCAGCCAGTGATGGAGTTTAATCACCGTCCATTCCACTTCATTGGCATCGGTGGTATTGGGATGTCAGCTCTTGCTTACATTCTGGCGAAACAGGGGTTTACGGTCACTGGATCGGATCTGCGCAGTAATCGCCTCACTGAGCAGTTGTCTGAACTTGGGGTACAGGTGTTTATTGGCCAAGCAGCTAGTAATTTGGAGGCCTATCCCTATCCTGATCTGCCACAAATTATTTGCTCCACTGCTATTCGCGACGATAATCCTGAGTATCAAGCGGCTCAGCGACTGAATTGCCCCGTATTTCACCGCTCCGATGTTTTAGCGGCCTTAATGCATCGCTGTGACAGCATTGCCGTGGCGGGTACCCATGGTAAAACCACCACCAGCAGCATGATTGCTTATCTTCTGTTGCGGGCTGGGTTAGACCCGACAATCATTGTTGGCGGTGAAGTGGCGGCTTGGCAGGGCAATGCCCGCGTGGGTCAAGGCCGCTATTTGGTGGCAGAGGCTGATGAGTCCGACGGCTCCCTGCGGAAGTTTCATCCCCACATTGGCGTAATTACGAATATTGAGCTAGACCACCCCGATCATTACACTTCCCTTGAAGAGGTCTTGAATACCTTTCAACAGTTTGCTAACCAAGCGGATATTGTCATTGGCTGTGCTGATTGCCCCAATGTGCGCGATCGCCTGTGTCATCCGCGCCTGCTGACCTATAGCCTCCAGCGCCAAGAGGGTGTTGATTATTGTGTTGATCATGTTTATTACAGCTCCCATGGAACGACCGCCCGGGTGTGGGAGCGAGGAACCTCCCTTGGCATTTTGCAACTCAATGTTTTAGGGGCGCACAATCTCCAAAATGCTTTGGCAGTTATTGCGGTGGGTCGCTACCTTGGCATTGACTTTGCCACGATCGCCGCAGCACTGCTCGAGTTTATGGGGGCGCGGCGACGGTTTGAGGAACGGGGGCAAGTCAACGGCATTCGTTTTATTGATGACTATGCCCACCACCCCAGTGAGATTATGGCCACCCTAGCGGCAGCGCGACTACAGGTGGGCAGTCATTCGCCATGGCGGCGACTGGTGGCCGTGTTTCAGCCCCATCGCTACAGCCGTACCCAAGCCTTTCTCGATGCCTTTGGTCAAGCGTTTAGTGCTGCCGATCAGGTGATTCTCACTGATATTTATAGCGCGGGTGAGCCTGATCCCGGCACCATCAGCGGTATGGATGTGGCCGAGTGTACCCGCCAGTATCATGCAGCCGTTAGCTACTGCGCCACGATGGAAGCGGTGCAAGCCTATTTAGGCACGCTTCTGCAACCAGGGGATCTTGTGGTGTTTTTGGGGGCAGGTAACTTGAATCAACTGATTCCGGACATTATGGCTGATCAAGAACGTTTATCTCCCCTGCCTGAGGCGATCGCCCTATGACTGTTCAGTATCTTCCCGATACCGGCTGTCCATTGCAAGCCCATGTCCCCCTTGCCAATTTGACAACCCTCAACGTGGGGGGGTGCGCTCAGTGGTTTGTTGAGCCACGAACCGTGTCTGAGCTACAGATAGCCTACCAGTGGGCACAGCACAAAAACCTGCCGATTACGGTACTGGGGGCAGGCTCCAATTTGCTGATTAGTGATCAAGGGGTGGCGGGGCTGGTTATTTCGACCAAATATCTCCGCTATCTTAAAGCTGATCCTGAAAGTGGTCAAATTACGGTGGGGGCAGGCTACCCGCTGCCCAAAATAGCGCACTATGCTGCTAAGTTAGGCTGGCGCGGACTGGAGTGGATTGTGGGTATTCCGGGGAGTGTGGGCGGAGCTGTGGTCATGAATGCGGGTGCCCATGGCGGCTGCACTGCGGAGCGGTTAGTCTCTGCGTTAGTACTTGAAGCGGATGGTAGCCTTTCGGTTCTGTCGCCCCGTGAACTGGAGTATCACTATCGCACCTCTGCGTTACAGGGCACTCAGCGGCTGGTGCTGCAGGCAACATGGCAACTGGAACCTGGCCATGATCCCAATCACGTGAAGGCGACGACGCAAAAATACCTGAACGATCGCCTGCGCACCCAACCCTATCACTTACCCAACTGTGGCAGTGTCTTTCGGAATCCGGGAGAACGAACCGCGGGTTGGCTGATTGAGCAAACGGGTCTGAAGGGGTATCAACTGGGTCGTGCCCAAGTGTCTGAGAAGCACGCCAACTTTATCCTTAACTGTGGTGGTGCAACGGCTCTAGAGGTCTATCAATTAATTCGCTATGTTCAAACTGCCGTGGCCGATCGCTGGGCGGTTTGGCTCAGCCCGGAAGTTCAGCTTGTTGGTGAATTTTCCTAATTAGTTCTAATTAGTTTATGTCGATTGCCCTTTGCATGATTGTGCGGGACGAGGCAGCACGGTTAGGGGGTTGCCTTGCCAGTGTTGCTGAGGCAGTGGATGAAATAGTAATTGTCGATACAGGCTCTCAAGATGAGACCGTGGCGATCGCCCAAGCATGGGGAGCGCAGGTCTATCATTATCCGTGGCAAGAGGACTTTGCCGCTGCTCGTAATGCTGCCCTCAAGTATGTCCACAGCGATTGGGTGCTGGTTCTAGATGCCGATGAAACCCTGACACCAGCGATGGTTCAGGCCTTGCCCACAATTTGCCAACAGCCCCAGTGGTTAGCTGTTACCCTGCTGCGGCAGGAATTGGGTGTGGTGCCTCCCTATTCCTACGTGTCAAGGCTGTTTCGTTGTCATCCTCAGATCTATTTTCAGCGACCTTACCACGAAACCATCGACGATAGCGTCTTGGCACTCCAGCAGCGAGAGCCTCACTGGCAGGTTGGCCAAGTGAACGCAGTGGCCATCGTTCATTCGGGCTACCTAGGGGCACAGCGGCAACAAAAGCACGAGCGTGCCAAGCGCATCATGGCCAACTATCTCCGCCAGCACCCTGCGGATACCTACCTCTGGAGTAAACTAGCGGGGGTGTATTTAGCCGAAGGCGATTTTGCTAGCGCCCAGACCTGTATTGCCCAAGGTCTCAACGCTAGCGATCGCCCCGCCAGTGTCACCTATGAACTCTACTACCACCAAGGCAACCTCTATAGTGCCCAACAGCAGTGGGCTGAGGCGATTGCAGCCTATGAGGCCGCCCTGAACACCCCAACCCCTCCCCTGAGCCACGTAGCCACCTACCTGCGGTTAGCTGATGCCCAAAAGCACTTGAAACGGTGGGGGGATGCCTTAACCACCTACGATCGCCTGCAAGCCCTTGATCCCACCCTTGCGTTGGCCTATCAAAACCAAGGTGCCTTACTCCTGCGTTTAGGGCACGTTCACGCCGCCCTCGAAAAACTACAAACGGCGATTGATCTTTGGCAGCAGCAACATCCCCCAGAAGCTGACCGCCTACGTCAAGAGCTACAGGCGATGGGACTCCTCAACGGTTGAGTCACTGTGTTCTAATACAACGTGCCCAGTCAACGACCAGTTGGTTTGCTCTAGTGCAGTAATGCTCGTAGGCAAGGGTGAACAATCGCTGTAGGCTAGTAGCATATAAAGAATCAGACAGTGCCGATCAGATGCCCATCGGTCAAGGGGTTGCCATGACCAGTGGTTCAGCATTCTGCAAAATACGGTAATCTGTTGAGGCTTAAATCATGAAGTGACTATGTCCAACCAGCCGTTGAAACGTCGCACCAAAATTGTTGCCACCATTGGCCCCGCTGTGAGCCAGCCGGATAAGCTCCGTGCCCTCATCCAAGCGGGAGCCACTACACTTCGCCTCAACTTTTCCCACGGCACCCACGATGATCATCAGCGCAGTATTCGCCTGATTCGACAAATTTCCTACGAACTAGGGCAACCCGTCGGTATCCTGCAAGACCTGCAAGGCCCCAAAATTCGCCTAGGCCGGTTTGAGAATGGTTCAATTTCCCTCAAGCGGGGCGATCGCTTCACCTTGACAAGTCGCATTCTCATGGGCAACCAGCAGATTAGCTCCATTACCTACCCTCCCCTTGCCCAAGAGGTTCCCGCCGGAGCAACCATTCTGCTGGATGATGGCCGGGTGGAAATGGTGGTGGAGGAAGTGGACAAAACCGCTGGGGAACTGCACTGCCGAGTGGTTGTGGGGGGGCCGCTGTCCAATTCTAAGGGAGTGAATTTTCCGGGGGTTTATCTCTCAATTAAGGCACTCACAGAAAAAGATCGCGACGACCTCATGTTTGGTCTGAATCAGGGGGTGGACTGGGTTGCCCTCAGTTTTGTCCGCAACCCCCAAGATGTGCTGGAAATTAAGGAGTTGATTGCTAATCACGGTAAGCAGGTGCCCGTCATTGCCAAAATTGAAAAGCACGAAGCCATTGAGCAAATGGATGCCATTCTTTCGTTGTGCGATGGCGTAATGGTGGCGCGAGGCGATTTGGGGGTCGAACTGCCGGCGGAGGAGGTGCCCATCCTGCAAAAACGCCTGATTGCCGCTGCCAACCGCCTAGGAATTCCGGTGATTACGGCCACCCAAATGCTCGATAGCATGGTGAAAAGCCCCCGCCCTACCCGTGCTGAAATTTCTGATGTTGCTAATGCTATCCTTGACGGCACTGACGCGGTGATGCTCTCTAACGAAACCGCCATGGGGGAGTACCCTGTAGAAGCGGTGAAAATGATGGCCACCATTGCCGCCCGTATTGATAACCAGCCCCAACTGCGCCAACCCAGCACTGATCCGTTAGGGGGGCGATCGATTCCCAATGCCATTAGTCAAGCGGTGGGGCAGGTGGCCGCTCAACTCCACGCCAAGGCCATTATTACCCAAACCAAAAGTGGGGCAACGGCCCGCAATGTCTCGAAATTTCGACCCCAAATCCCCATTTTGGCCGCCACTCCCCATATTGAGGTGGCGCGACGACTACAGTTGGTATGGGGGGTAGAACCCCTGCTGACCTTGGATCATCCCTCGATGCGGCAGTCCTTTCAAGCCGCCATTAATGCCGCTCAAGAACGGGGATTACTGGCGGAAGGAGACTTAGTGGTGATGACCGCTGGCACGCTGCAAGGGGTCTCCGGTTCTACAGACATGATTAAGGTGGAATTGGTGACCTCAGTGATGGGCCGTGGCTGTGGCATTGGCCATGGGTCGGTGAGTGGGCCAGCGCGGGTGGTGCACGATGGTAGCCCTGTGCGTACCTTTAATAGTGGCGAAATTCTGGTGGCACCCCGCACGAGTGCCGATTTAGTGGAGGCCATCCGCAAGGCGGCGGGGATTATTACCGAGGACGACAGCCTCACCAGCCATGCCGCCGTCCTTGGGTTGCGCTTGGGCATTCCCGTGATTGTGGGGGTGAAAAATGCCACCCAGTTGATTCGCGAGGGCACAATTTTGACCATGGATGTCGAGCGCGGTCTCGTCTATTCAGGGGCAGTTGGCATAACCCAGCGATCGCCAGAGTAGGGGAAAGGCATGCTATTTTTTCAGGCGAATACCTACCTGACGGAGCTGGTAACCCGCACGCTGCAAGCCACATGGCAGCAGTTTCCATGGCTAGGGCAGCAAGACATTGCCCTCACCCTACTGGTGTATCCACCGCCCATTCCGGTAAATACAGGGGGGGCCTTAACCGCCGCAGAGTTTTGGCAATGCACTGTCCCCGGCGCCAATTATCGCGGGGATGTGCCCTTTTACCCGGCCAGCATTGTCAAACTCTTTTACTTAGTGGCCTGCTATGAATGGCTACACAATGGAATGCTCAAGCCCGACCCAGAGCTAGAGCGAGCCATGCGAGATATGATTGTGGACTCTAGCAATGATGCAACGGGGCTGGTGGTGGATATGCTGAGCGGTACTACCAGTGGCCCGTGCTTGCCGCCAGAACCCTTTCGGACGTGGCAGTATCAGCGCAATATTGTCAATCGTTACTTTCAGTCCTTGGGGTGGCCAGAATTGGCGGCCATTAACGTCAATCAAAAAACCTGGTGTGATGGCCCCTATGGGCGCGAACAGGACTTTGTCGGCAGCGATCGCCAGAATCGGAATCGCCTCACCACCGATGCAACGGCGAAGCTACTCCACAGTATTGTTGGGGGGGTGGCAGTGTCTGGGGCAGCCAGCCAAGCCATGCTGGCATTGATGCAGCGCTCCTTAGACCCAGAGGCACTCGCTGCAGATCCTGAAAACCAAGTGCAGGGCTTTTTGGGAGAAGGGTTACCTCAGGGAGCCACGCTGTGGTCAAAGGCCGGGTTAACCAGTTGGGTGCGCCATGATGCTGCCTACATTGAACTGCCGGGGCAGTGCCCTTACACCTTAGTCGTGTTTATCGACCACCGGAGTGCCAGCACAAATACTGAGGTGTTACCCTTCATCTCCCGTCATATTGCTGCGGGTATTCCTTCCTTAGAGGGCACCGGAGTACTGTAGGCCACTGACTACACCGGCGGCCAACAGGTGACCAAAGCTAGTGGTGGCCAATAGTTCTGGCAGCCCAAAGCCTTCAAACAGTGCGGGCAACGACACAGGTAAGCCGGGGCCTTTCCCCCGTGATTGAATGGCATAGCGACCAATGGCGATCGCGAACAAGTTACACAGAATGACCACTAAGCCAACCGCAGGTGACCAAGTTGTATCGGGAAGAGTGGCTAACACCATTGGAACCGTTCCTCCTAAGATGAGTACAATTGCCCATGAATTATACGGAACCAGCGAACCCGCCTCGGTAATTGTTCACAAAACGGTGCATCCTGTTACAAATGTTCAATGATCTTGACGCTATCGCGGTCAAAATTTGCGGCCTCACCCGGGCAGAACAAGCGGTGGCGATCGCCCAGATGGGGGTCAGCGCCCTTGGGTTTATTTGCGTTCCCAGTTCCCCCCGCTATATTCCACCGCCCGCCATTGCGGCGATCACTCAGCAGTTGCCGGAGACGGTGTTAACGGTTGCCGTTGTGGCCAATCCAACCCTTGAAGCGCTAGACAGCCTCATCCACCGCAGCAACATCAAGGCCGTCCAACTCCATGGCCACGAGTCCCCTGCCTTTTGCCAGCAGGTGCAGCAACACTATCCCCACGTGCAGATCATTAAAGCCTTGCGGGTCAAATCCAAAGACACCCTAGAGAGCATTCCCCACTACATCCCCTATGTAACTCGGCTACTCCTAGATGCTTACCATCCCCAGCAATTGGGAGGCACAGGCACCCCCTTTGACTGGCGGTTACTGCAACACCTGAGTATTGCCTGCCCATGGTGGCTGGCCGGTGGCATCACCCCAGAAAATTGCCGCCAAGCCATTGCCCAAACCCACCCCCACGGCATCGATCTTTCTAGTGGGGTGGAGGTCAGCCCCGGAATCAAGGACTTAGGGCGCGTGGCGGCTCTCTTAAAAGCCCTAGGGGTAGATGCAAACCCTACCCCGCACTCTTAGGATGCCGGCCTGAAGCGATAGCTCTTGGAGGGCAACCCCTGCTCCCAAATCAATTGTGACCGGAGGATGGACTGTGGCCTCCCCCTGCCACTGTAGGCGGTGCAGGCACAGGGTTCGCTCATCCTCTAGTCGGATGCCGGTGGTACAAATCCAAGACGCCTGCTGCTGCTGGGCAGTTTGCATCGTAAAGGCCAGATCAAGCTGCTCCGTTCCCAGGGTAACCGCAGCACTAACCATCTGCCACTCCCTGAGATCAACCCCTGCTTTTCCCAGTCCCTCGTTTTGTAGGTGCCTTAGTAGAGAGCGCAACCCCGATTGCAACAGGGGTGAGTCAACAGACCCTTGCAGATCCGCTTGGGTGACCATCAGTTCGCCCTCAACCGGCACTGGTGCTAAAAGTTTGAGGGGCTTGCCCCGCACCACTTGCCCTAAGTTGATGCGAATGTGCTCTGCCTGTACCGCCACTTGCCGCAGTAGAATACCACGATAGCTGGCCACCGTTGCACCTAAGCGCACGAAGGGCAACTGCCCTCGCAGCAGTTGGCGATCGCCCACCCTTAGATCCATCTCGAGCCCCTCAGCCCCATCAAGTTGCGACAGCAGCCACCAGCGCAAGGCCGGCACCAGCACCCGAGGAATCAGTCCCCGATCGCCAAGCTCTGGTGCCTCAACAGTTTCAACAGCGGGGCGATCGCTCACAACACGTGGGGACATAGGCGACATCAGGCTTAAACCCTCACACCACAGTGGGCAGTAAAAATCCCTTAACAATCTAAGGCAACATCGTCATCGTTACAAAGTGGGCTAGGCCAGATCAAAAAGTTACCCGTAGGCCACTTTTTTTGTAGCAACAAAAGAGCCTCAACCCTTGTCAATTGAGGGCTTAGGCGATCGCTCAGTTATGAATAAAACCAGTTAATGAACCATACCAATCCCTTGGAAAGACCCGATGCCCATTGGTTATGATGACCCTAACAAGGGATTCGCGCCAATGTCATTGCGTCAGATTTCACTGCGACAGGTTTCGCCCCCACACCCCTCGGAACTTAATGGGCTGGGACTTATAGGGTGGATTGCGGCACCTCACTCTTCACGCAGCGCATTGACGCAAACTTGACTATTCACGTCCAAGTGTGGGTGATATTGTGTTTGGGAACTTATTTGCAAAAACAAAGCAAGGCTTGGGGATTGAACTCACCCCAGAGCGGGTCAATATTGTCCAAGTCCAGCGGCAGAAGCAGGGTCTCAAGGCGAGTGCCATTGTCTCAGTTCCCCTCAGTGAAGGTGCCATCGTTGAAGGTCGAATTATTGACACCGTAGCGGTTGCCGATGCCATTCGCCAAGGGATTGAAGACAAGCGCATTAAACAAAAAGAGGTCATTAGTGCTATCCCCATGAATGAGGCCGTCATTCGCCTGATTCGCTTGCCTGCGGAGCTACCCGACTATGAGCTACGGGAGGTGGTGCTGATGCAGGAAGCTCCCCTTTACCTCCCCTTTCCGCGGGAAGAAGCGGATGTCGATTACCAAAAGCTCGGCAGTTCCCTTGATGAAGACGGCATTGAGCGCGTAGAAATTTTGCTGGTGGGCACCCCCCGGGATGTCACTGATGCCTACATCACCACCTTTTCCCAAGCAGGACTGCAACTGACCGCCCTTGAAGTCACCAGTTTTGCCCTCATGCGGACCCTCAGGGACTCACTGCAACAGTTTGTGGGTGAAGCCGCCGCGATTATCGATATTGGCGATGAAGGCACCGAAATTAGCATTGTCAAAGATGGCATCCCCCAGTTCAATCGCAAAGTCCCGATTGGCAAGGATCAGATGCAGGAGGCCATCAGTCGTGCCATGAATTTGCCCCCTTCTATGGGGGTTGACCTCATTGAAAACTTGACAGTGCCCCTTGAACCCATGGATGTCACAGGTGCTCTCAACCCCAGTGGTGCAGCCATCCTGCGAGTACTGACGGATTTAGCAGATGAAATTCGCCGCTCCATCGACTTTTACCTCAACCAAGGCGAAAGCCTCGAAGTGTCGCAACTGCTGCTGGCCGGACCAGGCGCGAGCATTGGCCAAATCGATGAGTTCTTTAGCCAACGGCTCAATTATTCAGCCACCGTTGTGGATCCCATTTCCCTGTTAGGGTTGCAAACCCCAGAAGAGATACCCTTAGAAAAACGTCCTGCCCTTGGCACAGTCATTGGCTTGGGCCTACGCGGAGCCTAACTTCAGGAGCATCCCCATGTACTCAGTCGAGATTAACCTCCTAAAAGAACGCCCCGAAATTGGTGGCATGGCCGCCGCAACCCCTGTCGCTGGGGGTGCCAGCAATGTGCCTATCATTATTGGTGGTGTGGCCGCCATCTTCTTTGTGGGGCTAGCACTTCTTGGCTCTATAGGCGCCGAAATGTGGTTGAACCAGCTCAAGGCCAAGCAGCAAAGTATCCAAGACCGCTTAGCGGCCATTTCCCCAGATCTCCAGCGCATGGATGAACTCAAGAAAGAGACCGATCGCATTCAGGCAGAAACCAAAGCCTTGGCAACGGTGTTCAACCAAGTCAAACCGTGGTCAGCAGTGATGCGTAATATGGCCACTCAAATCCCAGCCGGACTGCAAATTACTCGTATTACCCAAGGTGGGGAGAAGGGCAATGAGCTGACCATTGAAGGGGTGGCAGTCTCCTTTGAGGATGTCAGTGAGTTCCTCCTGCTGTTGCAAAACCGTTCCCCCTTCTTTGACGGTGGTGAGACCGAGCTTGTAAAAGCAGATCGCATGGGAAAAGCAAATGAAGAGACTGCGGTAGAGGTCTCCTTCAGCATTAAAACGGCGATCGCCTCGGTTCCGGCCTCCGATCTGCTGGAAGAGCTGGCCGCCAATGGCGTGGAAGGCTTAGTGGCACGCATTCAGTTTCTCAAGGAAAAAGGAGTCGTAGAGCAATGACCCTAACTGGTGATTTTGGTGGGCCGCCGATTCAAGACTCTGCGCCAAATTATCCCACATTGTTTGGAGTCACCCTTACCCCGGTTGTCAGTGGCATTTTAATTGCCCTTGTGGGCTTAGGGGGAGCCGTTTACCTAGCAACACTATTAATTGCTCCAAAAGCAGAGGAAGCGACTAAATTGCAGCTAGAAATTACCCAGCAGGAAAACGACCTCTCCCAGCGAGAAGTCATCCTCAAGCAGCTAAACGATGTCATCGCTTCTCTAGATCGCGCCAAGGCAGAAAATACCGATGTCCGCTCTCTGTTTGCCACTCAAGATGCCTTGGACACCCTGCTGTTAGACATCAATCGTCTCATCCTCAACAGCGGCGCTCAGCTAAACAGCTTTGAACCGGACAGTGCAGCTTCAGGAATTGTCCAAGATGGCTCCCTTGGCCCCGAATTAAATGCCAAACTAAGACGACAGGTGACCAACGTTACCATTCAAGGTGACTTCGCGAATGTTGTTGCAGTTATGCAAAAAATTGATCAACAACAAAGCTTTCTTGTGATCAATAACCTAACAATGGAGCGAGTCACCGATACCCCTGGGGAAGTCATTGCCACCTTCAAGCTCATGGCCTATGTTCCCCTGACTCCCGAGGAAATTGCTGCGTTGGCACCGCCACCTGAACAGGGGGGTGAACAGCAGCAGCAAGAGCAACAACAGCAGCCACAGCAGTAGCGAATGGTATCACAGGAGGTAACGTAATTTTAGGAGTGAGTTCAACAGCGTCGGCAAAAACAAGCAGCAACAATTCTTCCAAAACTTTGGTGGCATTTGTGAGGAGTCAAGCATCGTGAGTCAGCTATTACATCGTCTTAGTTTGGGGGTGGCCACAACGGCCATCATTGCCGCAAGTCAAACGCCAACCTTGGCAACCAGTACCGAAATTACTGGGATTCGTCTTGTGACGGCACCTAATGGCATTCAACTCCTGTTCAACATTCAAGGCAATGTGCGGCCAGCGGTCTTTACCATTAATCGCGGCAACACATCCTTAGCAGATATTCCCAACAGTCAACTGCGGCTCCCTCAGGGGGGGGCATTTCGTCAAGATAACCCTGCGCCGGGCATTTCTTCGGTGGAAGTGGTGCAACTCGATGCCCAAACCATTCGGGTATTAGTCAATGGCATTAGTGCTGCCCCCATTGCCGAAGTGATCCGGGAGGGACGCGATGGCCTGCAAATGAATTTTATTACTGCCCAAGGCCCTGCTGGCCCGCAAGTTCCCCCGACAGGACAGCCGATGGCAATGCCTCCCAGTGCTGGGGCAGTGCCACCCTTTTTACCCCGAGCAGTGGCTCCCCCCGTTGGCGATATGCTCATTAGCCCCGTCAATGCTGATCCTGACGTTGTGTTGTTGGCAACCAATGAGCGGATTCCCCGCCTACTGCTGCGGGAAGCCCCCGTTCGGGAGGTGTTATCACTCCTTGCTCGGGCTGCAGGGATGAACGTCGTCTTTCCGGAGGGCAATGGGGATGCTGGGGGAACCACCATTTCCCTCGACATTGAAAATGAGTCTGTACAGGATGTGTTTAACTATGTCCTGCGGGTGGCGAACCTGAAGGCGAATCGCCAAGGGCGAACCATCTTTGTCGGTCAGTTTTTACCCCCTGATGCCCAGAACCGCATTGTCCGAACCATCCGCCTGAATCAAATGCGGGTCTTTGGTCTAGCGGGCAACACCCGGCAACAGATTTCTATCGCCCAGACCGGTGGCTCGGTAGCTGGGGTTGGTACTGGTGGCAGTGGCGGAAGTGCTGGTGCAACGGCAGAAACCTCGGTTGCGCGGCAGTCCACCATGGGCGAGATTGATATTCAACTCGGTGCCGTGCAACTGTTGGAGATGTATGGCGCTAACCTGCGGGATGTAGCGATCGCCCCGAACGCACCCGCCTGTGACGAAACCGTTAACTTTAACGTTGCCGGTGCGAACCTTGAGAAAGTGTGTCGCGGTACTCTCCTGCGCGGCCTAGAAGTCATGGGCGACCCGCGCACCAATACAATTACCCTCGTGGGCACTCCGCGAAAAGTAGAAATTGCGACCCAGCTCATTCAGCAGCTCGATGTGCGCAAACGCCAAGTCATGGTGAACGTGAAGTTCATTGACGTGAACCTTCTGCGCGGGCGCACCGCCAACGCTGACTTAGTCACTAACTTTGGCTCCTCCCTCTTTGGGGCAATTTTTGATGCCACCGGTCTAACCGTGCAGCGGGGCACCTTACCTAGTGGGGTTCCCGGCGGCCAAGTGATCCAACCCCCCGTCGCCTTCCCACCGGAGCGATTTTTACTGGGGCCAGAGCGAACCGTTACGCTCGATGGCGCTGGCAACATCGTCAATGATCAGACTGCCCCGCCGCAACAATTTGTATTGCCGGGAGTGGGTGTGCCCGGGTTCTCGGTGCCTGGCTTAGGGGTGGGGCAAGCCCTGAGTAACTTTTTTGCCCAGCTTCAGTTATCTATCCAAACCGGTAATGCCACGATTCTGACCAATCCTACCCTTGTCATCCAAGAAGGAAGTGCCGCGCAGGTGAACCTGACCCAAGAAATCTTCTCGGGGATTCAGTCCCAAGCGAGTACCACTGGAACCGGTAGTGGTGCGGCGGTTGCAGCAACCACCATTACTCCTATTATTCGTCCGGCCGGGGTTATCTTTAACGTCACGGTGGATCAGATTGATGACAATGGTTTTGTCACCCTGCAACTGTCCCCCGAGGTGAGTGCCCCCAGCGGTACCTACTCCGTTGTCTTTCCGGGCGTTGCCAACCCCTCTACCGGTACCCTCTTGTCGCAGCGGCGGATGGAGTCGGGGCGGATTCGCCTGCGGGATGGGCAAACCTTGCTTTTGGCTGGGATTATCCAAGATCAAGACCGGTCACTGGTAACTAAAATTCCGATCTTGGGCGATATTCCCCTCCTGGGGCGGCTCTTCCGGCGCGAAAGCAATCAGCGCCAGCGAAACGAGCTAGTGGTGATGGTCACGCCGAAAATTGTGGATGACTCCCAAAATGCCGGTTATGGCTATCAGTACTCCCCTAGCCCTAACAGTATGCCCCCCAATATTCAAAACCGCATAATGCAGCCATAGTACACGGCTAGCCTTGCTTTTGTGGTGCCTCACCTTTGAACGAAGGTGGGGCTTTTTAGTTTTTAGTGAAGTGTTCAGTGTGCTACAGGCATTCGGAAATATTTGGTTAAAATAGAGTTAAGGCGAGGTTAAGCCATAAGAGTACAAGGATAAGACATCATGAATAGATACGATTTTTTACATTGCCAACGTCCCTACCACGGGGACTTTACGCCTGTCAATTTTGTGTTTAATGCCAATTTACAGGAATTTGCCACCAAAGTTAGCTATATTGCCTGCCTAGAAACCAGTGGCAAGATCTCGCCCCAAGACGCCTTCGACCAGATAAGCGTGCTCTGGAAGCAACTCAAGGCCAGCAAAAAGGGGTTGTCTCTAGAAGATCTCCCTGACTAAGGCACTGTCGGTGATAGATCAGCGTTGCAGCGTTTTGAGGGTGGCCAGAATTAACTCACTGGGCACCTGTTCAACAATCTCAGCATGGCCAATGGCGGTAGGCAGGATGAAGCGTACTTTTTGTGAGTGTACCTTTTTGTCGTGCTGCAGCAGGTCAACTAATCCATGCACATCAAACTGGCTCGGGATAGTAGTAGGTAGGTTTGCTTTGTGGATTAATTGCCGCTGGGCGGCTGCCTCGGTCTCAGACCAGTAGCCAAGGGCGATCGCCAACTCCCCGGCTGCCACCATCCCCACAGCCACCGCTTCCCCATGATTAAACACCCGGTACTGCCCCATGCTTTCAAGGGCATGGCCAATGGTATGGCCATAGTTCAAAATAGCCCGCAGTCCTGCTTCCCGTTCATCTTTGCTAACGACATCGACCTTGGCCTGACAGGAGTGCTGGAGAATAGACGCTAGTTGATCCACCGAAAGAGCACTGATGCGATCTAAGCGGGGGAGGGATTGCAATAGCTCAAATAGTTGGGGATCCCAAATGACACCATACTTAATCACCTCAGCCATACCGGCACGAAACTCCCGTGGTGGCAGCGTGGCCAGCACCTCTGGATCGACCACGACTAAGCGTGGCTGATGAAACGCCCCAATCAGATTTTTCCCTTGGGGGTGGTTAACCCCAGTTTTACCCCCGATGGCGGCATCGACCATGGCTAACAGGCTGGTGGGGATTTGAACCACCGCAATTCCCCGTAGCCACGTTGCCGCAGCAAAACCAGTCATATCGCCAATGACGCCGCCACCCAAGGCAAAAAGCGTAGATCCCCGCTCTAGACGCTGAGCTAAGGCTGCATCATAGATTTTCTGAAGGGTTTTTAAGGTTTTATACCGCTCGCCTGCGGGCAACACGCAGGGAGTTACCTGCCAGCCGTGCTCCTCTAGTACCGCTTGAATTGCAGAACCGTAATGCCGCCAAATTTGTGGGTTCGAGACAATCAGCGCTGGTGCATTTGGCCTGAGTGGGGTGTGTTCCGCCAAAAGCTGGGGTAAGGCTAGGCGGCTGCCGGCACGAATCGCAATGCAGTAGGACTGATGAGGGAGAGGAACGGGAATTAGGGTTGTCATTGCACAATTGCCGGGGTGGGTGCATTGGCTCAACGGGCAAATCAAGAGTTGAGTGAGGTCGGCTCCTCACCTTCCCAGTTGCTAAGGCTAGGGGGAATGTCCTGAAGCTGCCAGCAGCGCTCTAACCAATTTACCAAGGTAGCACGATCAGCCGTCAGTTGCCGTACCACTGACCAAATATACAGGGCGGTGGTGGGGGAGTGCACCTCCACTTCAAGGGGTTGATGGGGCGCATAGCGGCAGGAAATGCCCAACAGGGTCAGTCGCTGGTAGATGCTCCAGCGTAGTTGCCAGTTAACTGCAATAACCATGGGGTTTATAGACATTCAATAAGTACTCCATTGTTGAAAATAGCCCTAGGCTCACTTAGGATGGGGGTAAGTCCTGCCGTTTAGGAGCCTATCCCCATGACTACGACGACACTGCCTCGCCAAGGGTTTGGTGACATAGTTGACACTGTTGTCCTGCTGGATCGCAGCACGACGACTCCTGTTTGCGAAGGGATGAACCGACTCTTGGCCAGTTTTCAAGCCCTGTACTTGCAGTATCAAAAACATCATTTTGTGGTGGAGGGTGCGGAATTTTACCAACTACATGAGTTTTTCCAACATTGCTACGAGCAGGTGCAGGGGCACGTTCACGATTTAGGGGAACGCCTGAATGGCTTAGGAGGTGTTCCCGTGGCAGGCTTTGAGCAGTTGGCTGCCCTGTGTTGCTTCAGCCCTGAGCCGGAAGGGGCATTTCGCTGCCGACAGATGTTGAGCCACGATCTGGCGGCAGAACAGTCGGTAATACAAATTTTGCGGCAACAGGCAACTCAGGCGGAGTCCTTGGGCGATCGCGCCACCGCTTACCTCTACGATCAAATCCTGCTGAAAACCGAAGAGCGTGCCTACCATATTGCCCACTTCCTTGGCAACGATAGCCTCAAGGAATAGTTGTAAGGAGCCTGTACTCTAGCTGTTTGTGCTGCCATGATCGTGCTGGTCATCAATGCACCAACAATGCACCAATGTATCCCCCCATGATGGGGGATTTTTTTTTGCATTGTTTTTTCATCTTTGAGCTTAGCCTAATTGAAATAAATTTTCAATACAGCGACTGAATCTTTTTAAGGGTTGCCCTACTATTACTTTCAAGGACTTAGGGTTGCTGCTGAAGAATGGGGCAAATCGTGTGCTCCGATAGCCGGGCAATGGTTGACCGACCGTGTAGAAGCCTTTGCAGTTCCTGCTTGAGGTCTTGCATCTGTTGAATTTGCCGCTCCACCGCTGTTATCTGCTGCACGAGCTTTTCCTTGACGCGATCGCAGGGCAATTCACCGCGATCGTAAATATCCAGTAGTTCTTTGATGTCTGCAAGGGTTAAGCCGAGGTGTTGGGCACGCTTAATAAAGCTCAGGCGCACAAAGACATCGTTACTAAACAGGCGATAGCCCCCCTCTGTCCTGCCGCTGACTTTGAGTAAGCCCAACTCTGCGTAGTAGCGAATGGTTTTAATCGGGAAGCCACTTTGCTTGGCAACTGTACCGATGCGTTGTGCGGTCTCCTGCATAAGCCCCTCCTATAGTGACCGGATATTTAACCCCAGAGGTTGTCGAGCGGCCATTCCGCCACGATCGCCGCCAAGTCTGCAGGGGAGTGAGTGCCATAGGGCAAAACTCCTAGTACCGGCACTTGAGTTAACTGGGTGAGCAAGTGTGGTGGTGTCCACTGTTGGATCTCGCCCTCGCTGCACGGGGTGACACAGTTTAAGATCAGGCCGCGCAGTTCCAGCTTGTACTGGCGGGCAAGGGCAACATTGGCCACAATCTGGGCGATCGCCCCCAAGCGCACCGTTGCCACTAACACAATGGGTAAGCGCCATGCTGCCGCCAAATCCGCCACCGTCCACTCCCACGTAATGGGTGACCCCAAACCACCAATCCCTTCAACGAGTAGGCGATCGCAGCGTTGCTGAAGTTTCTCATAGGTCTGCCACACTGGGACTAAGTCGATTTGCCGCTCTTCCAGCAGTGCAGCCATGGGTGGCGCAAGGGGGGCAGCAAAACTCACGGGGCACACTTCTTCAGGGGTTTGGTTCAGGGGCAAGGTGTCACAATAGTGCTGGCGATCGCCCGGCTCAACGGCGGTTCCGCTTTGCATCGGCTTAAAAATTCCCCACTGCTGCTGGGGGGCATACCGCTGCCCGTAGCTCCACAGCGCCGTCGTAATAACGGTTTTACCGACACCAGTGTCAACGCCGGTAATGAGTAGTGACTTGCAATGGTGCTCGATAACCCCCTCCTATCGACAGCAACAAGACAAAATTTTGTGAATAAATGTAACGCTCTGCAAGACAATGGATGTCTATGCTATAGGTATAGGCTGGTGTGAACTGAACCCCGCCCTAGAAGGGCGAGGCTTCTACCCCGGTTAGGGGCTTAATTCCGGGTTCCCCGGTAAAAGACGAACCGCCTCTTGCAGGATATTCCATGCAGCGGTCACGTCGCGAACATGCTGCCTTCCGCACGATGGGCACCTCCACTCTCGGTCACTGAGCGTCAAATTGTCGTTCAGTGACCCGCAATCCCAGCAAAGCTTGGTGGACGGGAACCAGCGCTCAATGAATTGAACGGCAGCTCCGTACCACTTGCCCTTATAGGTGATGTAAACGTGCAGCGCTCGGATAGCAGCATCCGAAACAGACTTGGCCAGGCAGTGATTCCTCAACATGCCTTGAATATTCAGCGTTTCCAGCCCCACCAGTTGGTTTTCCCTTTTTGCTTAGCCGCCAAAACCTGTTGTAACCGCGAAATCCGTGCCTCCGCCTTGCGAAAGTAGCGGGGTGCCGTGACCTGGAACTTGACGAACCCTTTCTGGTTGACGCCAACTACTAAGTCCTTCAGGCCGCTATCAACCCCCACCCTGTCTAGGGCGGGGTCAATCACCGGGTCGGGGACGTTCACCACACAGGAGAACGAGTCCCAGTACTTCCCAGACGGACTGCGCGAAATCACGATATAGTTGACCTTATAGGGATAGCACTGTTTGTCGTGCTGCCCTAGGGGCCTGTGCCATACCACCTTGATGCCAGATCGGAAG
>NZ_JAKLTU010000021.1:0-48525 GCF_022570815.1 Synechococcus sp. PCC 6716
TAGGAAAACGAATTCTTAGAGGTCTGTACCGAACTGCTCAAGGATGGCTCATCAATGCAGACTGTAATGGAGCCTGCAACATCATGAGAAAGGTAAGCACAAAGCTCAATATCGATTTGAGTGGAGTGTGTAGAGGGGCTGTGGCAGCCCCTTCTAAGGTCAAGTTAGGGCAGATTGGTTTTGCTCTAGCCTAACTTAGAGAAGCCTCGCCGTTCCACGGCGGGGAGTGTCACATCCTCTATAAGTGCTGGCTCATTTGCGGAGCGCCCTTTAGATGACGTACTGCTTGGGAATTCTCACCACATCGGGGTTAGTGATGGCGGCAGACTCTCGCACCAATGCGGGAGTGGATTATATTTCCACCTATCAAAAACTCTTTGACTTTTCGGTGCCCGGTGAGCGGGTGATTGTCATTTGTACAGCGGGCAATCTCTCGATTACTCAAGAAGTATTGACGCTGATCCGCCGCGATCTGAAGGGGCAGTTAGAGCATAGCCTGAATACCCTACCCAATATGTACGAAGTGGTGCGCTATGTGGGCAGCAAGCTGCGGGAGGTGAGCGATACCCATCGGCCATGGTTAAGCAAGGATAATATCGACCACCAGTGTACATTTTTGGTAGGGGGGCAAATTCGCGGTGAAGAACCCTTTTTATACCTCATTTACAGCCAAGGCAATTTCCTGCAAGCCACCCCAGAAACCCCGTTCCTCCAAATTGGCGAAACCAAGTATGGCAAACCAATTCTAGACCGGACACTGCGGTTTGACACACCAGTGGATGCTGCGGCAAAGTATGCCTTGCTGTCCTTAGACTCAACCATGAAATCGAATATTTCCGTGGGGCCGCCCCTCGATTTGATTATGTACCGTACCAATAGCTTTGAAATTGGTCACCGCGCAGAATTTGTGTTGGGGGATCCCTTTTTGGTGAAGGTGCGCAAGTTTTGGGAGGCGTCTTTGCGGCGTGCCTTTGAAGAGATGCCAGACATCGAGTGGAATCGCTCTCATTCGTCTCCCTCGTCGTCGATGGTGTTACCTGTCCCGGATGCCATCGCGACGGATTAGGAGCGCGCGTACCCATGGATACAGGGTTGGCACAACAAATTGCAGCATTGGGGCTGGGGCATATTCGGCGGCATCTTTTCCTGTGTGCGGATCAAACAAAGCCGCTTTGCTGCTCTAAGGAGGTAGGACTGGCTGCGTGGGACTATCTGAAGCAACGCCTCAAAGCCTTGGGGCTAGATCAACCCCAGCCCGAGGGATGTATTTTCCGTACTAAGGCGAATTGCTTGCGGGTGTGTCAGCAGGGGCCGATTCTGGTGGTCTATCCCGATGGGGTGTGGTACCACTCCGCAACCCCTGAGGTGATTGAGCGGGTGATTCAGGAGCATGTGCTGGGGGGGCAAATCGTCCAAGAGTATCTGCTGGTGTCACCTGAGCGCGAAACAGGAGGCGATCGCCCCACCAATAGCCCTGATGGGTGATGCGAACGGGGGTGCCTTCTTGCAGCTGACCTGAATCACTCTGGTGCTGCTGGGGGTCAAAGGGGACAATGGCTCCCACCTCGCCAATAGGCGTCACACCCCACTGGTCTAGTAGCTGAAAGATGGGTTTGACAAGGGGCAAGATGCGCTGGGCAGGGGCAGCCGGGTTTTGGGTGGCCGCATGAGCTGCCGTGGGCCAAAAGCGCAAAAACGGCTCTAGGGTGTGCAGGGCACGGTACTGGAGGTCAGCCTCGATCGCCGGGGCATCGTAGAGCCACTGCCAAAAGGCTAAAGGAGACAGTGACAAGATTCGGGCAAGTTGCTCAAGGGTCTCAAGGCGCAGCCGTTGCAGATCCCCAACCCAGATGGCATGGCTTTGGGCACGGGTAAAGCCATAGCGGCGCAGATGACTTTTGCAGGTAATGCCAAGGCTGGCAAGACGGGACTGGAGTTTGCTCGCAGGGTGCATAGTTACATGAGTCGCTGACCGCTGTGATCATCAAAGAAATGCAGGTGGGCTGGGTCGGGGTGCAGGTACAGGCGATCGCCGCGGCCAATGGCATGGTGGCCACTGAGCCGCACCCGCCATGGGGTTGCACTGTGCTCGAGGTGAACCGTCAGCCCTGTTTCGTGGCCGAGGGATTCGACGAAAGCAACCTCAACTGCAATGGCTGATTCAGTAGCGGTTCCTAAGCGTAAATGTTCAGGGCGGATGCCGAGCCACACTTGCCTTTCGCGGCAGGCACCGAAGAGAGCCTGCTGTTCTTGGGTGAGGGGATATTGCCATCCGTTGGCTTGGATGCCAGTCGCTGTCACACTCACCGCTAAAAAGTTCATGGGAGGAGAGCCAATAAACTCAGCAACAAAGCGATTGGCGGGGTGTTGATACAGTTCAAGGGGAGCAGCAATTTGCTGAATTTTGCCTTGATTGAGCACGACGATGCGATCGCCCATGGTCATGGCCTCGGTTTGATCATGGGTGACATAGAGAGTGGTGACCCCTAGCTGCTGCTGGAGTTGAACAATTTGACCACGGGTTTCGGTGCGCAGCTTCGCATCCAGATTGGAGAGGGGTTCATCCATTAAAAAAACCTGTGGATTGCGAGCCATGGCTCGCCCCAGCGCCACCCGCTGTTTCTGACCGCCGGAGAGTTGTTTGGGGTAGCGCCACAGCAAATGGTCAATTTGCAACATCTGGGCAATGGTGACGACCCGCTGATGGATCGCACGCTCCCGGGCAAAGGAACATTGCAATCCCTTGGGCAGTGGGCGGGTCCAGCGGGTGAGGGTGGCCTCAAGCGGGGCAGGCAGGAGACTGCCGACATTGATTTGGGGGCTGCGACGCAGGCCAAACGCTAAATTGTCATAGACCGTCAGGTGGGGGTACAGGGCATAGCTTTGAAAGACCATGGCAATGTCGCGGGCTTTGGGAGGTAGGCCATTGACGATGCGATCGCCCACCCAGATGGTTCCCTGCGTCGGCTGATCTAAGCCAGCGATTAAGCGCAGTAACGTACTTTTGCCACAGCCAGACGGCCCCACCAATACTAAGAACTCCCCCGCGGCGATCGTGAGATCAATGCTGTCAAGAACGGTGACCTCACCGCCCCGCTGCGGATCGCGATACATTTTTGTTAGTTGTTCAAGCCGTACACCACTCACGATCGCTATCCTTCTTTGACCATGCGGGCAATCGTTTCCGCCCGTAGGTAGGGGTCAGGGCCAAAGGGTAGAATCTCATAGACGTCATTTTCTGGCAAGCGCATGAGTTGCACAGAGTCCTCGTCCCGGTAAATGACATAAACCCCCGCTGGCCACGTCTTAGCACTGCGAACCGGCACTGGCACATCGCGGCGTTCCTCCCCCGCGCAGGCGAGCCGCACCACAGTAGTCTTTGGCCGGTAAACAACCTGCTCCTCACCGGTTTGGCGATCGCGAGTGCGCTTAAACAAGAAGCGATCGAGCGCCCGCGGCAGAATTTCTGTTTCTGTGCCCCCAAGCTCTAAATTGAGATCAAGGAGCTGATCCTCTAGGGTGTATTCAATGATCTGCGGTTCTGGCCTTAATGGTTGTGAATGCACTTCCGTTGTTTCAGCAGTGGCGGTGGTGGCCGCTGGTTTCACCTTTTGGACAATCTGGCTGATGTATTCCAAGTCCACCGTTGTTACTTTTTTGAAGGTGACAAACCACGAGAGCAAACTCAGGGCGATCGCCGGCTCAAGGGCAGTGATAAAGCCGTCCAAATCCAGATCATCCAGCCGAATCGCCCTCAGGGCAGCCTCGGTCTGACCCAGTACGACTGCTTCATCAAGCACAGTTAATCGCTTCAGGCTACTATAGAGCAAACGCAGATCAATCGTTTCTTGACTGCCCTGGGTAGAAATGCGGTAGGTAATGTCGTAGAGCCAATCTAGCGTGACAATATCATGGCTGAGCATCCATAGGGCAACGTTAAACGCCGTTTGGGGAAAGGCCGCTTGGGCAATACTCTTGACAATCACTTGGGCGCGATCGCGGCTTAGCAGGGCAAGCAGCGCATCCTGCTTCTCAGCCTTGGTTGTGAGAGCACCATAACCAAGGAGGGCATTAAATAGCTCTTGGTCGCTGGGGAGCAACCGTACGGCAGCCGGGGGAGTCATATGCAATAGGTTACCCAAACGCTCCGAAGAATATAGCTGGTTAATTGCACTCTTCCTCGCTTCGCCTAGAAGAGGATGCCTCAGGGGTTTACTCCAATATGGAATTAGGTTGTTACGCCTATCACGCAATCAATCGCTGATCTTTTTTGCTCAAGTAACTCGCTGTTGTAAAAAGGGAGTAAGTTTATTTTACCGTCAAACCGCCAGCCTAAGACAGCTAAGCGACAAGCTCCAAATCCCCCTAAAAAGCTTGATGAATTCCCTATGGCCGATGCTTCCATTCACACCCAGTTCGGATATTTTTTTAAGCACGGTCAAACCACAAGACCTTAATCACGCTACCACCCACTAGCGTCACCCATGGATTGCAGTACGCCCATGATTTGCTTGGCTTCACTAGCTGTTATCGGCTCACTCATGGTTATCTCCCTGAGGTTTACAGCCATGTGTCTTAAGCTTAGCTTCAGTAGCCTCCCCAGCAATGAACTACCCCGCCCCAAGCAGCGGGGTATCAGAATTGAAAACTAGAGTCTCTCATCCCGACGTCCTGCGGACAGAGGGCGGGGCTTCTCCGTAGATTAGCTAACCCTCCTAGGGCTGTTCTGAGTCCCTGAACAGGGTGTGACTATCCTTGAAAAGTGTAGTCGTTATGAGTATGATTTATATAGAAAGTCTAGAAAGTCATGCTGACTCCGATCCACCAAACCGGAGTTCATTGGTTGAGGGGTCAATCTAGACCGTCAGTAATCCTTTAGGAGATGACCATGCTCAACGTTCGACCTGCAGCAACCCGGGGCACGACTCAGTTTGATTGGCTAGAAAGTTACCATAGCTTTTCCTTTGGGCACTACTATGACCCCGACCACATGGGCTTTAGTGTGCTGCGTGTCATCAATGATGATTGCATTGCCCCCGGCCAAGGGTTTGGTATGCATCCCCACCGCGACATGGAAATTATCACCTATATGCTGGCGGGTGCCCTTGAACACAAAGATAGTTTAGGGAATGGTTCGGTCATCCGACGGGGAGATGTGCAACGCATGAGTGCTGGCACGGGGATTCTCCACAGTGAATTTAACCCCTCAACTACTGAACCGAGTCACCTCCTGCAAATTTGGATTCTCCCTAACACAGTGGGACTGCCCCCTAGCTACGAAGAACGGCACTTTGAGGCCAGCGGTAAGCTTGGGCAATGGCAACTGATTGCCTCTGGGCAGGGGGGCGATCGCGCCTTAAAGATTCATCAGGATGTGAACCTTTTTCGCCACTGTGTTAGAGCCTAACCAATCAGTCCCCTACCACTTTGGGGGCGATCGCCGGGGGTGGCTACAGGTTGCCAGCGGCAGTGTGCAGATCCATGGCCTGACCCTCAATACCGGTGATGGCCTCGCCATTGACCAAGAACCCCAACTCTTGGCTGAAGGGATCAGCAGCGCGGAGCTTCTCCTGTTTGACGTGCCTGCAAGCCCTGAGGGGTCACTGTAGAATGGGGCAAGATAGAGCAACGCCACCCCTGAGTTCAAGACTACTCACACTGCCAACCTGTACTCATACTGAGTATGTTTCAAGAATCTTACAACCCACCCACCATAATGGAGGCTGAAATGACCACTACAACGACGTTGAAAGAGCAGGTCTTAATGACCCTCAAACGCCAACAAGCCAATGCCCTCGTCCTGTACTTAAACTACAAAAAGTATCACTGGCTTACCTATGGCCCACTGTTCCGTGAGTTGCACCTGCTGTTTGAGGAGCAAGGCGCAGCCGTATTTGCCAGCATCGATGAACTGGCAGAGCGCAGCTTAATCCTAGACGGTCAACCCGTGGCCGACCCAGCAGACTACTTGGGGACGGCAACTGTGACCCCTTCTAGTGGCCAATTGACGGTCAAGGCCATGATTGAAGAGGCGATCGCCAACCATGAGTTGATCATCACCGAAATGCACCAAGATGCGGATGTGGCCACAGAAGCCGGGGATATTGGCACTGCGGATCTCTATACCCGCTTGGTGCAAACCCACCAAAAACACCGTTGGTTTCTCAAGGAGCTACTCGCCAAGGGTGACGGTTTAGTGAGCTAAGACGTGCATCGGCAGGAGCCGCCCTCAGGCCTCCTGCGGGTGCCAGTTAACTCGTGGCGGCTGGGTCTCAAGAGTTTTGGGGCGCCAAATAATAAGCCGATGATGAGATTCGAACTCACGACCGCTCGATTACGAATCGAGTGCTCTACCACTGAGCTACATCGGCTTGCAAAAGCATAGATCATCCTAACACGATCGCCCCGTGTCAACCAGATCAGTCCGAAAATCTGGCGATCGCTCCCTTGTTTCATCTTGCCCCAAGGGATACAATGGATGATTGTGTTAATTAACGAGTTAAGAAAATCACTTGGCAAACGTTGTCGTTGTTGGTGCCCAGTGGGGCGACGAAGGTAAGGGTAAAATTACCGATCTCCTGAGTAAGTCTGCCGATGTGGTGGTGCGCTATCAGGGGGGGGTAAACGCAGGTCATACCATTGTTGTCAATGACCAGACCCTGAAACTACACCTCATTCCCTCGGGAATTCTCTACCCCGATACCCAGTGCATTATTGGTGCTGGAACGGTTGTGGATCCGAAGGTCTTGCTCGAAGAGATTGAGCAACTCGAACGCCTAGGCGTAGCCACAGCAAATTTGCTCATTGCGGAAACAGCACACGTTACGATGCCCTACCATCGCCAACTGGATATTGCCGCCGAGGAGCGGCGCGGCTCCCGGCGCATTGGCACCACAGGGCGTGGCATTGGCCCCACCTATGCCGACAAGTCGGAACGTACTGGCTTGCGAATGCTCGATCTGCTGGATGCCGACCAGTTAGCTACCAAGTTAGAGTGGGCGATCGCCCAAAAGAACCTCATCCTTGAAAAGCTCTACGGCCTTGAGCCACTAGAGCCGCAACCCATCATTGAGGAGTATCTCGATTACGGTCAGCGGTTGCGGTCCCACATTATCGATGGCTCTTTGTACATCGATGATGCCATTCGCCGTAAGCGCAACATCCTGTTTGAAGGTGCCCAAGGGACGCTGCTTGACTTGGATCATGGAACGTATCCCTACGTCACCTCCTCCAACCCCGTTGCTGGGGGTGCCTGTGTCGGCGCAGGCATTGGCCCCACCATGGTGGATCGGGTGATTGGGGTGGCAAAGGCCTATACAACTCGTGTGGGGGAAGGGCCGTTTCCAACCGAGCTAGTGGATGAGGTGGGAGAATGCTTGGGCAAGCGCGGTGCAGAATTTGGCACCACCACTGGGCGGCCGCGGCGTTGTGGATGGTTTGATGCGGTCATTGGCCGCTATGCGGTTCGGATTAACGGCCTCGACTGCTTGGCCATTACCAAACTCGATGTATTAGACGAGCTGCCAGAAATTAAAGTGTGTGTGGCCTACGATATTGATGGCGAGCGCTGCGAACACTTTCCCAGTAATGCCGCAAAGTTTGCCCGCTGCCAACCGATTTATGAGACGTTGCCCGGGTGGCAGCAGTCCACGAGTCACTGCCGGTCCTTGGAGGATTTACCCAAGGCGGCACTGAACTATCTTAAGTTTTTGGCTGAGATTATGTCTGTGCCCATCGCTATTGTCTCGTTGGGGGCAGAGCGCAGCCAAACCATCATTGTTGAGGATCCGATTCACGGTCCGAAGCGGGCGCTCCTCAAAGATGATGGCACCCAAGTCAACTCTGTTCTCTCGTAAATAACCCTCCGGAGTGTACGTATGCCCCGTTCCTTAGCAATTGAATGCCATCTGCGGCCTGAACATAGCAAGCCTAATGCTCTGCGGCGATCGGGTAAAACCCCGGCAGTGCTCTACGGCCACAATGGGAGTGAGTCGGTGTCCTTGGTGGTGGATACTCGCGCCGCGGAATTTCTAGTGCGGGATGCCCGAGTTCAAAAAACCGCGATCGCCCTGTCTATTCCCGATCTGCAATGGCAAGGCACAGTTGTGTTGCAAGAGGTTCAAGCGCATCCAGCTCGCGATACCCTCTACCATCTGTCATTTTTTGCGAAGGCAGCAAACTAGCGCTCCAAGAGACTTTGCGGAATTTGCTATAGTGGAGGGTATGTTAAGTAATTGTTAACAATGCCAGCCACCCTTCTTCGTTCTGCGGAACTTGCCCAACTCAACTATACCCCGGACGGCGATCGCTTCGATGCCTCGTGGGAGGCTCTCCTTTCGACCCTCCTCGGCCTTGGACGGGCGGCAGGAGCCGATCTTGTCGAATTTTTTCTGGAGCGGAACCATTATTTAGGGGTATTGGTTGAAGATGATCGCCTTACCAGTGTGTCTCCCCGAGTGAGTTTAGGAGCAGGTATTCGCGTGTTTCGCGGCACCAGTGACTGTTACGTAAGCACCAATGATCTGAGCTTTCAGGGGTTACGGGTCGCCCTCGAAAAAGCCTTGGGGTTAATGGGGCTGCTGCTCCCCAGTGCCCATGCCTACGTGCCAGAAATTCACCTCGAGTTATTGCGGGACTACAGCCAAGGGGAAAAAGAAGGGTGGCGCAGTGGCTGTAGTCCGATGGCCGAAGTGGCCGAGGTGCTGCTGGCCGGTAGCGATCGCCTACGGCAGACCACGACCCATCTGCAATCTCGCCGCTTAAGCTATTTCCGGGATTGGCAGGAAGTGATGGTAGCCGCCAGTGATGGTACCTTTGCCCGTGATATTCGCCTCACGCAGTCAGCCGTTGCCTCGGTGCTCTGTGCCGATGGGGATCACCGCGCGTCCATTGGCGATCGCAGCGGCGATACAGGTAACCCCAACTTCCTGCGCCAGTGGGACTACAGCACCTTGGCCGAGAACGTGGCCGAAGCCGCAGGTAACATGCTCTACGCTAATTATGTCGAATCCGGCACCTATCCCGTCATCATGGCCAATCAGTTTGGGGGGGTCATTTTTCATGAAGCCTGTGGTCACCTGCTAGAAACCACTCAAATTGAGCGGGGCACCACCCCATTTGCACAGCAAAAAGGCCAGCGCATTGCCCACGAAAACCTAACAGCATGGGATGAGGGTATCTCCCTAGGAGCGTTTGGCAGTATCGCCATGGACGATGAAGGGATGCCCGCCCAGCGCACCCTCCTCATTGAAAACGGCATCCTCAAAAATTTCCTGAGTGATCGCGCTGGTTCCATGCGCACGGGGCACCCCCGCACTGGCAGCGGTCGCCGTCAAAGCTATGCCTACGCAGCGGCCTCACGGATGCGCAACACCTACATTGCTCCAGGGGAGGCTAGTGTTGCGGATCTAATTGCCTCTGTGGATCGCGGTATTTACTGTAAACGAATGGGGGGCGGCAGCGTTGGTGCCACCGGCCAGTTCAACTTTGCCGTTGATGAAGCCTACTGGATTGAAAATGGTACCATCAAACAGCCGCTCAAAGGGGCAACCCTCATTGGTGAGGCCAACGAGATCCTGCAGCGAATTTCGATGTCCGCTAATGATTTAGCCCTAGCACCGGGATTTTGTGGCTCTGTGAGTGGCAGTATCTATGTCACTGTTGGGCAACCCCATATCAAAGTGGATGCGATTACCGTGGGGGGGCGTTAAGCTAGATTGATTACTCAGGGTTATCAGTCTGAGTAAAAATACCTAAAGATTTTATATGTGAATTTTTGTGACTCTGATTACATTATGATGAGATCAGAGAGGAAGTGATAGCGGCTCCTCAGTAGGCTCGACAACCCTCACCACGTGCTTAGCTGTTTTCACTTTCTTTCTGAGACAAAAATCATTGGACTGAATGACCAGTAGCTTACTGGTCTTTTTTTTGCCCTTCGACGAGAATGATGAGGTTCTTCCGATGCTCGCCTCTCTTTGGACGTGCTCCTCTGCATCGACTATAGTGAGAATGAGAGTGAGACTCAGCCATGATTTGCTGGCAACGACAGATTTATCGGCTAGGACTATCGGGCAGCGTCCTTGGCTTGCTACTGGCCACCAGCGCTCAGGCTCTACCGTTACCAGACCATTTTTACCGAGCGATCGCCAACCAAGACTGGGGCAGCGCGATCGCAATTCTTGATCAAGTGATCCAAGCCAACCCACAGCAGGCCAGTGCCCTACGGAGCTATCGCCAAGAATTGGTGCGTCTGCAACACCTACCGCGATCCGCCACTGTGGGACACACAGCGGTGATGACTAGCCCCAGTGGCATTGCCCCCATCGTGCGGCGACAGAATGGCATTCCAGTGATTCAAGTCACATTTAACCGGCGGTTGCGCTTTKAGATGATGGTGGACTCAGGTGCCAGCATGACAGTGATTACGCGACCCATGGCGCGTGCGTTGGGGATCACCCCTGCCCAAGTCATCGATAACTTGACATTTCATACGGCCAACGGCACGGTGGTGTTGCCCATTGTCTATGTTCAATCGATTAGTGTGGCTGGGCTGCACCGCAATCGTGTTCCTGTGGCGATCGCTGGGGCTGAGATGCCCCTAGGCTTACTAGGGCAAGATTTTCTGCAGAATTATGATGTCAGCTTACGGCAAGACCATATTTACTTTCAGCGACGTTAGGAGGTGCCAGTGCTGGATACAGTGGTTCTAGCTAGCCACAACAAAGGCAAAATTCATGAATTTCAGGTAGTTCTTAAGGAATGGATTGAGACAGTCCTGCCCCTMCCTGCCGGTATCGAGATTCCTGAAACCGCCGACTCATTCCATGGCAATGCCTGCCTCAAGGCGACTACCGCCGCTCAGCGCCTAGGACAATGGGCGATCGCCGACGACTCAGGGTTAGCGGTACACGCCCTTCAGGGTGCCCCCGGCATCTACTCTGCTCGTTATGGGGCAACGGATCACGAACGGATTGACCGCCTCCTCAACGAACTGGATGGGGTCAGCGATCGCCGCGCTGAGTTCATCTGCGTCATTGCCCTTGCTCGCCCCGATGGCACGATTGCTGTAACCACAGAAGGGCGCTGCCACGGCGAGATCCTTTGCACCCCCCAAGGTAGCGGTGGCTTTGGCTACGATCCTATTTTTTGGGTGCCGAGTCAACAGCGCACCTTTGCCCAACTCTCCACCGCCGAAAAGCAACAAATTAGTCATCGCGGCCAAGCCTTGCAGCAGTTGCGGACTTATTTTGCCCAGCAGCTCCAGCAAACTCCGTAAATTTACGGTTATACTCTCTTCCTTCAAGTCGCTATTGTAAAGAGATTAGTGTGCTCTCTTAATAGAGATATAGCCTGCTTCAAGGTCTTTGCAGACTGACACAAGCAGGCATTCAGAGGATAGTTCACCTTTGTGTCTTAGCAAAGACCTAGTTGACATCATTTAGCATTATCCTGTTGTCAGGGTGCAGCCTAATCAACGGTCTTGAGGGAGAGCAGTGGCAGAGCTTGGAGAGTTATCTCTAGACACTCTGTAAAGGAAAAAGGCTGTAAGTTCTGGCTAGTCATTCTATGCGGAACCTTCGCTCTTACGCCAAACTTGAATCGCTAATTCCACCGGAAGGAAGAAATCGATGGCAAGTATAATTTAGGTACATAGATATTCCCGCTGTGCCCTCTGCTTTGGCAGTGCCTCCGCCGTTACTCAGTGCAAGATCATGGGCGATCGCGAACTTATTGAACAATTTGTAACAGATCTACTCCAGAAGAATTCGCGAATGCTCTCGAATCGGCACTTGCGGGTTGAGCTAACCTTTGACGAAGTACAACTTATCTCCTACAAAGACGGCATGGTGGCACGGGTTAAAACTGATGCCCCTAATTTAGCCATTGAAGTACGAGACTCATCCCCTTTTCGATTGCTACTCGAAGAAGTCATGGTAGGGCACAACATCTTTCAAGTGGGTATTTCGAAGTCCGCGGGCTTTTTGCGTTACGAACCCCGTACCATTCCTGAAGGCTACCTAGTGCAATATACAGAAGGGGGTGTGCTCTGGAAAGATCGCTGGGCTAGGGGAAAACGGCGCAGTGCCCTCAGTGGTGGGGGGAGTTCTTTGGGGACGGATGCCATGATTCTGTATCGCGGCACATGGTATCCCATCCAGAGTGTGAATGCCGCCAATGGCTTTATATCGGTTCGTACCCTTGGCGGTGAAGCCACCTACAGCGCCTCGGACTTTGTAGTTTGGTTAAAAAAAGAAAAAAGCGAGAGCGAAGAGACCCCAAGCCAAATCACTACCTATAAGATTGGCGAGCGACTCCCTGAAGTGGACAGCGCCCCCACTCGTATTCTTGAAACAACAGAGATCGCTGCTCCAGCTACCCCTACAGTTGAGGAGAATGCAGTTCTGGAACCAATACCCCCGGCGGCAGCCGATACTGACGACCACTCCATTATTGCTCCCCCACCAGTACCAACAGTTGCCGCAACCACCAGTTCCCCACCGGTGGCACCCCAAGGGTATCCGCAGCAGAGCTATGAACCATCAGTGGGCTATCCCCACCCCAGCTACGAGTATTCCCAAGGGTATCCGCAGCAGAGCTATGAACCATCAGTGGGTTACCCCCATCCCAGCTACGAGTATTCTCAAGGGTATCCGCAGCAGAGCTATGAACCATCAGTGGGTTACCCTCATCCCAGCTACGAGTATTCCCAAGGGTATCCGCAGCAGAGCTATGAACCATCAGTGGGTTACCCCCATCCCAGCTATGCCGCAAACTACCCGCCGCAAGCCTATCAGCACATTGATCCGAATATCCAAATGGCACTCACGTACCTGCAATCGAGCTTAGCTTACCTATTGCAGGTGGAACCGAAAAGCCCCCATATCCATGCAGCGATTCGGGCAACCAGTATGGCGATTCAAAACTTACTCAGTATTCTCAACCATTAGCGACTTTCGGCAA
Source organism: Synechococcus sp. PCC 6716 (assembly GCF_022570815.1). Taxonomy (NCBI): domain Bacteria; kingdom Bacillati; phylum Cyanobacteriota; class Cyanophyceae; order Synechococcales; family Synechococcaceae; genus Synechococcus; species Synechococcus sp. PCC 6716. The sequence goes on from NZ_JAKLTU010000021.1 coordinate 12,964, forward strand.
GGGGGTGTAAGCGCAGCACGGCTTGCAGCATCGCCCATGCGGTTTTAATCTCCGGTACCCTGATTTCATCCCATTGGCCAGGCTGGCAGTAAAGGTACGGTATCAAGCGGCGTTGCTCTGCCAAGGAGAGTTCCACAAAGCAAATGCCCACCACCACGGCGCGATCGCGCCCCTGTCGCAGTGCCATTAATTGTTTGCAGTCGTACCAGCGCAATTCCGCCGCCAGCCACAAATCCCCTAGCTCACTGGGGGGACAAAACCGAAATTGGCCGCCGTCGGTAGCGACAGCCTTTACCTTACGGGAAGGTTTGCACCGTTCCAACACCAGCCGTGCGCCTCCTTCCGATAGATCAACGGTATGACCAAAATAGCGATCGCCCCCGAGGTATAACTCACAGGGTTCACGGCGCAAGAAGCGGATAAAGCGCCGTTGGGGCACATCAATGGCCACCAGCATACAGATCAGTAGCAGCGACAGGTTATACGCCGACCAAACCATATTCACCGCCAAGCTGTCGGGATTCACAATCGTATCCTGTAAGCTGGAACTGCGATAGATGAGCCCCAAAATTGTAAGAACAGCAACAATCAAGAGGGGGGAAATCAATGGCCAATTGATGTGAATACGATGGGGATCCACAACCCCCTTCGGCGTGACCTTAAAGGTTTTACCGCTAGGGCGGATGAGCGTCCGCACCACTGTTAAGGCCATGGGGAAGCAGATAATCGTCTCATAGACATCAGACCAAAAGGCAGATCTGCGCCCCTCCGTTAACCACGAAAAGGCCATGATATTGCCAAGATAGTAGGGAACATAGAAATAGAGAATTTCATTGATGGTGGCTCGCAGAGGCGCTAAGCCAAAGATTAGAAAGGCGAGGGGCACCACCAAAAACAACACCCGTGGGATAGAGAGAAGCCAGTAGATAAGGCTCAACGCGTGGGAGAGCCGTTGCAAAATCCCCAGATTGGGAGCTGTAAGAAAGTTCCCGCCCAAGAACAGCATTTGCAACGTCCCTTGTCCCCAGCGCAGTCGTTGGTTGATATAGGCACTAATGGTCTCAGGAGACATCCCTGCTGATAGGGCTTCATTGAGGTACTTTACCCGGTAGCCGAGAGCTTGCAGCTTGATGCTGGTCATGTAGTCCTCGGTGATGCTGTCGGTGGGAATGCCGCCAATCTCATCGAGCGCCGAGCGACGAATGACAAAACAGGTACCACAGCAGACCACCGAGTCAAAATAATCCCGACTGGGTTGAATGAAACGAAAGAAGAGGTTTTGCTCATTACTGAGGATGCCCTCTAGCCCTAGGTTCACCGCCACTGGGTCTTCATTGAAGAAGTGTTGCGGGGTTTGCACCAAGGCTGTTTTGGCATCTTGGAAAAAGCCCACGGTACGGGTGAGGAAGTTACGGGTGGGCATAAAATCGGCATCAAACACCGCAATTAACTCACCGCTGAGGCTGGGAAGCGCATGGTTAATGTTACCCGCCTTGGCGTGGCGGTTATCGGGGCGATCGCGATACCCACAGCCTAATTCTGCTGCAAGGGCGCGCACCGCTGGCCGTCGGGTATCATCCAGTAAATAAATGCGTTTGTGGGGATAGTCCATGGCTTGGCAAGCAATGACGGAGCGCCGCAGAATATCCACCCCCTCATTGTAGGTGGGTAAAATCACATCAACCCACGGTACATACTCCCCCCGCAGCACCGCTTGGCTAAGACGATCCGCTTCGGGGCTGCGATCAATAGAAAAAATGCAGTGAAAGAAAAAAGCCACCGTATTGGTAACTGTGAGCAGTTCCGCTAGGAACAGCGCCACAGAGATGCTGCCATTGAGCAGATCATCCAGATTTAAGGTGGCAAATAACCGCCACAACTCGTAGCGAATCCCCAGCACGCCAAGGCCGACACTGATGATCAGCCGTGACCAGAATGTGGGCTTGGGCGATAGCTCTTTGAGTAAAAAGGTAACCGCAAGCCAAACCAATGCTGGCATGAGCAGTGCTTCGGGGGTGGTGCCATCGACGCGAAACGTTACTTGGCCACTATGCCAGAGACCAACGACGTTCGGCCAGAGGTTACGCCAGTCGAGTTGCAGGAGCAGCACCCCCAACAGGGATGCCGCACCAAGCCCAAGTAACCCATCCTCTACGGATAAAGATGACCTGCGCATCCTTAGGAGCCAAAGACAACTTCTACACTCTGGCCAACGCCACAGAAGTTCTGGGCGCTTAGCTCTGGGGGCAAGGTGTCCAGTTGAACATCTACCGCTAGCTCGTTGCGCACTAGATCGGGAGGGGGCACAGCAATATTTTCCCCCACCTCCACTTTGCCAGGGCCACCACGAATGGCACGTACATATCCTTTAATGCGGCGATCGCTACCATCCAGTAGGCGCACTGTGGCGGCCTGACCGACTCGCAGTCGTGCATTATTCCGCTCTGCGACTAAGGCGGTTGCCCACACGTCCTGACAGTCTAGCAGTTTCACAATGGGATCGCCTGCTGCTAGCGGAATTCCTAGGGTACCGGTTTTATGAATTACCGACCAAACCACACTGGTGGTGGGCACGGTAATGGCCGCGGTTCGTTGGAGTTGCAACTGCCGGTTAATGTTGGCAATTTCGCGCTGCAGTTGGGCAATGGTGGTCTCGCGCTCTAGAATCTCGACCTCCAGATCGACCACCTCTAACTGCAAATCAATAAGGCGAATTTGCGGAAAACTAAAGGTGCGAGAGGCATCTAGTTGCAGTCCTTGGCGTGCCGCTTTCAGGGCAATTTGTTGGCGCTGGAGTTCTGCTTGTTTGCTCTCAACAATTTTGGCAGCCTGTTGGGCGCGGGAGACAGCATCATCCGCCAGTTGTCGTGCCACAGCCCCCGATTGGGCTAAACTGCTGTAGCGATCTGCCTCAATGCGGGCAAAGGCAAGGGCTTCTTGGGCTTGCCGTAGTTCGCCGAGACTGCGCCGCACCGCCTCTTGGCCATAGCGGACTTCTAGTGTCTGCTGGCTTTGTTGGTAGCGATCCATTGCCTGAATCAGAGCTTGACGACTCTTGCGTTTGCGCTCGAGGGCTTGGCGCTGACTGCGGGCAACCTGTAAACGGGTTTCTAAATTTTGGCGATCGGTTTCTAACTGTGGGTTGCGATCGTTGCGGATGATGCCAATTTTGGTGCCAGCGGTAAGGGAGTCGCCCGGACGCAGGAAATTTAAGGTTGCGGTTCCCGGAATGGTAGCGTAAAGGGTGATCACCGTACCGTTAAGATACCCGACACGACTGACCACATGGCGCTGCCGCCACCACAGTAAATAAATGGCTAAACCAATGAGAGTCACTCCCAGCCCAATACGTAAAATGCGAAAAACACGGCGGCGCTGGTTAAGCTCGGGCGCTTTAACTGGAGCGGAGGCAGGGGAGGACAGCACTTCCATACAACATCAGGGAAACCACACTTAGAGAGCTGTGTATGAAGAACTCCCGACTGTCATCTCCATTGAGTTAACACAACTCAATAGAAATAGAAAGCGGGCTTTACGCTTCACACACTTGCCCGTACAGAGGCCTTGGCGTGCTGCCACCGTGCGACCCACAGCGGAGACACATCAGGGAAACTCTCCAGAGATTTAATTTTTCTATAGTCTATTGTACACACGAGTCTATTGTACCCATGCCAGACACTCTGTGTGTCCTCAGATGATCCATAACTAACACGGCGCCAGACCAAAGCTTGGGAATTCATTCATCCCGTAGAAATTCTTGGAACTGTTCACCATTGCATGACTGAGCTACGGGCGTGACCGAGATGACCGTTTTGAGGCTCATGGCTCTAATGATATTGACACGCTTGCTTCGGTACACCCCGTCAAAGTCATCGGCTCGTGTTCCCTTCAGACGCCGAGCCATGTCTCGCATGATGCCGATGCATATCCCTATCTCAGCAGACGTCACAAGGTGCGTCCGTCAATCGAGAGCTAAGGCAGCCATGAAAACACTCTCTTCCTAAAACACCATGAAAATAGAGTGTACCCACTTATTAAGGAATCGGCTGTATTATTTGAAGTTTCAAAAAGTATCTGTTCCCCTTTAATTCATGGCTCCATTCAGTAATGTCGCAATGTCTTTTAACGGTAGCAAGCTACAATAGCAAACTAACACAACCCTGTGGTGCCCGTGGAGCGCATCCTACTCTTAGAAGACGAAACCGAATTAGCGGAACCGTTAGGGCGAGTGCTACACCAAGAAGGGTATTGGGTTGACTTGGCCCATGATGGTACAACTGCCCACACCTATTGGCAAACTCAACGCCCCTACAGCCTGCTGATTTTAGATTGGATGGTGCCCCCGCCAACGGGGCTGGAACTCTGTACCCTGTTGCGCCAAGCAGGGGATGACACGCCCGTCCTTTTTCTGACGGCTCGTGACACCCTCGATGATCGGGTTTGTGGTCTCGATGCTGGTGCGGATGACTACTTGGTCAAACCTTTTGAATTGCGGGAGCTGCTGGCACGAGTGCGGGCACTACTACGGCGGCGACAAAGCACTCCGAGTACAGTGCTATGTTGGCAGGATTTACGGCTTGATCTCGACAATCGCCTTGCCTACCGTGGCCAACAGTGCGTTAGCCTCTCTGAAAAAGAGATGACCTTGCTGGCACTGTTCCTACAACACCCAACCGAGCTGCTGACCCATGAGTTTATTGCCAAGCAGTTGTGGCCGGGGCAACGGGTGGTGAATCGCAATCTGTTGGCAGCACAAATTCGCCTGCTCCGGCGTAAAATTGAGCACCCCGGTGAGCCTTCCCTGATCCAAACAATTTACGGTCAAGGCTACTGCCTCCGGCCTCTTGCCAGTGCCCAGTAAACCACCCTCAGCTTGTCAAGGCTATCCAGTCGGTCGATGAGCCTCAAGCGTCTTTGGCATAGGGTTCATTTCAACGTCAAACCGCTAGGGAATCGCAGTTGGGGGCGATCGCCACCACAGTCGAAGCTACAACGTCTTTACCCCAAAGCCGCTAGTGGCACCCTAGAATGGGGTATTGGAGACTGACGACACCATAGGATAAATGCCGTGACGTACCAAGTGGGTTTACTAGGGTTGGGAACAGTGGGGGGGGGCGTTGCCCAAATTCTCAGGGATCCCGCTGGACGGCACCCCTTGCTCCGCGAATTGGCGATCGCCCGAGTGGGGGTGCGAGATCTAGCCAAACCCCGCGCAGTGGCCTTCGATCCCCAGTACCTGACCACCGACTTAGAGGCCATCGTCACCGATCCTGATATTGATATTGTGGTGGAGGTCTTGGGCGGCATTGAACCTGCCCGCTCCTTGATCCTCAAAGCCATTGCCAACGGTAAACATATTGTCACCGCCAACAAAGCCGTCATTGCTCGCCATGGGGCTGAAATTTTTGATGCCGCCAATGCCCAAGGGGTCTATGTGATGCTTGAAGCAGCCGTGGCTGGCGGCATTCCGGTCATTCAAGCCCTCAAACAAAGCCTTGGGGCAAACCGCATTCACACCATCACAGGGATTCTCAATGGCACCACTAACTATATCCTGACCCGCATGCAACAGGAGCAGGGAGACTTTGCACCCATTTTGGCGGATGCGCAGCGTCTGGGCTATGCAGAAGCCGATCCCAGCGCCGATATTGATGGTTTGGATGCGGCTGATAAAATTGCGATTTTGGCTAGCCTAGCCTTTGGCGGGCGAATTCCGCGGGATCAGGTCTATTGTGAGGGCATTCGCCAGATTACAGCAGCGGATATTGCCTACGCTGACAAATTAGGCTTTCGGATTAAACTACTGGCGATCGCCCACCAAGCCAGCGACCAGTCTCTTGAAGTGCGGGTACACCCTACCCTTGTTCCCCTAGACCATCCCCTAGCGGGAGTGAATGGCGTTTTTAATGCCATCCTCCTTGAGGCCACCCCCTTAGGCCAAGTGATGTTCTCCGGTCCAGGTGCCGGTGCCGGAGCAACGGCCAGTGCCGTCGTCGCGGATCTCATCAATATCGCTGCCCTGCTGCCCCAAGGTCGCGCCAGCCATCCTCTCCTTACCTGTCAGCACGAGCACACGGTGCCGCTCTTACCCATTGCCAAGGTCAACAGCCGCTTCTATGCCCGCGTCCATGCTCAGGATCACCCGGGCGTTCTCGGCAAACTAGGTACCTGTTTTGGGGCGCATAACGTTAGTCTTGAATCTCTTGTGCAAATTGGCGTGCACCATGAACTCGCAGAAATTGTCATTGTCACCCACCATGTTTGCGAGGGAGAATTCCGGCAGGCAATGGCCGAAATTAGTAGTATGCCCGACATTGAGGCCGTTCCCTCCATTGTGCGGGTTCTCGGCGGCTAGTTCGAGCTGGGTTGTCCTACGAGATCGTAGAGCAAGTGAGAGGGCATCCCCGCCGCAAGTAGCAGCCGTGGCAAGGTGGGCAGCACCCGGCAGGCATGGCGAATAAAGCCATGAATCCATTGATCGAGAGTCTCCACCTCTGCTTCGCTGAGGGGCATTTCTGTGCGGGCAATCGGCAGAACCCGAAGCAGATTGTTAACATCCCAGAATATGTCCACATGAAGCTGGCTAAGCCACCCCTGCCGCGGCCGAGTCAACAGCCAATAGTTGTTAACGATCATCTTGCCTAGGTAGCGCGCCGTGATGCTAGTCACTAGCTGAAAGTACTGGCCATACTGCCGCAACGTTACTGCATTGGTAGGCGCTGACACCGTGGCGGCTGGACTCTCAGCTTCCTCGCGATCGCTGAAAAATGAAGCCAAATCGGCCACTGCATCGGGTGAGACAGATGAGGTAGATAAGTCAACCCCTACTAAATTAAAAATTTTACGTTCAATATTTTTTAAGTGCTGAGTGTGATGCGGCTCGTTATCCTTAATTTTTTGATGTAGATTAATGAGAAACTCTAATTCATTTAATTGTGGATAGGTTAAATGGTCTAAATTTATGTAACTCTCTAGACGGTCTTCTAGTAACTCCATCGTAGTTGCGGTCTGATCCTGCAAACGAGATTGTACCGCTGGATGTGCGGCTAACAAACGGCGCACATAGTAGCGAACGGTTGGGGACACATTCATAAGACCCTCAGCCTCATAGAAACACCAAAGCAGTCCTTACGCAACTTCTCGGCGCATATGAAGATATTTTACATTAATGTTTTTTTAAGTATTGAGTGTGATGTGGCTCGTTAACTTTAATTTTKTGATGTAAGTCAATAGGAAGCTCTAATTTCTTTAAATTTTAAATAGGTTAAATAGTCTAAGGTTATATAACGCTCTAGGTGGTTTTCTGTTGACTCCATCGTGGTTGCGGGCCGATCCTACAACAGCCGCTTTTATGGCCGCGTCCATGCTCAGGATCACCCGGGCGTTCTCGGCAAATTAGGTACCTGTTTTGGGGCGCATAACGTCAGTCTTGAATCTCTTGTGCAAATTGGCGTGCACCATGAACTTGCAGAAATTGTCATTGTCACCCACCATGTTTGCGAGGGAGAATTCCGGCAGGCCATGGCCGAAATTAGTAGTATGCCCGACATTGAGGCCGTTCCCTCCATTGTGCGGGTTCTCGGCGGCTAGTTCGAGCTGGGCTATCTTACAAGATCGTAGAGCAAGTGAGAGGGCATCCCCGCCGCAAGTAGCAGCCGTGGCAAGGTGGGCAGCACCCGGCAGGCATAGCGAATAAAGCCATGAATCCATTGATCGAGAGTCTCCACCTCTGCTTCGCTGAGGGGCATCTCTGTGCGGGCAATCGGCAAATTTTGAAGGAAATTGTTAACATCCCAGAACGTGTCCACCCGAAGCTGGCTGAGCCACCCCTGCCGCGGCCGAGTCAACAGCCAATAGTTGTTAACGATCATCTTGCCTAGGTAGCGCGCCGTGATGCTAGTCACTAGCTGAAAGTACTGGCCATACTGCCGCAACGTTACTGCATTGGTAGGCGCTGACAGCGTGGCGGCTGGACTCTCAGTTTCCTCGCGATCGCTGAAAAATGAAGCCAGCTCTGCCACTGCATCGGGTGAGACAGATGAGGCAGATAAGTCAACCCCTACTAAATTAAAAATTTTACGTTCAATATTTTTTAAGTATTGAGTGTGATGCGGCTCGTTAGCCTTAATTTTTTGATGTAGCTCAATGAGAAACTCTAATTCATTTAATTGTGGATAGGTTAAATAGTCTAAATTTACGTAACTCTCTAGGTGGTCTTCTAGTGACTCCATCGTGGTTGGGGGCTGCTCCTGCAAACGAGATTGTACCGCTGGATGTGCGGCTAACAAACGGCGGACATAGTAGCGAACGGTTGGGGACACATTCATAAGACCCTCAGCCTCATAGAAACACCAAAGCAGTCCTTACGCAACTTCTCAGAACATAAAAATAAACATCAAAATTCAATCAAGTATGAATGAATAACCTTTTGATTATGTAATAAATAATTAAGAGATCTTTAGGCGTTACCTTGTGATGGAACTGAAACCCAACTGTCTAAAGCCGCAAAGCAAGTAAACAAATTAAAATATTAACGGACGGTTAAATATATATTATTAGTAGCCTATCTGCCCTGACCAATACTATATACCCGTTATAGATACTGCCTATGACAGTCGTCAAGTGTCGATTGCTACAAACTACTCCTTTGTGATGATCCCTTAACCGTAAAAATGAATTAAATTCACCAATTGCATCAATAACTAAAGAAATACTGAGGATTTGCCACGATTTGCCGGCTGCTGTGGGAGGAAGGGGGAGTGTAGGATGGGAGAGGCGTTACTCTAACATATTGGCTACGGTATGCCCCGTCGTACAGATATTTCTAAAATCCTGATTATTGGGTCTGGCCCCATTGTTATTGGTCAAGCCTGTGAGTTTGATTATTCCGGTACCCAAGCCTGCAAGGCGCTACGGGAGGAAGGGTATGAGGTGGTTTTAATCAACTCCAATCCGGCGACGATCATGACGGATCCAGAAACCGCCGATCGCACCTATATTGAACCGTTAACTCCAGAGATCGTTGAAAAAGTCATTGCGAGGGAACGACCCGATGCCCTCTTGCCCACTATGGGCGGCCAAACTGCCTTGAACTTAGCGGTGACCTTGGCGAAGTCAGGGGTGCTGGATCGCTACGGTGTGGAATTAATTGGTGCGAAGTTGCCAGCAATTGAAATGGCAGAGGATCGCAAGCTCTTTAAGGAGGCGATGCAGCGCATTGGGGTGGGAGTGTGCCCCTCGGGTTTGGCCAATACCCTTGAAGACGCTCGGGCGATCGCCCAGCAGATTGGCTGCTACCCCCTGATTATTCGCCCTGCCTTTACCCTCGGTGGCACGGGTGGTGGCATTGCCTACAACCAAGAAGAATTTGAAGAGATCGCGGTGGCGGGTCTCGATGCCAGCCCTGTATCCCAAATTTTGATTGAGCAGTCCCTCATTGGTTGGAAAGAGTACGAGCTAGAGGTCATGCGCGACATGGCTGACAACGTCGTGATCATCTGCTCCATTGAAAACCTTGATCCCATGGGGGTGCATACGGGTGACTCCATTACCGTTGCACCCGCCCAAACCCTAACCGACAAGGAGTACCAGCGCTTACGGGATGCCTCTATCAAAATCATCCGCGAAATTGGCGTTGAAACGGGGGGATCAAATATTCAATTTGCCGTCAACCCAGAAACTGGGGATGTCATTGTCATTGAGATGAATCCGCGGGTATCGCGTTCCTCGGCACTGGCCTCCAAAGCCACTGGGTTCCCCATTGCCAAAATGGCCGCCAAGTTAGCCGTGGGCTACACGCTGCCGGAAATCCCCAATGACATTACCCAAAAAACCCCCGCCAGTTTTGAACCGACCATTGACTATGTGGTCACCAAGATTCCACGGTTTGCCTTTGAAAAATTCCCAGGAGCGCAACCGGTTCTCACCACCCAAATGAAGTCGGTGGGTGAAGCCATGGCCATCGGTCGCACCTTTCAGGAATCGCTACAAAAAGCCCTGCGATCGCTGGAAACGGGTCGTGCAGGTTGGGGGTGCGATCGCCCCGAAAAATTGCCGAGCCTTGAGCAACTGCGGGGCAAGCTGCGAACCCCAAACCCTGATCGCATCTTTGCCATTCGCCATGCCTTTTTGCTGGGGATGACTGTTGAAGAGGTGTACGAACTCACGGCTATCGATCCGTGGTTTTTGCGTCAACTCCAAGGACTCCTAGAGACCGAAAAATTCCTCAAGCGTAGCAAGCTAGAACAGTTGAGCGCTGCGGAACTCTGGCGGATCAAGCAGCAGGGCTTCAGCGATGCTCAAATTGCCTACGCCACCAAAACCACTGACGATCAGGTGCGTGCCTATCGCCAATCCTTGGGCGTAGTGCCAGTGTATAAAACAGTGGATACCTGTGCTGCGGAGTTTGAAGCCTATACCCCTTACTATTACTCTACCTACGAGCAACCCACAGAGCGAATTAACCCTGATACAGGGGAACTAGAAGCACAGCCCCCTGAATCCGAAGTGCTGCCGCCACGCAAACCACGGGTGATGATTCTGGGATCAGGCCCGAACCGCATTGGCCAAGGGATTGAGTTTGACTATTGCTGCTGCCATGCCTCCTATGCCCTGCAGGCCGATGGCTATGAAACCATCATGGTGAACTCCAACCCAGAAACAGTCTCCACCGACTACGACACTAGCGATCGCCTCTACTTTGAACCCCTCACCAAGGAGGATGTGCTCAACATTATTGAGGTCGAGCGTCCCGTAGGCGTGATTATCCAGTTTGGTGGCCAAACCCCTCTAAAACTGGCACTGCCGCTGCAACAGTACCTCAACCAGCATGGCGAGGCACTGGGCACCAAAATTTGGGGCACCTCACCAGACTCCATTGATATTGCTGAAGACCGCGAACGGTTTGAAAAAATTCTGCGGGAACTAAATATTCCCCAGCCTCCCAACGGCACAGCTCGCAGCTACGATGAAGCCTTGGCCATTGCCCAGCGGATTAACTATCCAGTGGTTGTGCGCCCCAGCTACGTGCTTGGAGGGCGAGCCATGGAAATTGTCTATTCCGATGCTGAACTGGAGCGCTACATGACCGAGGCCGTGCAGGTGGAGCCTGAGCGCCCCATCCTCATTGACAAGTACCTCGAAAATGCCATTGAAGTGGATGTGGATGCCATTGCCGATGCCACAGGCACCGTGGTCATTGGCGGCGTGATGGAGCACATTGAGCAGGCCGGGATCCATTCCGGGGACTCCGCCTGTAGCTTACCCTCGCAATCCCTTAGCGCCACTGTCTTAGAGACAATTCGCACCTGGAGTATTGCCTTGGCCAAATCCCTGCATGTCATTGGCCTGATGAACTTGCAGTTAGCCGTCCAAGGCGAGCAGGTCTATATCCTTGAGGCGAACCCCCGCGCCTCGCGCACGGTTCCCTTTGTCTCGAAGGCGATCGGGGTGCCTTTGGCAAAGATTGCCGCGCGCTTGATGGCCGGCAAAACCCTGGCGGAGCTAAACATCCTCAGTGAAACGATTCCTGAGCATGTTGCTGTTAAGGAAGCTGTGCTCCCCTTTGAAAAATTTGCCGGCACTGACACCGTTCTGGGGCCTGAAATGCGCTCTACCGGCGAAGCGATGGGCATTGACGTTGATTTTGGCACAGCCTTTGCCAAGTCTCAGCTCTCGGCGCATCAAAAGTTGCCCTTAAAGGGTACGGTGTTTGTTTCCATGAGCGATCGCGACAAGGCTGCCATTGTGCCAGTGGTGCAGGAATTACAGTCCCTCGGTTTTCAGATTATTGCCACCGCAGGCACCCGGAATGCCCTGATGGCGGCTGGCCTCGAAAACATTGAACTCATCCTCAAGTTGCACGAGGGTCGCCCCCACGTTTTGGATGCCATTAAGAATGAGCAAATTTCCCTGATCCTAAACACGCCCTCTGGCGAAGAAGCTCGCGCCGATGGTCGTCTGATTCGCCGCACTGCCTTGGCCTACAAGATTCCCATTGTGACGACGATTGCTGGCGCCAAAGCCACGGTTGCGGCCATCAAAACTTTACAAACCTCAGAACTGGGGGTACGCGCCCTGCAAGATTATCATCCTGCCCGATGCTAAATGTTGGCTTTGGTAACTATGTGGCACCGGCTCGCGTCTTGGCGATCGTCAGCCCTGACTCAGCCCCCATCAAACGCTTAATTCTGGAAGCGCGGCAGCAGCATCACCTCATCGACACCACCCATGGGCGGCGCACCCGGGCAGTGTTGATTCTAGATGGCTCGACAGTCGTCCTATCGGCGCTGCACCCGGAAACCCTAGCTGCCCGCTTGAGCCAGCCCCTAAAAGACCCCCACCCCTAGGGATGCACATGGCCATCGGGCATAATGGCGCCACTGAGACGGGCACCCGTGAGCTTAACCAGCAACCGATTGCCTTGGCTCATTTTGGCGCCCCGTAAATCTGCCCCGCGCAGATCCGCACCGCTGAGATCCGCCCCAATCAAGTTGGCCTCTTGGAGATCTGCATAGCTGAGATCCGCTTGCAACAAATTCGCTCGGAAGAGATTAGCATGGCGCAGGTTGGCACGGTGCAAAATTACTCGATGTAAAAACGCATCACTGAGGTCGGCATGGCTGAGGTTGGCATGGCTGAGGTTACGGCCTTCAAAGTCTTTTTCGCTGAGGTTGGCGCCCTGTAAGTTCACCCCCGACATATCCTTGTGGGGAGGCGTGGTGCGGGGTGGCTCCGGCGGCGGTGGCGCAGCGGTACGTTGGCGACTGTAGGTGCCATAGGTATGATTGTGCCGCTGCGAGTAGCTACTGCCTTGCTGCTCCCGGGAGGTCTGGTAGCTGCGATAAGCGTAGGGGTTGGACTGGTAGTAGGGATCACTGCGATGCTCCCGCGGCGGGGAGGCAGTTGTACCGGCTGACGTACTGGCTTGGCGATAGCTCTGTCGCTGGTTGGTGCGTCCACTGGCGTGGCTGCCATATTTGTGGATGTGCTGCCGCAGTTGATCGCGAGCATCGTTAATTTGCTTAATCTTTTCTTGGGCTTTTTCCACCAGACGGACATTATCCTTGGGAATGCGATCGGGATGCCAAATAAACACGAGATCCCGATAGGCTCGATTCACGTCCTCTAGGGTTGCCCCCGGTTCTAACTCCAGTACCCGGTAACACGTCTCTAAATCGAGCATCCTTTGACGGCCTATCATGGATAGTGACAATTCTAACGGTGGGATTGCCCCCCTTGGGTTGAGAAAGAATGCGCTAATATTAACTTATGTAAAAACTCTTCATAATTTTGCATCGGAGGATGGCGATCGGTGAATAAACAATGGCGCAATGCGGGGTTATACGTTCTTTTAGCAATTGTGGTGCTGGCGTTGGCCACCGCCTTTTTTGATCGCCAGCCCACCATTAAGCAGACTTGGGCCTACAGTCAACTGATTCAAGAAGTTGAGAACAAGCAAGTTAGCAAAATCAGCATCAGTCCCGATCGCGCTCAGGCGCAAGCGATTACCCAAGACGGGACACGGGTGTTAGTCAACCTCCCCAACGATCCTGAATTACTGGATATCTTGGCCAGCAATAATGTGGATATTTCCGTCTTACCCCAGAGCAATGATGGCTTCTGGTTCCGGGCGCTGAGTAGCCTGCTGGTGCCCATTGGCCTGTTGGTTCTATTGTTCTTCCTGTTGCGGCGCGCCCAGGCCGGTCCTGGGAACCAAGCAATGAACTTTGGTAAATCGCGGGCACGGGTACAAATGGAGCCGCAAACCCAAGTCACCTTTAATGACGTGGCGGGCATTGACCAAGCCAAGCTCGAATTAGGAGAAGTGGTGGAGTTCCTCAAGTACGCCGATCGCTTCACGGAAGTGGGTGCCAAAATCCCCAAAGGGGTGCTGTTGGTCGGTCCGCCGGGAACTGGTAAAACCTTGCTGGCACGAGCTGTAGCCGGTGAAGCAGGGGTTCCCTTCTTTTCCATCTCTGGCTCTGAGTTTGTGGAAATGTTTGTCGGGGTGGGTGCCTCGCGGGTGCGGGATCTCTTTGAGCAGGCAAAGGCCAACGCTCCCTGCATTGTCTTTATTGATGAAATTGATGCCGTGGGTCGCCAGCGGGGTGCCGGTCTTGGCGGCGGTAACGATGAGCGTGAGCAAACCCTCAACCAACTGCTGACAGAAATGGATGGCTTTGAGGGCAATACTGGCATCATCATTATTGCGGCCACAAACCGCCCCGATGTCCTCGATGCTGCCCTGTTGCGCCCCGGTCGCTTCGATCGCCAAGTGGTTGTGGATCGCCCTGACTATAAAGGCCGTCTTGATATTCTCAAAGTCCATGCCCGTGGCAAAACCTTGGCCAAGGATGTGGATCTCGATAAAATTGCCCGCCGTACCCCTGGTTTTACGGGGGCTGATCTGTCCAATCTGCTGAACGAAGCTGCCATCCTTGCCGCTCGTCGTAATCTCACTGAAATTTCCATGGATGAGATCAACGATGCCATTGATCGGGTACTGGCCGGGCCTGAGAAGAAAGATCGCGTCATGAGCGAGCGGCGCAAAACCCTTGTGGCTTACCACGAAGCAGGTCATGCCTTGGTGGGTGCCCTGATGCCAGATTACGACCCAGTGCAGAAAGTCAGCATCATTCCCCGTGGGCGTGCCGGTGGCTTAACTTGGTTCACCCCCAACGAAGATCAGATGGATTCTGGCCTCTATAGCCGCGCTTACCTGCAAAATCAGATGGCGGTTGCTTTGGGGGGGCGGATTGCTGAAGAGATTGTCTTTGGTGAAGACGAAGTGACCACTGGCGCGTCTAACGATTTGCAGCAAGTGGCACGGGTAGCTCGGCAAATGGTGACGCGCTTTGGCATGAGCGATCGCCTCGGTCCAGTGGCCTTGGGGCGGCAATCAGGGAATGTGTTCCTTGGCCGGGACATCATGGCGGAGCGGGATTTTTCTGAAGAAACCGCTGCAACCATTGACGATGAGGTGCGCAATTTGGTGGATCAAGCCTACCGGCGTGCTAAAGAGGTGCTGGTCAACAACCGTCATGTACTGGATCAGATTGCCCAAGTCCTGATCGAAAAAGAAACCATCGATGCCGAGGAACTTCAGACTATTCTTGATCGCAATGACGTGAAAATGGCAACCATCCCCTAGGGTGAAGGTCGTCTGAAGTTTGTCAGTTAACCATGGTCTAAAGATTGCCTAATGGGGGGTTGACGTCAACCCCCTATTTTTTGGCACTCATTTTTGGGTACTCAATTAAGCGTTTGGCCAGTGAGCGCGGGGGTTAAACGTCCGCAGCGATCGCAATTTTTCGTAGAGGTCTTTTTCAGCCGCACTCAGAGACTTCGGCGGGACAATTTGCACCTTGGCCAGTAAGTCGCCATGGGTGCCATCACTTTTGCGCCAGCCTTTGCCCCGCAAGCGCAGCGATTGCCCCGATCGTGTGCCCGCGGGAATATTTAACACCACATTCCCGCTAGGGGTGGGAACAGTTACCTGTGCCCCCAAGGCTGCCTCATCGGGGGCTAGGGGCAGATCCATCACCAGTTGATTCTCTTCAAAGCGAAAAAGCGGATGGGGGGCGACTTGTACAGTTAAGTAGAGATCGCCGCGCTGCTGCGTGTAGGGATTTGACCGACCTTTGCCCCGCAACCGCAGTTTAGTCCCTGGCTTGATCCCAGCGGGAATGGTCACGGTGACTTTTTCACTGCCAATCTGAAAGGTTTTTTCACAGCCTTGAGCGGCCTCCTGAAAACTGATTTGGGCGTCTGCTTCCACGTCGGCACTGGTGCTGCTAAAGCCAGAGGGATCAAAGCCACCCGACCAACCACTGGCGGTACCCGCAGTCGAAAATCGCCCGAGAAGTTCGTTGATAAACTCTTCAAAGTTGGCAAATTGACTGAAGTCGGCATCAAACCCACCCACATTCACATTGAAGCCACCGGCTCCTCCCCCGCCTGCCTGTTGCCAGTACTGGCCAAACTGGTCGTACTTACGGCGTTTTTCAGGATCCGAGAGGACTTCGTGCGCCTCGTTAATTTCTTTGAAGCGAGCTTCGGCGTCCTTATCACCGGGGTTGAGGTCGGGGTGATACTTGCGGGCAAGGCGACGAAATGCTTGCCGAATGTCAGCATCCGTGGCAGTTTTGCTGACCCCTAGAACTTGGTAGTAGTCTTTGAAGTCGGTACGAGCCATAGGATGATGCGCCTCTACAGTACAAGATGATCGTGTTGCTGAGTGCCCGCTCCCCAAGGGGACAAAAAACTGAGTGCTATTATAGGTGAATCAGTTCACCGCGTCTCAACGGCATGGCAACGTTTTTACGGCCAGAATTAGAGGCCATTAAAGCCTACTCTACCCCTCCCGAAGCCAGTAGTGGTACTCTGCCAGCGCAGGTGGACTACCTCGACACCAATGAATTTCCCCTCGATCTGCCCGCGCACCTCAAGGCAGCGCTTGCCCGGCAGTACGTTGAGGCAATGGCTAGCAATCGCTATCCCGATAGTAGCCACTGGCACCTCAAACAGGCGATCGCCACCTATGCGAGTGAGCACAGTAGCGTGCCGATTGTGCCCAATCAGATTGCGGTGGGGAATGGCTCTGATGAACTGATTCGCGCGTTACTGCTGGCAACGGCTTTAGGGAGCCATGGATCTATCGTAGTGGCAGAGCCGACGTTTTCAATATATGGGATTCTGGCTCAAAGCTTAGGGATTCCCGTCCACCGTGCCCAGCGGCATCCTGACACCTTTGCGGTAGAGATTGAAACGGCTGAGGCGCTCATGGCAATGGCAACTCCGCCGGTGCGAGTGCTCTTTATGCTGCAGCCAAACTCCCCCACGGGGAATGCCTTAACCTCCACTGAGGTGGCATGGTTGCGGCAGGTGCCGACGGATATTTTAGTGGTGATTGATGAAGCCTATTTTGAATTTTCGGGGAAAACCCTACTGCCGGAACTGGCGGATCATCCCAATTGGCTGATTTTGCGCACCTTTTCTAAGGCGCTGCGCTTGGCGGCTCATCGTGTGGGCTATGCGATCGCCGAGCCAACGGTGATTGCGGCGCTTGAAAAACTGCGGCTGCCCTACAACCTGCCCAGTATGTCTCAACTGGCCGCCTGCTTTGTCCTCGAACATCGCCACGAGCTACTGGCGGACATTCCGGCGGTGATTGCCGAGCGTGAGCGGCTTTACCGTCAACTGCAAACCTGCCCGCACCTGCGGGTCTGGCCTAGTGTCGCCAACTTTCTCTTTTTCCGCCTTAATGATCCGTCCCATACCCAACCCCTATGCCAAGCCTTAGAGCAGCAAGGAACCTTAGTGCGGGCGATCGCCAACGGCATTCGCGTTTCCATTGGAACTAAAGAGGAAAATGAGCGATTTTGGCAGCGCCTGCAACACTATCTGTCGGCTCATTCCAAGGTATGACAATTGCCAACGGTGCTCCCTAAAATAGATTAGATTCAAGCTAGTTTGCTGTGGCTGCTGTTGTACCGTGATCATCCTGCACCTTCTTGATCCGTGGAAGCGAACGCCAATTAAAACGTGGCGATTTCCCATCAAGACCACCATTCGGATTGGCCGTGCCGCAGACAACGATGTCATTCTCAACGATATTCTCGTCAGCCGTTATCACGCGGAACTGGGGTGCTACCGTGACCCTGAAAACTTAGGTCGTTGGTATCTGAAAAGCGTGGGGGCGATCGGCACCTTTGTGGATGGTCGCTTAGTGGATGAAAGCAAACTGTCCCACGGCAGCCTGATTCAGTTAGGCCCGACAGGGCCAATTCTACAGTTTAACGAGCAAACCTTTCGCCGCAGTGCCCCCACCCTGAGTGAGTGCACCCATGTCGGCAATATGCCCGGAAACTTATTTTGTATTCACTGCGGAGAGCCGCTCAATATTCAGCGTACCGTTCGCAATTACCATATCTTGCGGCTGCTGGGGCAGGGGGGGATTGGCACCACCTACCTTGCCTGCGAGGCACGAGCTACCGGTGGATTTGGAACTAAAGTGCCTGAAGTGCGCGTGCTCAAGGAACTCAGGGCAGACATGGCAGATCATGAAAAAGCCCAAGAACTGTTTGAGCGGGAAGGACGCATTCTGCAAATGTTAGACCATGCTGGTATTCCCCGCTTTTATGATTTTTTTATTGAAAATGGCAAAAGCTATTTAGTCATGGAGCTGATCCATGGCCTAGACCTAGAGCGCTGGGTACTCCGCAATGGCACCGTTCCAGTCCCCCAAGCCATTCAGTGGATGATACAAACCTGTGGCGTGCTCGACTACCTCCACAATCAGGAGCCACCTGTGATCCACCGCGATCTCAAACCCAGTAACCTATTAGTGCGCTCTCGCGATAACCAGATTGTTCTCATTGATTTTGGGGCGGTGAAGGAACTTGGGCATTCTCCCGGTGGTACCCGCATTGCCGTGGAAGGGTATAGTGCGCCAGAACAAATGATGGGTCAACCGGTCGTGCAGTCCGATTTATTTGCCGTAGGAGCCACCCTCGCCTTCCTGCTGTTGGGGGATAGCCCCATTCGCTTTTACCGTCATTGCGAGGGGTTACACCGCTTGGATGTCAGCAATCGCCCAGAGATTCCCGAAGCCCTGAAACGGGTCATTCACCGGGCGACTGCGCCCCTGCTGCCAGACCGCTACCCCTCGGCGATCGCCCTCGCCCAAGCCCTCAAAGCCTGCTTAACCACACCAGAGACAAACATGCTGCCCATCGCTGAAAATTGACTCTCTCTTGCCTGCATCGTTGTATAGTGTTGTTCTACACAGAATCACCTTCAAGCTAGGGGAATCCACATGCAGTTATTGGCCACGGGTTTTACCGTCGGGGCTGGAAATTTTGTTCCGTTTTATGGAGTGCTCATTCTGGGATTGATTGCAGCGGTCAGTATTGGCTTGGTGGCATGGTACAACTCCAAGCGCCCGCCGGGCTGGGAAAATGCCGATCGCCCCAGGTTTATTCCCAAGCTAGATTTGGATAGCGATACCCCGCCTGCCGCAGCCCCTGAGGATGAAACCGACTCGTGAAGCTGTTCCGTATTCTGCTTCAGGCCGCATGGCCAACCGTCGCGGGAGCAGCTTTCGCTGGACTCCTCAACGGGGGGAGTACCGCTGGCCTCATTGCCCTGATTAATGCCACCCTCCAGGGAACCCCATCGTTACAACCGCTATTGCCGTGGGGGTTTATTGTTTTGGGGGGGCTGCTACTGCTGACGCACTTCGCCTCTCAGGTCTTGCTAGTGCGCGCAGCCCAACAAGCCGTCTATGAAATGCGCTTACTCCTTGGGCGGCAAATTTTAGCCTCCCCCCTGCGCCAACTCGAAGCCATTGGCCATCCGCAACTGCTAGCAACCCTCACAGAAGACGTAGATGCGGTCGCCCGATCGTTTTCAGTGTTGCCCAATCTCTTTAATGCCGTGGCCATTGTTTGTGGCTGTTTAATCTATATGGGTTGGTTGTCACCGCCCCTATTTTTTGCTCTAGTTGCTTTAATTGGCATTGGTGCAGGTAGCTACATGGTTCTGGCGGGAAAAGCCCGGCAGTTTCTCGAGCAAGCGCGCAGCGAACAGGATCGGCTGTTTCAGCATTTTCGTAGCCTCACCGAGGGGATAAAAGAACTAAAGCTCAATCGGCGGCGACGGCTGGCATTTCTGCATCAAGAACTAGAACCCACCGCCCAGCAAACGCGACAGCAAAACCAATTAGGGTATATGGTCTTTGCCATTGCCGCCAGTTGGGGGCAGTTATTGCTCTTCGTCACCATTGGCTTCTTCCTGTTTACGTTGCCGCACCTGCTGGGAGCAACGCCGACGGTGCTCTCCGGCTATGTCCTAACTATTATTTACCTGATGCTGCCGATGCAGCAGGTGATTGATGCCATTCCTATTTTTAGTCGTGCCAGCGTTGCCCTGAAAAAAGTGGAATCTTTGCAACTGAGCTTGGGGGAACCACAGCAAGATCCTGATGCCAGTGCTGACTTCATGCCCTTGGGCTGGCAGACGCTGCGCTTGGAAAACATTCGCCATCAGTACCGCGGCAGCCACGAGGATGAGCCAGTGACCTTTACTCTTGGCCCACTCAGTCTAAAAGCACAGGCTGGCGAGCTAATTTTTATTGTGGGGGGCAATGGCAGTGGCAAATCTACCCTAGCCAAGATTATTACTGGCCTTTACGTGCCGGATCAAGGCGAGATCTGGGTGGATGATTATTGCCTGACTCCCAACGACTATGAATGGTATCGGCAGCACTTTAGCGCGGTCTTCAGTGACTTTTATTTATTTGATCGGCTCTTGGGCCTAGATTCTACAGACCGCTTAGCAGTGGTGCCCTACTACCTCGATAAGTTACGCCTGAGTCATAAGGTCCGGCTTGAGGGCGATCGCTTTTCTACCACGTCCCTCTCTCAAGGCGAGCGCAAACGCCTCGGGCTGCTGATGGCCTATCTCGACGATCGCCCCGCCTATCTCTTTGATGAATGGGCAGCGGATCAAGATCCCGTCTTCCGCGATATTTTTTACCGCCAACTGCTACCGGAGCTAAAGGCGCAGGGCAAAACCGTATTTGTCATTAGCCATGACGATCGCTACTTTGATGTGGCTGACCAACTTCTGAAGCTAGATTACGGTCAACTGGTGCAACACACTTGCCGCAATCAATAGGGAAGCTGCCAATAGCGGCAGATGGCATGAGCTAAGGTCATTACCCCCACGGGAATCGCTTGCTCATCTACATCAAACTCTGGGTGGTGCAGGGGATAGTTGGGGCGATCGCGAAAACCAACTCCAAGCCGAAACATCGCCCCCGGAGCGTGTTCAAGGTACAGTGCAAAATCCTCCGCCCCAAGGGACGGCTCTGGCAAAATATGGACGTGAGCCGACCCTACCACATCAGTGGCGGCCTCCGCCAGTAGCTGCGACAGGTAAGGCGTATTTTCGACCCCCGGCACCCCTCGGCGATAGTGCAGTTTATAGCGGGCACCGTAGGCATTACACACATTCGCCACAATCTGTTCAATCCACGCCGGTAGATGAGTACGGGTTTCGGGATGGAGCGATCGCACCGTTCCCTGCAACGTCACCTGATCGGCAATCACATTGGGGGCACGGCCACCGTGAATTTTGCCAAAGGTGAGTACCACCGGCCGCAGCGGATTTTGAGTGCGGCTAATCGCCTGTTGCAGCGCACTGATCACCTGTGCCGCAATCCAAATTGCATCCACCGCTTCGTGGGGACGTGCCCCATGCCCCGACTCCCCTAAAATCGTCAACTCGAGATCATCAGCAGCAGCCGTGAGAGCCCCATAGCGAACCGCCACCTCCCCAGCCGCAATACTAGGAAACACATGTAGGGAAAGAATGGCACTCACGTCCTTCATGACGCCATCGGCAATCATCCAACTTGCCCCTTGGGCAATTTCTTCCGCTGGCTGGAAAATAAAACGTACCGACCCGGGCAATTCATCTTTGAGAGCCGCCAAAACCATTGCTGTTCCTAAGCCAACGGTAGTGTGAACATCGTGACCACAGGCGTGCATCACCCCCGGATGCTTCGAGCTAAAGTCTAGGTTAGTGCGCTCCTGAATGGGCAGTGCATCCATATCCGTGCGCAGGGCAATGATGCGGTCTTCACCGGTTGCGCCAGCCAGTTCCGCCACAACCCCCACACGCCCCACATTCTGCTGTATGGTCAAGCCCGCAGAAGACAGCACCCCTGCCACATAAGCTGCGGTTTGATGCTCTTCGCCACTGAGTTCTGGGTAG
Organism: Synechococcus sp. PCC 6716; assembly: GCF_022570815.1. Lineage (NCBI taxonomy): Bacteria > Bacillati > Cyanobacteriota > Cyanophyceae > Synechococcales > Synechococcaceae > Synechococcus > Synechococcus sp. PCC 6716. The sequence continues at coordinate 34,744 of NZ_JAKLTU010000021.1, forward strand.
CGGTGCAGGTGTCGGCGAATGTCAATCAAGCGAGGCGTAAGACTAGCAGCCAATTGGCGAATGCGAGCAAGCATAGCGGGCACGACGGCAAGATATTCCTTTTCCTTAACATTATTATCATTATTATTGCCACTTTACCGAAAAACACCGTAAAGCCCTGCACTTTAGGGCAGGGATGTAAGGCGCAAATTATTGTCTAAGGTCAGGCACCGACGTGATGGCCTAGCGGAACCACTAAATCGCCACTACGATAGCGGTTAACCATTGCTGTGAGAGCTTGCTCCATCTCACGGGCATGCTGCTGCGGATTCCACAGGGGAGCGCTACGCTTAGCTTGGCGGAGTTGCCAGCAGACATGGCGGCGTAGCTCCGGCTCAGTGCCCATACGGATGCCCCAGTTGACGTATTCCTCATCGCTGAGGGCAATTCCGTCCGTGACCCCAACATTTTTGAGAAAGGTGTAGGTATGGCGAGCCACAAACTGTTGCCCCACTTTCGTGACAATGGGCACTTCTAGCCATAGGGCTTCGAGGCTCATCGCACCACCCACATAGGGATAAGTATCCAGCACCACATCCACATCGTAGAGATTCGCGCGGTGTACTTCGGGGACATCAGAGGTTAAAAAATGCAGCTTACTAAGGTCAAAGCCCTCGGCGGAGGCAACATCCCGACACCACTGCTCAAAGAGGGTACTGCTCTGATGGTATTTAATGACCAAGACAGCATTTTTGACCGCAGCAACAATCGCTAGCTGAAGTTTTAGCATCTCTGGTTGAATTTTGCTGGCACGCTGGGCACACAGAAACACAACAGTGTCATCGCCAAGGCCAAGGTGCTTACGGATACTAGTTTTATTAGCAACATCATAGCCATCCAACGACAAGTAGCAATGGGGGAGTCGCCACAGAGTTTCGGTGTACCACTGTTGGGCACCATCAGGGAGGATATAGGGGTCAACAATGAAGTAGTCCACCGTGGGGAGGCCAATGGCATCAAACCCCACCCATGTTGCTTGGACTGGCGCTGGTTTGAGGCTCAAGAGCTGAAAGGTAATATCGCTAGTGCAGCTATCGAGATCAATGAGTAGATCGATGCGATCCTCGTAAATTTGTTGGGCAATCTCACCAGCATTGATGTCACATTTGCGAAATTGAGTAAAGGTGGCCTCAAACCACTCAGCGAGGCGATCGGCCTTTGCGGTGCGAGACCAAGGGTTATAGGCAAACAGTTCAAACCGCCCTCGATCACACAAACGAATAAAGGCACGGATTTGATGGCTAGCGGGATGCTCAAAGAAACAACTACCAATAAAGCCAACCCTTATTTTGGAGGAGTTGCTAGGTAGAGTCTGTTGTGGCTGCGAGGGTTTATAGTACGGTTCAACAGGCAATAGGTAACGGCCATAATCGTGAAAAATACGATTGCGATCGTTGTAGATGGGTTTGATCTGGGCGGGTTGATCCACCTGATGACACAGATGAAAATAAGAAGCAATGGCATAGAAAATACTGCCAAAATCTATGGCCTGCTGTTGGGTCTGCTCCGCTAGGTAATGGTTGCTGTCTTGAGACCCCTCCAGCCATTCCTGATAGAGAGCCTTCACCGTTTGGGCATAGCTGAGATCGTACTTAAAGGTTTGCAACACATGGAGTTTCGCCGTCACACTCATGTCTTGGCGTAGGGGGGTGGCTGGAAAGTCAAAGAGCCGATTGGCGCAGTGCAAGGCTAACTCAGGTACTTTGCCTTTGGCACACACTCGCGAGAGAAACTCGTACAGCCCCCATTGTTTTGTAGCAAGCTCCAGATAAGGTTCAGCAAGACGAGAGGCAAATTTAGCGGGGTCATTATTGAGGTGCTCAAAGAGTAATGTTTCCAGCAGGGGGCGGAGTTCGGCATGGCCACTCAGCGCCTTGACAAACAAGGGAACTTCCGCAAGATCACTGTAGTTTTTGAGCAACGCCTTGATGCTAGCTATCAGGGTATCTGTGTCTGAGGGAGTTATCTCTAAAGGCTGGGAGAGTACGCCCAGGAGTTGACTGAGAAGATCTTGGATGTCAGGCTCTGGTAACCCAAGTTGTAAAGAACGATGCAACAATTGCAGGCCGTTCCGAGGCGTGGCCGCAAATTCGTAGGCATAGCTGGTGAGCGCAAACTGCATGTCAATGGTCAATGAGGGTACTCCAGCTAGCTCTAGGAGGCAGTTCGCCCAATCTGTACTAATCTCTTCTTGCTCTGCGGCATCAAACTCACTCAGATACACCGACCAGAGGAGCTGGGCTTCGGCCTCTTGGGCTTGAAGAACATAGGCCGCCCCCTGATAGGCCAGCCAGCAGTGAGCAGTGGGAAACTGTTCACTGAGGGTGTCGCAGAGGGTGATGACCTCGGCATAGCGGCGCTGTTGGAGATAGTCACGGAGTCGTGCTTGCCAACGGGGCAAAGCAGCAATAGAGAGCGTTGGACTCACTAGAGACGTGAGAAATGCCTCCCACTCTTGGGCCCGTAGCGACCAGGTGCAATGTTGGTGGATATAGGTCACTTGGGCGCGGAGGTGGTCTTCGAGGGCTGGCCAGTGCTCGGGCTGGCTAAATCGGTCTAGGGCGCGATGCAAGGCGTGCCCATAGGCACTGAGGTAAGCAGCTGTATCTTGGGGATAGGGAATGAGGTCTGCAAAACCAGCGGTGGTTTCAGGCAAAGCCCCAAAGGCACTGGTAATGAGATAGCAGCCGCTAGCCATGGCTTCAAGCGCCGCAATGCAGGAGGTTTCGGCAAAGGTGTTGGGATAGGCCCAGATAGTGGTGGTTCGAAGGGCTTGAACGAGGTCGGGTTGGGGGAGTGAGCCAATGTAGTTGACCCCAGGCAACGCCTGACAGCGTTGATAGAGATCGGCATACTTATCATCCTCATCGGTCTGATGATAGACTTTCATGCTGGAATAGACGTTCAGCGTGGCCGTTGGATGGGCAGCGTGAATTTGGGGCATTACCTCCAACAGCAGGTTCAGACCGCGGAACGGAGTGCTGGTGTAGGCAAGGGTGAGGTGTGGGGTTTTGTGGGCAAGAATGCTGTCGCTATCCGCAAATAGGTTTTCAAAGCAGGGGGCAATGGCATTGCGCAGGATAGTTATTTTGTTAGGGGGCAGTTGGAAGTGCTCGATGTAGGTTTGCTGTTGCCAGTCACTGATGAGGACAACGTGATCGTAAAGAGCTTGTTCTTGGGGGTCTCGGAGAGGGGCCACCGCCGGCTGATTGTAGGCGTGCTGAGTCCACAGCACTAAGCGGGTGGCGGGGGGAAGCATGGCGCGCAGATCCTGATTACCAAAGCCACGGTTTAGGAGGATTGCCACCTCGGGGTTGAGGTACTCTAAAAATTCGGCTGTCAGTAATGAGAGGGGGAAATGGGGCACTCCCCGGACAATTTCGATGTGCGGCACATTGTTAAATTTAAATAACGAGATTTGATGCCCCCGCTGGCTCAGGTGATCTGCCAAATAGCAAAGGGCTGATTGGGATCCCCCTAAAGGGCGCTCGTAGGGGGTTTGTAGGGTATAGTCCCAAGAAATTCGATCAATAAACAGAATCCGCATATCGCTTATTTCAGCATAGGAATGTATCGAGGACGCACAATAACGGCACCTTAAGTATTTGCTAAAAGGGAAAATGTCAGTATCGTTCCAATCTTACCCTTTGGGTTCTGGCTATGCCCCCCATCTACCTCGATGGACTGGCTACAACGCCTGTTGATCCGCAGGTTCTGGCAGCAATGCTGCCCTACTTTAGCGATCGCCCCGGAAATGCCAGTAATGGCGCCCATGCCTACGGCTGGGAAGCAGCGGCGGCGGTGGAAGTGGCGCGGCAGTATTTGGCGGCAGCCATCAATGCCGACCCGTCAGCCATTATTTTTACCAGTGGTGCCACCGAAGCAGATAACCTTGCCCTGAAAGGGGTGGCGGAGGCCTACTACAGTCATGGTCGCCATATCATTACGGTGCAAACAGAGCACAGTGCAGTACTGGCTCCCTGCCGTTATCTAGAGTCTGTGGGGTTTCGGGTCACCTATTTGGGGGTGAATGCCCACGGTCATATTGATCTGGAGGCTCTCGAAGAGGCGTTTGCTGCCGATACGATTTTAGTGTCGGTGATGGCTGCCAATAATGAAATTGGGGKGGTGCATCCCTTGGCGGAGATTGGTCGCCGCTGTCGCGATCGCCACGTGCTGTTTCATTGTGACGCAGCTCAAGCCCTTGGCAAAGTTCCCTTGGATGTTCAGCAGATGCACATTGATCTGATGTCGCTGACGGCACACAAGCTCTATGGCCCCAAGGGAATTGGTGCGTTGTATCTGCGGCGCGATCGCCCTAGGGTGCAGTTAGTGCCCCAACTCCACGGCGGCGAGCAGGAGCAGGGATGGCGATCGGGTACCCTTGCTACCCCGCTCATTGTTGGCTTCGGTGAGGCGGTGCGTTTGGCTCAGTCCCGCTTCACCGCGGATATGGCTCACCTGCGCCATCTCAAGCAGCATCTCTGGCAGGGGCTTTCAGCCCTAGGGGAGGTCTATGTGAATGGGGATTTAGAGCAGGGTTTGCCCAACTGCCTGAATATTAGCATCGGCGGTGTTGATGGCAGTGCCCTGCTGCGAGCACTGTATCCGCACGTTGCCCTGTCCTCTGGCGCTGCCTGCAGTAGCGCGAAAGCCTCCCCTTCCCATGTATTACTGGCCTTGGGGCGATCGCCCCAACTCGCCCGGGCAACCCTCCGCTTTGGCCTCTTGCGAACTACCACCCTAGAAGAGATCAATCAGGTGATTGGCTATGTGACGGAATGCGTGCAGCACCTACGGCAATAGGCAATACTCTATGAAGCGTAAGAACAAAGTTGACAACCCATAATGTTATTTACATTTCTTAATAAAAATGCATTCTTTTGTATTTCTTTATAAAGTCTACAAATGCTCACTATCACGGCACTTTGGTGATCTGGGTCACAGCTGATCCCCGGTCTGCGTAGAATTACGGATGATCCCCAAGTAACGGATTTCTTAGAATGATTACATTAGCAAATAGTTATAGCTGTGGCGATCGCCAACCTGAAAATTTACAAAACCTTGACAAATAGGCTGACGATTGCAGCCAGCATAAACTTTAACTTTCGTTACACGTAAGTTGCCGATAAGTGATCAGATTCGGGGGATTATCAATGACCAAACTGTTACCGGTTACTGCCTACACGATTCGCCGTTTGTTGCGTCACTACCAAGGACAACTCCGATCTGTGGTAGCAGAGGGGGCGTGTCTCGTCGCTGATCCTGAAATTGACCTCAATGCCGTTCTTGAAAGTCTGTACTTAGATGAGGACGAAATTCGGGTTCAAGTTGCAGAAATTGAGAAGTTGATGATGACGTATCAATTGCTCTTAAAAGCAGGTGCAAAAGAGCAGGCTACGGCCATAGAGGATCAAATTCTCTGGATTTTAGGGTTAAAACGCATCACCACGAAAACCACCAAGGCAGCTCCAGCCATGCCACAGATGATGGCTCTCAGTTTCTAACCACTGCGCAGGATAACCCGCTGGTTTTGGCGGGCAACTAGAGAGAGGGTGAGCGGGCCTGCGGTATAGACGGGCGTGGGGGTGACCGCGCTAATATCGACAGTGCCCTGATAATCTTTGAGATCCAGAATGAATTTGACCAGTTCAATTTGCCGGAAGGAACCAACGCTGCCGGTGACAGGATCTGGGAGAACGCCGGAGGAAATAGCCCGCTGATTGCTGACAGTAAACAACTGATCGAGCCGCTGGAAAATCTGTTCGTCGGTCATTTGGCTCGGATCAAAGGAGATGGTAGCTAAATTCTCGCCTTCGCGAAAGACCTCTTGGTTGCGAGCCACTTGGGGGATCACGAGAATGTTGCTTTCCCCTTGGAGGTAGTTGGCAGCAGCTAGAATTCGCACGACGTAGGGCTGACCGTCACTAATTTGGGCACGGAGGCGATTAATGTCGGCCGCGGTCACCTGAATCACCTGATCAGTAGGTCTCAGGTTTTGGGGATTATTCAGGACGATGGCATTGCGGCGTGCCTCCCGTAGCAGCTGCTCAATGGCTTTGGTGGCTTGGTCGCGATCGCTGACGTTTTGAATGACTGCTGAGGCAAGCACCTGACCCGTGCGAATAGACACCGTGCCCCGCCGTAACCCCAGCAACAAAATATTGACATTTTCCTCTAGGCGTTGGCGACTGGCTTCGAGGGCAGCAATTTCCTGCTGAAGGGTGCGCTGCTGATCCCGTAGCACCTGCTGCTGTTGGTTGGCTACCGCCAGTTGATCTTGAATACGGTCAATTTCCGCTTGGAGGCTGTTTTTCTGCGACTCCACCTTGGCCAACCGCTCTTGGGCGGTGCGAATTGCGTTTTCTAAGGCTATTTTTTGACCGGCCACATCGCGCAGGCGACCCTGAATGGTGTCTCGCTCCTGTTGCAGGCGTTGAATTTCCTGCCGCAGTTGTGCCCCTTGGGCTTCAAACTGTTTGAGTTCAGCTTGGGCAGTGGTGTAGCGGTTTTGCAGTTGGTTGAGTTCTGCCTCGGTGAGGGTTTGACGGTTAACCGCCTGCTCTAAAATTTGATTGGTCTGGCCAAGGCGTTCGCGAACCTTGGCAAGTTCTACTTGGGATTGGGTCAGCTCGGCTTCAATGGCTTCTTTTTGGGCGCGGGTCTCTGCCAGTTCTCGTTCCGCTGCCTGCTGTTGCTTGCGAATTGTGCCAATTCGCAAGAGGCCATCCTGTAGTTCCCGACTGAGGGCAAAGAGCAAGGCTAAGGTAGAGGCGGAAATTAGACTACCGGTGAGAATAGTAATCAGCACGGCTGTTTGCCGTGGCCGCAAATTAAACAAACTCAGACGTGCTTTGCCCACCTTGGAGCCAAGCCGATCGCCAACGGTTGCGATCGCGCCGCCTAAAACAATAACCGCTAAAACCAAAACGTACCCAGCCATACAGGGTGTTGCTACTCACTCCCCAACTATACATTACGTAACAACGGCAGAATTGCGACTGCCAGTGCAGGGCAAGTAGGCTGCCCCGATACCCAAGCACGATCACCGTTGTTGAACTACCACTTCTAGAGTATGCGGTTAGAGAAAATGCGATAAACTTTTGTGAGATCAAATTGCCACGGCTAATGTTGCAAATTGCCACTTGGAATGTCAACTCAATTCGCACTCGCCTTGACCATGTGTGCCAATGGTTGGACGCTACGGGCGTGGACTATTTGTGTTTGCAAGAGACAAAGGTGGTGGATACTGAATTTCCACGGCACCCCTTTTTAGAGCGCGGCTATACCGTCTATTGTAGTGGCCAAAAGGCGTACAACGGCGTTGCCATTATTAGCCGTCAGCCCCTTGCAGCAGTGGAAGCAGGCTTTGCCCCCCATCTGCCCACCCAAGCTGACTTAGACGATCAAAAACGATTAATCCGCGCCCAATTAGCCCCTGACCTGACACTGGTTAACGTTTATATTCCCAATGGGGGCGAATACGCCAGCGAGAAATACCACTACAAACTGCGTTGGTTAGTGGGGCTGTACAACTATCTTCAACAGCTGCGGGGGGAGGTCATTCTCTGTGGTGATTTTAATATCGCACCCGAAGACAAGGATCTGTTTGATGCCAGCGATCGCGCCACAAAGGTCGGTGCCACCGATGCCGAGCGGGAACAGTTGGCCGCCATTCGTGCCTTGGGGTTCTGCGATGCCTTCCGCCACTTTACCGATGCCGCTGGCCATTATTCTTGGTGGGATTATCGGGCGGGGGCGTTTCGCCGCAATCATGGTTGGCGCATTGATCACCTGTACATCACCACCGGTCTGAAGCAGCGAGCACAGGCGTGCCGGATTGATGTGGCACCGCGCCGCCTACCTAAACCCAGTGATCATGCACCGGTGATTTTAACAATTGAATAACTGCCGGACGGTTTCGCTCTCGAGCCATGTAGAAAGCTGTGTGAGTCCTTGGGAATAGGTTAAATCAAAGGTCAAGGGTGTAATGCTAATGAGGTTTTGGGCGATCGCCTCCACATCGGTGGGGAGTTGATCTGGATCTTGGGGATATTCTTCTACCACCTCTCCCGCAAGCCAGTAGTAAGTTTTCCCCCGGGGGTCAACCCGCTTCTGAAACAAATCATGGTAGCGGCGAATGCCTTGGCGGGTAATGGCCACCCCCGCAATCTCACTGGCAGGCAGGGCAGGCACATTCACATTCAAGAGCATTTTCGGCGGCAGAGGCACTGACGACTCTAAAGCTTTTAATAAGCGACAGGCAAAGTCCGCAGCGGGCTGAAAGTCATGGACAGTAAAGCTGGTCAGGCTCATGGCAATGCTGGGGATGCCCTCAATCACCCCTTCCATCGCCGCGGACACCGTCCCCGAATAGAGAATATCGGTACCGAGATTTGAGCCTTGATTAATCCCCGACACCACAAAATCCGGCAGTTCCTGTAGCAACGCCCCTAGCGCCAATTTAACGCAATCCGACGGCGTCCCTGAGCAGGCCCAGGCCTGAATACTCGGATGAAAGCGATCGCGAACCACTTCAGCGCGGATGGGGTCAAAAACCGTCAAACTATGACCGGTGGCCGATCGCTCACGATCGGGGCACACCACACTCACATTATGACCGGCGATCGCCAACGTATCCGCAAGGCAACGGATACCGGGGGCAAAGACCCCATCATCATTGGCAATGAGTAAACGCATTGTTGCCCCCTACACCGCAAAAGGTTACAGTTGATTGCAAATTGCAGCACACTTCCTGAGAAATGTTAACCTCTAAAAGGGTCAGGTTGCTAACTGTCCCGCGTTAACTGCCGAGCACACGATTCATTCACTGCTTTCCCTAGCATCTTTTGATGTTTTCATGGTCAGCACTGTTGAACATAAGCGTAAGGAGAACACTGTGTCTGTGCATCAAAGCCATCCGCTGCTCCGCGAAGATCTGAGTGAGTACGTTGCCCACCTGCAACTGCACATGGCACTCCAAGCTCGTAATCTGGTTCCGGCGCTCAAGCACACAACCGATAGCCGCGAGCAACTGCTCCATCAAACCCAAGCCACCTTTGAAAAGCACGTTTCCCGCCAAAGTTACCTTATTTAGACGAGCAGGCTCGCGCTGTATCCGTAGGGACAGCGTCGGGAGGATGTCAGGCGAACTAGCCTACAGCAGGTGGACATGTCTGGGGCACTCCCATGCTAGTGAATGTCCCTTTTTTCTATAGTCACGAAGAGACGAACGGCGCCTGCTTACTCCTCCATGGGCTGGGTGGGGGTGCCTACGAACTACAGCTGTTAGGCCAAGCCCTCTACGAACAGGGGTTGACAGTGCGGGGGATTCTTTATCCGGGGCACGATCGCCCCACTGAGCCGATGCCCGCCTCCACGTGGCCAGAGTGGTACGCTGCCACCTTAGCAGCCTTTAGGGAACTCCAGAGCCATTTTCAGACCATTGCTGTCATTGGCTTTTCGACAGGGGCAACCTTAGCCTTACATTTAGCCCACAGCCAGCCAGTGGCAAAACTAGTGCTGCTGTGCCCCTTTTTGCGGATTTATCGCCCGTGGTTTGCCCCCCTACCGGCAGAGCCACTGGTCAAGGCCATTGCCCGCTGGGTACCGCACCTGCCGCGCCGCGCCCTCCCCCTGCGGGATCCCCAGATGCGTCAACAAGCAGAAGCGGCAGCATTTTTCAAAAGCTTTAACCTGAGTGCTGTGGGTAGCGCCCTTGACCTTATTGCCCAGGTTGAGACGGAACTGCCGACAATTACCACCCCGACGCTGATCCTTCAAACCCTCGCCGACGACACGGTTGACCCGCAAGGCGCACAGCAGATCTATGACCAATTAGGGAGCACCCACAAGGAACTGTACTGGCTACAGCGCTCTAATCATTTGATTCCCTTAGATTATGAACGAGATGACGTGATCGCCAAAGTGGCGAAATTTTTGGGAGCATAATAGCAGATAGGTTACAGCCAGCGGCATGGAAACACTTGATCTACGGGGTACCCCCTGTCCTTTGAACTTTGTACGCACAAAACTGCGGCTCCAGCAGCTTGCGCCTCAGCAGCCCCTTGAGGTGTGGCTAGATGCGGGCGAACCCATTGAGCAGGTGCCCGATAGTCTGCGGATGGCGGGCTACGATGTGTTGACGGTGGAGCCACGGCACGAGTATTTTGCACTACAGGTGCAGCGACCCGCTGAGCGCCCATGACGGTTGCCCCTTTGCTCGGTCTAGTGCGGGCGGTGCAGGCGAACTATTACCGTGTGCGGCTAGGGCAGCCTTACTATGGCATTGATGAATTGCTGTGTGTGCGGCGATCGCGGTTAAAGAAAATTGGCCAGCACGTGTATGTTGGCGATTGGGTCGAGGTTACCCATCCCGACCGGCAAGGGCAGCGCGGTGCCATTAGCAACGTCCTCCCCCGGCGCAACCAACTGCAACGGCCAGCGATCGCCAACGTAGAGCAGGTGTTACTGTTGTTTGCCCTAGCCGACCCCGAACCCGATGCCCTGCAAATGACCCGCTTTTTAATCACCGCCGAAGTCCTTGGGGTTGAGATCCTAGTGGGGCTAACCAAAGCAGATTTGGTCTCTGACGCCCTAGAGACCCTGTGGCGCGATCGCCTGCGGTCTTGGGGCTATAACAGCTATGGCTTCAGCATCACCGCAGGTCAACAATGGCAGGCGCTACTCCGTCCCCTGAGCAACAAGGTAACGGTTGTCTGTGGCCCTTCGGGGGTCGGCAAAAGTAGCCTCATTCGCCACCTCCATCCTGACGGCAAGATTCGCGTCGGGGCAATTTCCGAGCATTGGCATAAGGGGCAGCACACCACCCGCCATGTCGAACTCTTTCCGTTGCCCACGGGCGGCTGGATTGCCGACACGCCCGGATTTAATCAGCCAGAGTTGTTGGCCATCACCCCCCAGCAGCTTGCCCAAGCCTTTCCAGAAATTCGCCAGCGATCGGCCACTCAGCCCTGCCAGTTTGACAATTGCCGTCACCATCAGGAGCCAAACTGCGCAGTGCGGGGCAATTGGGAGCGCTATCCACTCTATCTGAGTTGCCTTGCAGAACTGGAAGCAATCAAAGACTACGGGGTTGACACCACTCCCCACAGTAAAACGAAAACGGATCGCCACGGTGCTCAGCACCAAGAGCCTTTATTGGATCCGAAAAAATATCGGCGGCGATCGCGCCGCCAACAGCATCAGCAGCTCACACCCTTAGACACCGAGGAGGAGGTTATGGATGTCTAGCCTGACATTGGGGTTACTGGGGGCAACACTACTCTCACTGCTGATTTGGCTGGTACTTTTACTATTTTGGGGGCAATTCTGGCGCACCGATCAACGCCTGAAGGGCACCCCGCCAACCCGCTGGCCGAGCATTGCGGTGGTGATACCTGCCCGCAACGAAGCAGCGGTCATTGCCACCAGTGTGCGATCGCTCCTGCAACAGGACTATGGGGGTGACCTTCACCTCATCCTTGTGGATGATCAAAGCGACGATGGCACCGCTGACATTGCCGAGCAGACTGCTATCAACCTCGGCAAACAGGTGCAGTTAACGATTGTGCGAGGAACCCCCCTCCCCAAGGGTTGGTCGGGCAAGCTCTGGGCACTGTCCCAAGGGATTGAAGTTGCCGCTGAGGTTGCCCCGGATTATCTGCTGCTCACCGATGCCGACATTGCCCACGATCCACAGAATTTAAGCCAACTGGTGACTCATGCGTGTACCCACCACTGTGCTTTAGTGTCATTAATGGTGAAGTTGCGCTGCCAAAGCCTCTGGGAAAAACTCTTGATTCCGGCGTTTGTCTTTTTCTTTGCCAAGCTGTACCCCTTTCGCTGGGTCAATGACCCCCAACGCGCCACAGCAGCGGCAGCGGGGGGGTGCATTCTCATTGAAACCACAGCCCTTGAAAAAATTGGTGGCATTGCCTGTATCCGGGATGCTCTCATTGACGATTGTTCCCTTGCTCAGGCCGTCAAAAGTGCAGGATACCGGATTTGGCTAGGGCTGACCCCCTCCACCGTGAGCTTGCGTGCCTACACCACCCTCGACAGCATTTGGCAAATGGTGGCGCGCACCGCCTACACCCAGTTGTCCTATTCGCCCCTGTTACTCTTGGGAACGGTGATCGGAATGACCATGGTGTATCTGCTAGCTCCCATTTCCTTGGCAACTGGTCTGGTTCTGCACCAAGTTGCGTTAGCCGGTGTGGGGGCGAGTGTCTGGCTACTGATGGCGATCGCCTATACCCCCACAGTGCGCTTTTATGGGTTGGCTTGGCCGTGGGCGTTGACCTTACCCCTGATTGCCGTCCTCTACACCCTCATGACCCTTGACTCGGCTCGCCGCCATTGGCAGGGTCGCGGTGGCGCATGGAAAGGGCGGGTCTATCCTTAGGGAGTATTCTCAGCATGGCAACGCTATCCTCAAAGCTGGATCAGCAGTTAGCACAGGTGAATCAGCGGCTAAAAGCAGCACAGTTGGGGATACAAATCGAGCGCCGCGGTCAGCGACTCAATTTGCGGGGCACCCTACCGCCGCGTCCGGGCACTCAGCGATTGCGTCCCCATCAACAGCGGCTGAGCCTAGCACTGCCAGCAACCCCTGCGGGGCTCAAGCAGGCAGAAATAGAGGCAAAAATTATCGCTGCTAAGCTGCTGGATAAGTCCTTTCGCTGGCAAGACTATCAAACGGTTCCTAGCTTGGGTTTCCTCGGTGCGTTGTCTCTGGCGGAGCAGGTGGCGGCCTACGAAGACATGTTCTTGCGGGTGGGTGATAGCAGCAGTCGCCGCACCACGTGGCAAACGGCCTATGCACCTTACCTGCGCCAACTGCTGCACCACGCGGCTGCCCATCCCGACTGGGCACTACCAGAGCTGATCTACACCCTGCTTGAGCAGTTACCGCCGCACCGCCGCCAACGACAGGTGGCCTGTACAGCACTTCAAGGGCTGTGTCGTTTTCTGCAGGTGGAGTTGCCCATTCCCTTATCCCGGTTTTGGGGGCACTATTCCCCGAACCGCACCCAAGAGCGTCAGCTTCCTGAAGACAGCGCTATTGTTGCTGCGTTTGCTCAGATTCCCAACCCGGGATGGCAGTACGTCTATGGGTTGATGGCAACCTATGGCCTCCGCAATCACGAGGTCTTTTTTTGTGATCTGACGGGTTTGGCCAATGGCGACCCCCAAGGCCGAATTGAGGTATTAGCCACAACAAAAACCGGTTCCCATTACGTGTGGCCGTTTCCACCTCAATGGATTGATGTATTCCAATTGCGATCGCCCCGGCTGCCCCAGATCAACACCGACTTGAGCACCACACCCTTGCAACGGATTGGCCAGCGGGTGAACCAGCAGTTTCGTCGGTATGGCATTCCCTTTCGCCCCTACGATCTGCGCCATGCTTGGGCGGTACGTACCATTCACTACGGCTTACCCGATACCGTGGCCGCACGGATGATGGGGCACAGTGTGGCCATTCATCATCGTACCTATCACCGCTGGTTAACCCTGCGAGATCAGCAGCAGGCTGTGGCGCGGGTGTTGGCACAGCAGGGGGATGCGCTGGAGTTGAATCTCTAATGCTTTCAAACTTGGCTTACTAACGATCGCCACTGAACTCCTTAATTGAGGAACGTCTTGATGATCCTAAAGGTCAAGTTGATTCGCGGTGCGACGTTCCTTGACGTTTTTGGAACTTGGTGAAACCAGTAGTGCTGAGTCGCTCCACCCATG
>NZ_JAKLTU010000022.1:0-32768 GCF_022570815.1 Synechococcus sp. PCC 6716
TTCCGATCTAGACGGGAAGTATTATGTGTCCCTTCTAGTTGATGATGGTCAAGAGCAACCTATTCCCAGTGCTGAGGGGAAAGCGATAGGAATTGACCTGGGGTTGACCCACTTCGCAATTACTAGCGATGGCTCGAAGTTCGACAACCCTCGGCATTTAGCCAAACATGCTCGTAACCTAAAGCGCAAGCAGAAGAAGCTTTCTCGCAAAAAGCAGGGAAGCAACAATCGAGATAAAGCGCGAAAGCGAGTCGCTCGCGTTCACCATAAAATAGCTCGCTGTCGTGAAGATTTTCTGCACAAGCTATCCCGCAAGATAGTCAACGAAAACCAAGTGATTGCTGTAGAAAATCTGCATGTGAAAGGGATGGTGCGAAATCCCAAGCTAGCCAAAGCGATTAGTGATGCTGGCTGGGGGATGTTTTGTACCATGCTCAAGTACAAAGCTGAAAGAGCAGGGAAGATATATATCGAAGTCAATCGTTTCGTTCCTTCCTCAAAAACCTGTCATGTTTGCCTCAATCAAGTGGGTAACCTACCGCTTGATGTTCGCAATTGGACTTGTGATGTTTGTAATACAGAGCATGATAGGGATATAAATGCTGCAATCAACATAAGAAATGAAGCCTTGCGGATATTGGAGTTAGGAACTAGCTCTACCGCCTTTGGGAGGGGACGTAAGACATCTGGTAAAACGTCGGTTTTGCTAGATGCTGTCCCCGTTGAACAAGGAAGCCGCTTATCTATCGCGTAGCGATGATGAGCGGTAGTTCACCTCTCGCCAAAAACCTGTACAGTGCCGGACGGCATCAGCACTAACCGTAGCAAGATGGGCTGATTGCTGCCAAAGGGACTAGCCAAAGGGCTTTCCCGTAGGGGAATGGGGGTGCGATCAATAAAACGTACCGCAGCGCCGTTCAGGGGTAATGCTTGGGCAAGGGTGCCGTCAGGATTCAGAACCAGCCGATACTCTAGAGATGTGTCTAAACTAGTGGGGGGCTGCCAGCGATCTTGAAAATACGTTTTTACTTCCCGCAGGGTTGTGGCTGACACGGAACTACTGGCGGGCGGCGCAATTGGTGCGGCGCTAATGCCTGCAGAGACGCGACTTTGGGGAGACTCGACCACCACATTATTTTGATCCGGATTTTGATCCGGCGCGGGAGCCGGTTCAACAGCAGCGATAGGTGGGGGAGGGATCACCGCCGGTGGGGGCATCTCCGGTGGCGGCGGTAGGGGAACTAGCTCGGTGGTACTGGGGGGGGTGGCCGGGGGAGCCTCTGGTGTGGTTGGCAGGGGAGCAAGTTCAGGATTCAGGGTTGGTTCCGGCAAGGGCAGCGGTGTTGTTAACGATGGCAAGCTGGCCTGATCTGTGGGAATAGGCGCTTGACTGAGGGGCATCGGTGAGCGCAGCAACCACTGTTGGCTGAGGGTGAAGACGGCTAAAACCCCTACGGCAATGGCAGTGCTCTTAAGCCAAATGGGAATTTGTGCCAGTTTGGCTTGGGAGGTGGCCACCAGCTCTGGTAAGGGTTGCATGGCGGCTGACCAGTCATCTAAGACGGTGGCTAAGTCGTACAGCTCGGTCAGTTTGAGAGCCACAACCTCGTGCTCTGGCCAATGGAGTTCGTGCTCCAAGAGAGATCGCGATCGCAGGGAAATGTTATCTTCCCTAACGGTAACTGGTGTGACTCGGCGACTCAGCAGCGCATCAATGTAGGTATTGACGGCGGTTTTTAAGCGATAGAGCTGGCGATCGTTGCCTGTCACAGTGAGTTGTTGACCGAGGTGGAGGGTAAAGTGCAGCGATCGCACGGGGGCACGGGGCAAGGTTTGGCTCAGGGGCAAAAATTCAGCGGCGACCTCAAGCTCGCAAGTGGGCTGGTGATAGCTTAGCGTCGTACTCATCAGGCATCTGAGTGGGGAAACAGGGTGGGTAGATCGGCGGTGGGTTGTGGGGTGGGTTCTGGCTCCAGTAGCTCTAGAGGTGGCTCTTCTGGTGGGGCAGTTCGCTCTAGTAGCGCCATCCAAAGGCGGCGCGATCCTTGGGGCGTACTGTAAAACAGCAGATCAATCAGTAAGTCTAAGCCTAACTGCGCCAGCTCTTCGCCATTGAGGCTGGGACTAGCCATTCGTTCTGCATACAAACTGGTAAAACGATCCAGATAATCCCCTAGCAGGGGATCATGGTATGGAGGGTGCTGCTGTTCCACCTGCTGTTGCCAATGCTCGACCGCTGTGCGAATGGTTTGCTGATGGCGCTGAGCTAAGCGGCTGCAGACAAGAGCAAGAGCACGGGCTTCATCAATATCCAGCTTGCGACGACCACTACGACCCCGCCGCAAGGGGCTGGATTGGCGTAGTCGCCATAGCCCAACCCGATCCGGTAGGTACGCTTCAAACCCCATGGCTCCCGCCAAGGCCAAAACCTCACCTGAGCCAATATGAGCCAGTGCCTCAAGGCTGAGGAGAATCAGGTCAATCTGCGCTTTGATCGGCAGTGAGGTGGCCAGCATAGGGTAGGAATGGGTCAAACAACCGGGAGGCCCAGCATGGCTCGTAGCGTTAAGGCCACAAACGCCAACAGGCCGACCATTAGCCCCACCAAGGCGATCGCGCTGGCGGGGCGCTTAAAGAGAGGCACCAGTGGTTCAACGACATTCCAGACCACCCCGAGCAACACTGTGACAAAGTAGCGTTGATACCGTAGAACGTTTTCCCAAAAGCCATCCATGATTGGTTTCCTTGGAAATTGCCACCATGATACTACTTTGGCAGCATCGATTGTGGTGCATCTAAGTATTGAATGGTGAGGGAATCGCCCACCCTGAGTCCCAGTTCATCCGCCCGTCCTGCCGCCAGCTCCAAGACATAATCAACGGGTACCCCAGACTCGTAGGTCGGACACTCTTGGGTTTGGCAGGGGGGAGCATCGGCAACAATGGCCACCACTTGGCCGGATCGAATAAAGATTAAGTCTAAGGCAATTAAACAGTTCTTCATCCAAAAACTGGCCACTTGGGGCGGTGACACCGGAAAGAGCATGCCGCGATTGGCAGCTAATTGCGATCGAAACATCAACCCCAGTTGCTGCTGTGCTGGGGTACGCGCTACCTCCAACTCAATCCAAGTGTCATGAATGTTGACCTTGGCGGTAATTGGTAGGTATTGCGGTACCCCCCTACTGATCCCTGGGGGGCGATCGCCTTGACTGAGGGCTTGGCAGCCGAGCAATAGACTGATGCTGATGAGTAGCACCCCCAAAAAACGGATGTTACCCTTCCCGTAAAACATAGCCCACTCCCCGTACAGTGTGAATCAACCGTTTCTCCCCCTCCGGTTCAATTTTTAAGCGCAAATAGCGCACATAGACTTCAATGACGTTAGACTCCCCTAAAAAGTCGTAGCCCCAAACATTTTCAAGAATCTGTTCACGGCTGAGAACGTCCCGGGGGTGCTCCATTAAAAATTTTAGGAGTTCATACTCCTTCATCGTCAGGTCAATAGTGCGGCCATTGCGCTCTGCACGGCGGGTGAGCAAGTCAAGGGACAAATTATCAAACCGTAGAACTTCCCCGTGCGCAACGGGAGGCTTAAGGTAGAGCTGGATCATCTGCAGAAATGGCTTGGGGGTGTAGGGCAGTAACAAGTAATCGTCTGCGCCTGACTCTAGGACTGCGATGCGATCCTCGAGGCGATCGCTTTCCATCAGCACCACAATCGGAAGGCTCATACCTGCTTCCCGTAGCCGTTGGCACAGTTCTAGGTTGCTCAGACGCCCGATATAGCGATCCATCACAATCAGCGCAGGCTGCCACTCTTCACAGGCTAGATGACAGTCCTTCTCTGAGGTAGCAATGACTGGGTCATAGCCCGCAGCCTGTAAGTCTTGGCCTAGCCGTTGCGATAAATTATTGTCCGTGCAAACAAGCAGTAGGCGAGATGGCGGTGCAAAAGACTCCATCGATAGTATCCTTGGTGTGCAGTTCTTCTTCTAGCTTATGCGCTGTGAGAAAATGATTTGTGAGGTGCGCCCGTAGCTCAGTGGAATAGAGCAATCGCCTTCTAAGCGATTGGTCGTTGGTTCGAGTCCAACCGGGCGTGTTGTAGCCTATGGGTACTGGACTGGCTAGCACCACAAGCTTGGTGAGACGGTATCGTCACACGCTACTCGGCGATCGCCCCGAAGTATAGCAATAGGGCAGCGTTCGCGCATTCTGAAGTGAACTGTCACAGAAATCAACAGAACTTACGCAGCAGTGTCTTCAGATCAGATTAAGCATGGGATGCTGTCGAACGACTTGATGGAGCAACGGAAGCATCCATGCCAATATCCCTTGTGTCAGTCCTGACAAATAGGTGTGTTCCCCTATTTGTTGTATCTCAGATGCCGTAAGGCGTTGAGCGATTACGGAGAGGGGGGGATTCGAACCCCCGTTAGGTGTGACCCTAAACTTGATTTCGAGTCAAGCGCATTCAACCACTCTGCCACCTCTCCAGTAGCACGGTTTTTCATCATAGCAAAGGCGATCGCCCCTCGCAAAGATACGCTAGGCCGAGAGCGTAGGCAGCGACGACGGATGAAGCAGCAACTCTGCGGTAGAGCGTTTTTCAACCATTTCTGGGGTAATGGTGCATTCTCGCAGATCCTTGCGGGAGGGTAACTCGTACATCACATCTAGCATGATTTCTTCGACAATGGCACGGAGGGCACGCGCACCCGTTTTGCGGCGGTAAGCTTCTTGGGCGATCGCCTCAACCGCAGCCGGTTCAAAGCGCAACTCAACGCTATCCATGCGCATTAACTTCTGATACTGCTTGAGGAGAGCATTTTGAGGTTGCGTGAGAATTTCTGCGAGGGCTTCAACATTCAACGGCTCTAGCACCCCAAGTACCGGAATGCGACCAATAAACTCTGGAATCATGCCATACTTCACCAAATCCTGCGGCTCAAGGTGTTGCAGCAAGTCGGCGGCGCGTTTTTCCTTGGGTAGGGGTTCACCATCGCGGACAAAGCCCATGGTCTTCTTGCCAATCCGTAGCTCAATGGTCTTCTCAAGACCCACGAAGGCTCCCCCACAAATAAAGAGAATGTTCGTAGTATCGATTTGAATACAGTCTTGGTAGGGGTGCTTGCGCCCACCTTGGGGTGGCACGTTGGCAATGGTTCCTTCCAGCATTTTCAGCAGGGCTTGCTGCACCCCTTCCCCAGAAACATCTCGGGTAATCGAAGGATTTTCGCTTTTGCGGGCGATTTTATCAATTTCGTCAATGTAAATAATGCCGCGCTGCGCTTCTTCCACATCGAGGTTAGCGGTTTGCAACAGCCGTAGCAGAATGTTTTCCACATCTTCCCCCACATAGCCCGCTTCAGTGAGGGTCGTGGCATCGGCAACGGCAAAGGGCACATCCAACATTTTGGCAAGGGTTTGCGCCAACAGGGTTTTACCGCTGCCAGTTGGCCCAATCAAGAGGATATTGGATTTTTGCAGCTCAACGCTATCATCCCCCTGCTGCTCAGTATCAAGCAAGCTCAGGCGCTTGTAATGGTTATAGACTGCAACCGAGAGGATTTTTTTGGCTTCGTGCTGACCCACCACATAGTTATCAAGGTATTCCTTAATTTCGCGAGGTTTAGGCACTTGTCCTAAAGGGCGAGGACGCGGCTGACTGCGGGGCGATCGCGGCGTGGTGGGTTCGCGCCGCGGGGGGGT
Organism: Synechococcus sp. PCC 6716; assembly: GCF_022570815.1. Lineage (NCBI taxonomy): Bacteria > Bacillati > Cyanobacteriota > Cyanophyceae > Synechococcales > Synechococcaceae > Synechococcus > Synechococcus sp. PCC 6716. The sequence goes on from NZ_JAKLTU010000022.1 coordinate 5,715, forward strand.
GGGGTTGGGAACTGTGGTTAATTCCTCATCCAAAATTTCATTGCACAATTCAACGCACTCATCGCAGATATAGACCCCAGGGCCAGCGATGAGTTTACGCACCTGTTCCTGTGACTTGCCACAAAAGGAGCACTTGAGGTGGGTATCATATTTGGCCATAGGGAACCTCTAGGGTTGCAGGCTAGCAAAGTGGGAGGGATTTAATGGCTAGGCAGAGTTTGCCGTGTCACGACTTGATCGATAAGGCCGTAGGCTTTGGCTTCCTCGGCAGACATAAAGAAGTCGCGCTCAGTATCTGCCTCAATGCGCTCGATGGGTTGGCCGGTGTGGAGCGCTAAAAGTTCATTGAGCTTGCGCTTATGGTAGAGAATTTCGCGGGCTTGAATCTCAATATCAACAGCTTGCCCTTGGGCACCGCCAAGGGGCTGGTGAATCATAATGCGGGCGTGGGGTAGAGCCATCCGCTTGCCCGGGGTGCCTCCCGACAGTAGAAATGCCCCCATGCTGGCCGCCAACCCAAAGCACAGTGTGCACACATCCGGGCGAACGTGCTTCATGGTATCGTAAATCGCCATCCCTGCCGTCACAGAGCCTCCGGGCGAGTTGATATAAAGATAAATATCCTTTTCTGGGTCTTCAGCATCGAGGAAGAGCAGTTGCGCCACGATCGCATCGGCAACGGCATCATCAATACCACGGCGATCGCCGGATCCCCCGCCCAGAAAAATAATCCGCTCTCGCAACAGGCGGGAGTAAATATCAAACGCTCGCTCCCCTCGGCCTGACTGCTCAACCACCATGGGCACGATATTGGCATGGGTAGCAGGCAAGTTTAGCTCTGGCGAGCGGCGATTGTAGTGAGAATGCAGCATAGTGGCGTTTAATGACCGGTTACTACAGTATTCTAGCCATCTGCCCGATAGCATGGGCATGAAACTATTTTTATTATGGCGAACTATTCGATCCCTAGAGGGGGTGTGGCCTTTTTCCCCGACCGTTTTTTGGCCTTGGCCGGAGCAGGCTCAGCCGCTTCAGCCGTGGCATGTTCTGCGTCTGGCTCGGGTGGTGTTGGCGCCGCTAGGGGTTGAAACTGATTGTGTTCGAGCAGCCATGCAAGGGTTTGGGACTTGGTGAGTTCGGTGCTGGCAATATCCCGCAAAGCCTCCCGCTGTTTAGGGCTGGTGTTGCCAAGGGCAGCCATATACTCCTTAACCCGCTCGGCAATCGCTTCCTCCGTTGGTACAATCCCCTCCGCTTTGGCGATCGCCCGCAGCAAAAGATTTGCCTTGACGTTTCGTGCCGCCGCTGGCTTCGCCTCCGCCAGCATTTTGTCGTAGAGGTCGCGGGTGAGGACTTTAGACAGATCCAAGCCTTGAGATTGCAAGCGGTAAAGGGATTCTTTGACCTCATGTTCTGCTTCCCTATCGACCAAGGTGGCAGGCACTGGCACCTCATTGGCAGCGATCAGCGCATCGATGAGGGCGTTCTCCTTCGCAGTTTTATCCTCCTTTTGGGCGCGCTCCTGATAGGTAGTCTCTAAGTGTGAGCGCAGTTCCGCCATGGTGCTAAATTCGCTGTGCTCTGTTGCAAAGGCATCATCGAGGGGGGGCAACTCTGGGGCTTTGATTTCCAGTAACTCAATCTCGGCGATGGCTGTAGTTGGCTCCTCTGCTGCCCCCTCAGTCTCCTGGGGTAGGGTAACGGTAACCGTTTTCGTCTCGGCGATCGCCATCCCCACAACAGCAGCGGGGATTTCTCGGAGTACAAAGGGCTGTTGTTCATCGAGGGTGAGGGGCAACTCAGCGGCGGAAAGGGTGTCGATGATCTCCCCTGTTTTGGCATCCTTGGTCTCTAGTTTGATGGTGACATCATCCCCCCACTGTGCAGGCCGATCCTCAACGGGGATAAGGGTGGCGTGCTCGCGCTGGTGTCGCTGCAAAACCTCGTCCACCGTGGCTGGGTCGTAGGTGACGGGCGAATACTCAATGGTCAACCCTTGGTAACTGCTGACGCTCACCTCAGGGGTCACGTCAAAGGTGACACTAAACCGGAAGGGCTGTTGGGGGTCAAACTGCTCCAGTACCTCAGCGACATCCCCCTCCAGCTTGAGGTTGCCGAGGTAGGGAATATTCTGTTGCTTAACGGCTTCTTTAACGGTGTCTTCAATGAGCTTTTCCATAGCAGCGTAACGCAACCGCTGCGCACCAATCTGTTTTAACAGGAGTTGTTTAGGGGCTTTACCTTTGCGAAATCCCGGCAGTTGGGTGTTGCGCACAAGGTCGTTGAGAACTTGGTTATAGACCTGTTGGGAGCGATCGGCGGTGACCTCAATGGTGGCAGCAAGCTGGCTGTTGGGACGAGCTTCTGTAGTAATCGAAATCAATTCAGTCGCGTTAGTCAAGGCAATTCCCCTTCGCAAATTTCAAATTTAGTGTGCAGCAGTTTTAGTGTGCAGCAGTAACATCCAGTGGCGATCGCACAAATGATTATCGTATCGTACGCGCTGGCCGCTGTCGTGCTAGTTCCTCTGGTGCGAGGCAACGTAGCAATCATTGTTGCCCATAGCTGCCCCTAAAATATCAAGGTTTGATAACGCTGGCGGCACTTCAGATAGTTTTTCATTATACGATAAAAGGTTGTGCATAGCGCATTGCTATGCCCGCCTCTGCCGTTTTACATCGCCATTATTTTTATGAGTTCTACACTGCGATTCCTCATGTGCCCTCCCACCTATTACGAGGTGGACTATGTCATTAACCCATGGATGGAAGGAAACATTCACAAGTCTTCTCAAGAGCGGGCACAGGTGCAGTGGCAGCAACTCTACGACATTCTTCAGGCACGGGCAACTGTTAGCCTGATCGAACCCCAACGCGGCTGGCCAGATATGGTCTTTACAGCCAATGCCGGGCTAGTACTTGGCGATCGCGTCGTGCTCAGTCGCTTTTACCACCCTGAGCGCCAAGGAGAAGAACCCTACTTCAAGGCATGGTTTACCTCTGAGGGCTATCAGGTCTTTGAACTGCCCAAACAAGTCCCCTTTGAAGGAGCAGGGGATGCACTTTTAGATCGCGAAGGTCGCTGGTTATGGGCCGGCTACGGCTTCCGCTCCGAACTAGACTCCCACGCTTACTTAGCCAAATGGTTGGATATTGAAGTCCTATCGCTGCGCTTAATGGATGAGCGTTTTTATCACCTCGATACCTGTTTTTGTCCCCTCACCGATGGTTACCTTCTGTACTACCCCCCGGCCTTCGATGCCTACTCGAACCGCCTGATTGAACTGCGGGTGCCAGCGGCAAAACGGATTGTTGTCCAAGAGGCGGATGCCGTTAATTTTGCCTGTAATGCTGTCAATATTGAGCATACGGTAATTCTCAACCGTGCCAGTCAAGACCTGAAAAATGCCCTAGCCGCCGCAGGCTTTGAGGTGGTGGAAACCCCCTTAACCGAGTTTCTCAAGGCGGGCGGTGCCTCCAAATGCTTAACCCTACGGGTCACCGAGCCAGTGCGGGCAGAACTTCGTGCGCCTGCAACCCTCCCCAGCCGTGTCATTCACTTAGAGGGGCATTTACTAGACTCCGGCTTAGTGAATCGCGTCCTCGATACCATTGTCGAAAGTGGCGGCAGCTTCCAAGTACTGCAATTTAACCTTGGGGAGCAGCGGCAGAGTCCCTCCCAAGCCGATGTGCGGGTGATGGCACCGGATGCCGCCGTCATGGACGAGATTATGGCTCAACTCATTGATTTGGGAGCCATTTTGCCACCGAGCGAGGTCTGCGATGCCACGCTCGAGACGGTGACCCTCGCTGGGGTGGCACCGGATGATTTCTACGTCACCACAATTTATCCAACAGAAGTGCGGGTGAACTGCCAGTGGGTGCGGGTACAAAACCAGCGGATGGATGGGGCGATTGTGGTGCGCTCCACTCCAGAGGGCACCGTGGCCGAATGCCGCCTCCTGCGAGATTTAGAGGTGGGCGATTGCGTCGTAGTTGGGGTCGAAGGGATTCGCACCGTGCGTAAGGCCGACTCACAGCGCAACAGCCAAGAATTTACCTTTATGGGGTCGGGGGTTTCTAGCGAGCGGCGGGTGGAACTCGTCGTTGAACAAATTGCTTGGGAACTGCGGCGCATTCGCGATCAGGGAGGTAAAGTCGTCGTTGTAGCAGGGCCAGTGGTGATTCACACCGGCGGCGGTGAACACCTTGCGAAGCTTATCCGTGAAGGCTACGTCCAAGGGCTACTGGGGGGGAACGCTATTGCCGTTCATGATATGGAGCAAGCAATGATGGGCACCTCCCTAGGCGTTGATATGCAGCGGGGCGTGCCCGTCCGGGGTGGGCATCGGCACCATTTGAAGGTCATTAACACGATTCGCCGGTGTGGCAGTATTGCCGAGGCCGTGCGCCAAGGGATTCTCACCAGCGGCGTGATGTACGAATGCGTTCAGCGCAATATCCCCTTTGTCTTAGCCGGTTCCATTCGTGATGATGGGCCATTGCCCGATACCCTCATGGACTTAATACAAGCCCAGCGGGAGTATAGCCGCTTGGTGCAGGGTGCCAACATGATCCTGATGCTCTCGTCTATGCTCCACTCCATTGGGGTGGGGAACATGACCCCTGCGGGTGTGAAGTTAGTGTGTGTGGACATTAACCCAGCGGTAGTGACAAAATTGGCAGATCGTGGCTCTGTGGAGTCCATCGGTGTGGTCACGGATGTGGGGTTATTCCTAAGCCTGATGGTGCAGCAGTTGGATCGCCTGAACCGACCCTATACGGTTGCGTGATCCTCTAGCCGCAACAAGGCGATCGCCTGCGCATTATTGTCACTAGATATGCTCACCCCGCCAGCAAGAGATCCTCAAAATTAAGGTGATAATTAGGAAAGAATTACCCGCTCAGTGATTCTAATCTAGAAATTAAGATGCTAGTATAGCGCATTCATACTAGTCCTATGACAAGCCTAACATTTATTGATCTTTTTGCTGGCATTGGTGGGATGCGTTTGGCATTTACTCAAGCAGGAGCAAGATGTGTTTTCAGTTCAGAGTGGAATAAGTTTGCCCAAATAACTTATGCAGCCAATTTTTCTGAAATGCCTGCTGGAGATATTACCCAAATTACCACTGATGAAATTCCAGAGCATGATATTTTACTTGCAGGGTTCCCTTGCCAGCCATTTAGTATTGCTGGAGTCAGTAAGCATAATGCTTTGGGTGTAAAGCATGGTTTTGATCACCCTACTCAAGGTAATTTATTTTTTGAGATAGTGAGAATTCTCGCAGACAAAAAACCGAAGGCTTTTTTATTAGAAAATGTTAAAAACTTACAGAGCCATGATCAAGGTAGAACATTCAAGATTATTCAAAGAATTTTGAATGAATTAGGATATTACATTTACTATCAAGTAATTGATGCTGTTCATTTTGTCCCACAGCATCGTGAAAGAATTTTTATTGCTGGCTTTAAAGAACCCATTGAGTTTGCATTTCCAGATCTACCAATTCCTTATCTGAGAGTAAAAGACATTTTAGAATTTGAAGTTGCACCAAAGTACACGCTAACAGATCATCTTTGGCAGTACCTACAAAAATATGCTGAAAAACATCGAGCAAAAGGTAATGGTTTTGGATATGGAATTGTGAATTTAGATGGTTTTACTCGAACATTAAGTGCAAGGTATTACAAAGATGGATCAGAGATTTTGATTCCTCAAATTAATCAAAATCCTCGAAGGCTAACACCAAGGGAGTGTGCACGGTTAATGGGTTTTCCAGATTCATTCAAAATAGTTGTCAGTGATACAAGAGCCTATCAGCAATTTGGTAATTCCGTTGTTATTCCTTTAGTGAGAGCTATTGCCCATAAAATTCTAGAAGCCCTGAATCATAGAAATCCACTAAAAACAACTGAGCAGCTTAATCTTTTTTGAACGTGATTCCATGATTAATCTTAATAGTCGAGAACGTAAAGTATTAACTGAAATTTCATCTACTTATTACATGAAGCCCATTATAAAAAGAATAAATAGTCAGATAAAAAGTAACTCAAATATAAAATTAAATTGGCTAAATGTTTTTGATTATCTTTATGAGATTCTAAAAGATTCAAGATCTGATGTCGAAAAATTGCTAGATAACCGACTTGATAAAAACATAATCAAAAATAAAGATCAAGCCAGAAGAAGTATTGTTGGAAATGCGTTCTCTAAATCAATAATCTATATCTTTTTGATTAACAAGGTGCATGAAAATATACCCAATAAAATTTATATAACATCTCAAGGGTCTGTAATTCCTGACTTTGATAAATTAACTAGGATAAAAATTCAAGATGAGTTCCAAAAGCCAGATATGGATATTGTGATTTATTCAGAAGATAACTATCAAGACTACATTCTCATATCGCTTAAAACTTCTTTAAGAGAAAGAGCTGCTCAAACTTACAAATGGAAACTTCTAATCGATATTGCGTTATACAGTCCAGAGCTACGCGAAAGATACGGTATTTCATATTCGTCTTCAAAAGTACCCATTATCTGTTTTGCTACAACTAATTTCTATAATGAAATCAATAATCCTCAACAGCGTGGCATATTAAAATTTTTTGATCGAGTTTTTATTGCTAGGCAAATAGATCATGCATTCGCGCAGTCGGACGTGTGTCACAAGCCTCCTAGCGGGAAGCTGTCAACAGCCAGCCCTCTTCCTAGCAGCAGTAAAGACCATCGTTTATCCTAGGAAGTAACGCTTAGCAGATTCTAAATATTTTCGCCATGGCCTTCCACCTTCCCCAGCTAACCTGCCACCTTCGACCGGATGTGGCGGCACTACAACCAGAATTAGTGACATGGCGACGGTATCTCCACCAACGTCCAGAACTGGGGTTTCAAGAGCAGTTGACGGCAGATTTTATCCACAGCAAGTTGCAGGAATGGGGAATTCAACACCGTTGTGGTATTGCGCAAACGGGGATTGTGGCGGTAATTCCGGGGCTGCGTCCAGGGCCTGTACTGGCGATTCGTGCCGATATGGATGCCCTGCCGGTGCAGGAAGAAAATGAAACGCCCTATCGCTCACTCCATGAGGGCAAAATGCACGCCTGCGGCCATGATGGGCATACAGCGATCGCCCTCGGTACTGCAAAATACCTTGCTAGCCACCGCGATTTTGCTGGTACGGTTAAAATTATTTTTCAGCCTGCGGAGGAAGGCCCCGGCGGTGCAAAGCCCATGATTGAGGCTGGGGTACTCGATACCCCCAAGGTGGATGCCATTATTGGCCTCCACCTATGGAATTTTTTACCCGTGGGTACGGTGGGGGTGCGCAGTGGCCCGCTGATGGCAGCAGCAGAGTTTTTCGAGTGCACCATCCACGGTAAGGGCGGACACGCTGCCCTGCCGCAATTTACGGTGGATACAGTGCTGGTCGTTGCCCAGGTGATTACCGCCTTGCACACCATTGTCTCGCGCAATGTTGATCCTCTGGAAACCGCTGTCATTTCTGTCGGTGCAGTTCATGCCGGCACCGCCAAGAATGTGATTGCGGACACAGCCACCTTTCGCGGCACGGTGCGCTACTTCAAGCCGGAGTTGGGGGAGTGGCTACCGCAGCGCATTGAAGAGGTAATTGCTGGTATCTGCCAAAGCCATGGGGCTAGCTATCGATTTGACTATCAGCGGATGTACCCACCAACGGTCAATGATCCGAAAATGGCGGACTTAGTACGTTCTGTGGCGGAGTCAGTGATGGAGGTGCCCACCGGCGTTACCCCCCACTGCCAAACCATGGCTGCCGAGGATATGTCCTTCTTTTTACAGGCGGTACCGGGCTGCTATTTCTTTTTAGGCTCTGCCAATGGCACACTGGGGTTAGATTTTCCTCACCATCATCCGCGCTTTGACTTCGATGAAACCGTACTAAGTATTGGTGTGGAATTGTTTCTTCGCTGTATCGAAAAGTTTTGTGGTTTAGTTGAGAGCTAGCCGCTATGTCCCTGACGCTCTTAATTGCCGATGATGATGCCAGTATTCGGCTATCGGTTAGCCAATTTTTGGAGTCGCTAGGATACTGCTGTTTGACGGCGGGGGATGGTACCCAAGCCTTAGAAATGATTCATCGCTATCAACCACATTTGCTGATCACCGATATTGCCATGCCCAACATGAATGGTTATGAACTGGTGCGACAGGTGCGGCAGCACCCGTCCCTGCGGCTGTTGCCCGTTATTTATCTGACTGCCCGCACAGAAGTGGAGGAGCGGATTCGTGCCTACCGTACTGGTGGTGATGTGTATCTGGCTAAACCCTTTGATCTGAATGAGTTGGCGGCGGTCGCACGCAATTTGCTGGATCGTTCTCAGTTGGTGCAAATGCAGGTGGAATGGCGCCAGCGTCAGCAGCAACCCTCGGCAGCGTCATCCCAGTCGCTGCATTTAGCAATGACCCAGCGCGAAAAGCAGGTAATCGAGTTGTTGGCAGCGGGGCTGTCCAATGCCCAAATTGGCGATCGCCTGCACTTGAGTGCCCGTACCATTGAAAAGCATGTCAGTAGTCTCTTCCAAAAAGCCTCAGTGCACAATCGGGCGGAGTTAGTGCGCCTAGCGATTGAGCAGGGTTTAGTGGAGCGTCACCCTCAGAGTAAGGCGTAAGGGTGCCGCCATGGAACGCATTCCCCCGCGACCCGGCCAAGAATCTGTGTGGAACTATCCACGACTGCCGCGCCTAGAGCCGGCATTGCTGAATAGAGCTATGAGTTAGTTGCGCCGAATTACCCATCTGTCTATGCGGTAGGGTAGTTCATGGAGATAATAAGGGAGATGTCACACTTAAGCTCTAACGATTGGCAATGACCCAAACCTTCCACATTGAACTATCCCACCACGGCCAAACCTACCACTTTGCAGCAGCAGCCGATAAGACTATTTTGCGATCGGCCACCGCCGCTGGCATTGATTTACCCAGTTCTTGCAATGCTGGGGTGTGCACCACCTGTGCTGCTCAAATCCAGGAGGGCACCGTTGATCATGGTGATGCCATGGGCTTAAGTCCAGACCTACGGGACAAGGGCTATGTGCTGTTGTGTGTAGCGCGCCCCTGCTCTGATCTCAAACTTATTTCGGAAAAAGAAGAAGAGGTCTATAACCTCCAGTTTGGTCAGTTCCAGAAATCGTAGGGGCTTTCATGGATGATTTGCCTGCCCTCAGCCGTACCCAAATTCTCGTGGCCATGGCGCTCACTGCCATCCTCTGGCTGATCTTGGCTCGCATTTGGCTATACACCCCCTTTGCTGGCGGGCTACTGCCCCTTGAATGGAACGGATGGGCGTTTAGCATTGGCTTGGGGTTGTGCTGTGGCATTACAGGGCTAAGTGGACTTCTCTACGCCGTGTGGCCGTCCTATCGCCAAGCCTCCGATACCTATCTCACCTTTGTCCTCACTCCCTTAGCGTGGCCAGATCTGCTATGGATTGGCCTGTTGCCCGGCCTGAGCGAAGAACTCCTGTTTCGGGGGGTACTGCTCCCCAGTTTAGGTCTCAACTGGGCGGGCATTATTGGCACCTCTATTTGTTTTGGGATTCTTCACGCCGGAACCCGACAACACTGGCCCTATGCCCTGTGGGCAACTATTGTGGGTGGGCTTTTTGCCTATAGTGCTGTGGCCACCCACAACTTACTCTTGCCGATTGTGGCACACACCTGCACGAATTGGCTGGCAGCCATCCTCTGGAAGATTCAACAGAGGCTGCCAAACCCTCGCCAATAAGTGGCTCCTAAGTGCTTCAAATTTTCGTATCGTGGCTCAACCCCAAGGAATTAGGTCAATGACCCACCGCTGAGCCTACGCTAGAGTGGGATCTGTGTCTCAACTATCAACATCAATTCAGTAGCAATAGAGTATTCAAAAAATCCTACCTGCTAACGCAAGGTGGGGGGCTCGGAGGTTTTTTGATGAAGCTAGGTCTATTTCAGCGCTACCTCACCCTTTGGGTATGTTTGTGTATTTTGGTAGGCATTGCATTAGGGCGACTATTTCCAAATGTTGCTGTGGCTCTGGATACCATGAGCATTTACCAAGTATCCATTCCCATCGCCATCTGTTTGTTTTTCATGATGTACCCGATCATGGTCAAGATTGATTTTACCCAAATCGATCGCGCCTTTCGCACCCCTAAACCGGTGGTGCTGACCTTAGTGGTGAACTGGTTGATCAAGCCTTTTACTATGTTGGCGATCGCCCAATTCTTTTTAGGGTGGCTCTTCAGTCCTTGGCTGGCAGGCACAGAACTGATTCACGGACAGGAGATTTCCCTCACGCAGTCCTATATTGCCGGAGCGGTGCTGCTGGGGATTGCCCCCTGTACCGCGATGGTGCTGATGTGGGGGTACCTCGCCTTTGGAAACCAAGGACTAACACTGGTGATGGTGGCCATTAATTCCCTCACAATGCTGTTTTTGTATGCACCGCTGGGTCGGTTGCTGTTGTCTGCCAGTCACTTATCGGTACCTTGGGTCACGATTATGCTGTCAGTTTTAATTTATGTGGGGTTACCGCTGCTGTGTGGGGTTTATAGTCGTCACTGGATTTTGAAACACAAAGGTTCCGAGTGGTTTGAAAAACAGTTTTTGAAATATCTCGATCCGGTGGCTATTTCAGCGCTGCTGATTACCTTGGTGTTGCTGTTTACTTTTAAGGGGGAATTGATTGTTAATAATCCATTCCATATCTTCTTAATTGCCGTACCGCTGTTTATTCAAACCAACCTTATTTTCTGGATAGGTTATGTGGCGGCGCTAAAACTCAAGCTCTGCTACGAAGATGCGGCTCCGGCTGCGATGATTGGGGCAAGTAATCATTTTGAAGTGGCGATCGCGACCGCTGTTACATTGTTTGGGCTGAACTCTGGTGCAGCACTGGCCACCGTTGTGGGGGTCTTAATTGAAGTGCCCGTCATGCTGATGCTAGTGGGCATTTGTCAGCGCACAGCATTTTGGTTCCCACGAGAACCACACAAAGCCAGTTTAGTGGATCCACGCTGTCGAATTGTGAGGTAAAGCCACCCCAGCCCCTCGCCGTTTGGGGTAGCAACTACAATAAGGTAGAAAAATCCGTGCCGAAGGGAGACGTAAGGATGGAGTTGGCAACGCGGGTGATGCGGGTCACGCCGTCGGTAACTTTAATGATTGATGCCAAAGCAAAGGCCATGCGAGCCGCAGGGGAAGATGTTTGTAGCTTTAGTGCCGGAGAACCGGACTTTGACACCCCTGCCCACATCCGCGACGCTGCTAAGATGGCTCTGGATCAAGGCAAAACCCGTTATGGGCCAGCAGCAGGCGAACCCGCCTTACGTCAAGCCATTGCCGACAAACTCAGAACTGAGAACCACCTCCCCTACACCGCTGAAAACATTCTTGTGACCAATGGCGGCAAGCAGTCCCTTTTTAACTTAATGCTGGCGCTGATCAACCCTGGGGATGAGGTCATTATTCCAGCACCCTATTGGGTCAGCTATCCAGAAATGGTGCATTTGGCGAGTGGCACGCCTGTCATTGTCCACACCACTGCTGAAACAGGCTACCGCATTACCCCCGCTCAACTGGAGGCGGCGATCACCCCCAAAACCCGCCTGTTTGTCCTCAACTCCCCCAGCAACCCCACGGGTATGGTCTATACCCCAGCGGAAATTCGGGCATTGGCAGAGGTCGTTGTGCGCCATCGGTTGTGGGTGGTGTCGGATGAAATTTATGAAAAAATTCTCTACGATGAGGCAGAACACTTAAGTATTGGTGCTGTTAGCGACGCTGCCTTTAGCTACACCATTGTCAGCAGTGGTTTTGCGAAGGCCTACGCCATGACAGGGTGGCGAGTGGGGTACCTTGCTGGTTCCGCTGAGCTGATTAAAGCCACGACAAAAATTCAGGGGCATAGCACCTCGAATGTCTGCACGTTTGCGCAGTACGGGGCGATCGCCGCTCTCCAAGGCAGCCAAGATTGCGTCGCCCAGATGATAGCAGCCTTTCGCCAGCGTCGCCAGCGGATGTATGCCGGAATTACAGGCATTCCCCAACTGCGTTGCGTCCAACCCCAAGGGGCATTTTATCTATTTGTGGACATTGCCAAAACCGGGCTGAGTTCCGTGGAGTTTTGCGATCGCCTCCTCGAAGAGGCCAAAGTAGCCACTATTCCAGGTAAAGCCTTTGGCATGGATGATCATATTCGCCTGTCCTATGCGACGGATATTGAAACGATAGAAAAGGGGTTGGAGCGGCTAGCAGCGTTTGTCGCCCAACTGTGAACGTGGTCAACAGGAGACGGCTCAGCACCAGTCTTGTCGAATCGCGGTATTCATGGCTAGGATCGGAGCACGAGATCAACCCTGCTCCGGTGGCGTGCGGTCAATTCTTTCAGTCTGCGCAAACGTTTGCAAGGTCACCCCTCCTATGAAACAGCCCCAGATTTTAAGAATTACCCGTAAGGCTGCCAGCCTCAAGGAAAAACAAAAGCAGCAACAACAGGCGCCTGCAACCACCAGCCCTTCAACTCCAACTGAGGCTGCCGTTGTGGCCACTGACCCTCAAGCGTTATCGCCCGATCGCCAACAGTGGTGGAGTGAGCGTTGGATCAGTGTTCTAGAATCCTTTGGCTGGCGACGACGGATGGAGCGGGCGCGGATTTATGTGCGCGAAGGACGTGTGCTAACCCTAGAGTTCAAAGGCAATCAGGTGCATGCCCAAGTGCAAGGAACTGCTCCTGCCCCCTACCATGTGACACTACACCTCGATGCTTTTACCGCTGAGCAGTGGCAATACGTCATTGACAGCATGGCTCAGCAAGCTCTCTACAGCGCAAAACTCTTAGCCGGAGAGTTGCCCCCCAGCATTGAAGAGGTCTTTACCCAAGCGGGGTTGAGTTTGTTCCCCTTCACCAAGTTCGATATCCACAGCCGCTGCAATTGCCCAGATCCCGTCAATCCCTGTAAGCACATTGGTGCAGTCTATTACCTGCTGGGTCAACGCTTTAAGGAAGACCCCTTTTTGCTGTTTCAGTTGCGAGGTAGAACCAAAGACGAGATTTTGCGGCAGATGCGGCACTCCCGCGCAACTCCAGAGTCCCAGCCACTACCCCCACCTCCCCTACTGACCTATACTCCCCCCAAAACCGATGCTAGGTTTTGGCAGTACACTGCCCCACTTCCTGCCGATTTGGTAGTGCTTGTGCCCCCAGGGCAACCGGATGCTGTCCTGTCGGTGCTCCTCCCCCTTCCCCACGAGAATGCCGGTGAGGCCTCTCACTTAATGAATTGTTTACAGCAGATGTATAACACGGCAAGTTTGGCTGCCTGTCAATTAGCTATGAGCGAGCCCTTGGAGCCATCAGACTAGGGAGCAGGGGGAGACCCCGCTAAGTCTTAGGGTGTCACAGTGAAAGACTGTGTTAAGGTCAACCCTAAATCCGTACTAGCATCAATAACCACAACACGACGAACCGCAGGATCAATCACCCCACCAATGGTTGCGCCGGTAGCCGCACCGGTAATGACTTTTTCTGGGGTAATCTGGCGATCGCCAATAACAGCAGAGGCACCCGTGGCCAAGGCCGCCCCAATGAGGGAGTCACGGACAACAGAGCTTGCTGGACGACCTTGGTTTGTTTCAATGGCTGCGCCAGCGGTTGCCCCCGTTAGCACTTTTAGGGGAGTAATGGTGCGATCGCCCGCCAAGCCAGAAATCCCTGCCGCGACAGCAGCACCGATCGCCGCATTGCGAAAGACATTCCCAATATTGGGATCGCGGGTATCGCGAATTTTTTTGACTACATTTGAGGTTGCCGCTAGGGGAATCTGCTGGTTATTAATGACTACCGTATTGGCCACGAACCGAGAGCCGCCTTGAGAGGGTTGAATTTGGCCATAGATTTCGCTACCGCTGGGAATCACTACTCGACCTTGGCTATCGCGGACATCCGCCGCCGCCACCAAACGAATCGGCACAGTTTCCTTGGGAGTAACAATAATGCGCTCAGCATCGGGGAAGCGAGCCGGAATTCGTTGGCCTGCCGATAGAGCCATGGGGGTTGCACTGGCTCCCGCAACATACTGCATGGGCACTAAGGCTTGAGCACCGGCTGTGCGAGTCGCTTGGCAGAGGAACGCAGCAATGTCGGCACGGGTGGCCAGTTGATTGGGGGCAAAAAATTGCACGTTGGGATAGTTCACGACCACTTGTTTAGCGGTTGCTGCCGCCACCCCCGAACGCCCATACTCGGGAATCGCCGTTGCATCACTGAATTGAGCCAAGGTTGCCTCCACAGAGGCTGGGGCAGGATACTGCAGGCCACTGGCTAAGGCCACTACCGCCTGTACTCGGGGAATATTTTGATTGGGTTGAAAGACATTCCCCGGATAGCCGCTCAAAAATCCAGTACGGGTTGCATTTTGAATGGCACTAAACGCCCAGAAATTACTGGGAACATCGTTAAAGGTACTGGGGGTGCGCACCACGGGTGCATTGGGAAAAGCTTTCCCCAGCATGGCGGCATACTCCGCTCGCGTCACGGCGGCATTAGGGCGAAAGGTGCCATCGGGGTAACCGCTAATAATATTGCGGCTGGCCAAGTGATCAATACAGGCTTGCGCCCATGTATTTTGAGTATCTATAAAGCGGGATTGCGCCTGAACAGGCGTCATCAAGAGGGTGACAAGAGTCCCTGAACTGAGTAAACCGCAGCTAAAAAACGCCATGCCGCGCTGTGCTATGCTGTGCATCGCAACATCTCCAAAAAGTTGAACAATTTCTGCAAAAATTTTGCAAGGCTTGACCCCTGCAGAGCCTGCTCAGGGTCTCCACACTGGGGCAATCACCATGGCCATGGTTAGATGGTTACGCCCTATGACGGGAATTGCTGCTTCAGGTTCCTTGGGGGGATGGTGTTTCACTGGGCACCAATACAGATTCCACGTGGGTATTGACGGGCCAGCCAGAGATGAGCGCCTGCGGTAGTGTATGGGGTTTGGGATTGTGCAGCAAATAGATGAGGCGATCGCCGGGCTGCCATTCTTCATTCGCTCGGACAATGCGCAGCCCCTCGGGACGCTCCACCAATAGCGGCAGAACTTTTCCGGAGCGGATCAGCGCATCAAGGTGATCCCGTTGCAGATGGGATTGCTCCTCCTCGATCACCAGTTCACCAATCCGTACTGCCTCAGTCGCGATATATTGATTCCACGCTTTGATCGAGAGTTGGGAGGTAAAGGCCGCACTCATGCCGAGGGGGCACTCCTCAAGACTCAGGGCAGCTAAGACCCGGGGTGGGTGAAATTCCTCGAGGACTCGCTGCGCTAAAACAGCATTGACTTCAGTATTTTTGGTAACGGCCAAGTAGGTTCCCAATTGGGTAATCCCCGCCTCCTGCAGAATATTTAAGTCAAGGGCACTGCTAAGGTACACCGGCACGTGTTCTTTGCGGGCAATTTCTACGGCTTCGGCATCGGTGTCAATCATCACCACTTCTTCACCGCGATCGCGCAATAGTCGTGCGAGAAGACGACCCAAGGGAGTACACCCAGCAATCAATACCCCAGAGGCTCCTTGTGCCCGCACATTGAGCTTGGTAGCAACCCAGCGGGCTGTTAAGCCTTGGGCAAAGACCGTCATCAAAATCGTCAGGAACACTTGGGCTTTGATGGCATCACCGCCACTGATCCCAGCATTGGTGAGGGTAATGGCAAACAACGATGCCACCGAGGCAGCAACAATCCCCCGCGGGGCAATCCAACTCAAAAAAGCCTTTTGCTGCCAGCTTAGATCACTGCCCCAAGTACACACCGCTACCACCAAGGGGCGAATCACCAGCATTAACCACAGAACGGTCAATATCCCCGCCCCCCCTAGCTCCCTTAAGCTAGCAATGGACAGATCAGCGGCTAAAAGCACAAAGAGCACTGAAATGGAGAGGGTACTGAGTTGTCCTTTGAACCGCCGCAACAGCCGCTCGCCGGGTACTTCACACCAGCGCAGCATCAGCCCAAACACAACAGCAGTCATTAGTCCCGATTCACTCACCATTTCCTGGGAGAGCCACACCAGCCCCCACAGTACCGCCAACACCACCAGATTTCGTAGCTCGTCCTCTAAAAACCACGCCCAGCGCAAAAATCGGCTCAAGAGCCAGCCGCCAACACCGCCGATGACTGCCCCAGTGGCCAGTCGCTGTGCCATTCCCGTGGCGATCGCCGCCACCCCGAGGTCTTGCTCTAGCACCACATTCAGCACCACCACCGCCAAAATAGCGCCGATGGGATCAATTAATACCCCTTCCCCTTCAAGGATGACCGCCAGCTTGTGCTCAACCCCCACCTGCCGCAGCAGCGGTCCTACGACCGTGGGCCCGGTCACAACCACAAGCGAGGCGTACAAAAAGGCAATGCGCCACGGAAAATCACCAATCCAGTGAGCCACCATCGCACCCGCGACAAGGGTGATTAAGCCCCCTACAGTCACCAACTTCCAGAGGCTACCGGTAATATCTTGATCGGCACGGCTGAGGTCTAAACTTAATCCCCCCTCAAACAGAATGAGCGCTACACACAGGGGCACGAGTACCTCTAGGCCGTCCCCCAATATGTCCGGATGCACTAACCCCAAACCGCTGGGGCCGCAGAGAATTCCAGCCAACAATAGCAGCACAATGCTGGGCAGGCGTAACCACTGGGCAGCGACTTGCGCACCAATGCCCAGAACGACTGTGATAACAAACAAACCAGTCAGTTGGGTACTACTGTCCATGGCGACCTCCGCACGTCCTCAGTCTCGGCGTTCAGGGATGGATTGACGGGGAAACGTTTCTCCTTGCTCTACGCTAGGTACCGGCTCAGAGCTGCCAATTGTGATACGCAATCCAATCATTCCGTGAGGCAAGCATGATAACAGCATACTGGAAGTCTTTAAGAACTGCCAATTTCAATCAATCCTGTCAGGACGATAGCGTTGCCGCCCCCGCCACCACAGCCATGCGGCTGCAAGACACAGGGTGCAGTTGCCGACAAAGGTGAGAATTGCTTGCAGATCCACAAGCCATGCCAGACGAGGGGCATTATCGAAGTAATGCCATGTACAGGCACACATCGCACTAACAAGCGCCGGCAGCATTGCCCAGGCTAACCATCGCCAGCCTTCTTGGGGGCGGTATCGATGGAGTTGCTGCACAAACCAGATGGCGGCTATCCACTCAAGGACACTGGAAATATGAATAACCCACGTGGGGAGAGAAAGCGCGTGCATTAGGCATCCGGATAGATGAGAATCTTGTAGGTGTCGGCGGTGGGGGAGACGGCCTGCTCGACGGCCTCAGCCAGCTTTGCCAAGGGATAGCGATCGCTGATGAGGGCATCCACATCAATACGACGATTAAAAATAATGTCACTGGCCAAGGACTGAAGGCGATAGGAGGAACTATAGCTGCCGAGGAGATCGATTTCCCGGCGATAAAGAACATTGGGATTGAGGGGAATCTCCACTTCATCGGGAAATTCAGCAAAGAAGAGAATTTTGCCCCCCTTGCGGGTGCACTCCAGGGCTTGAAAAAAGGCGCTCTCGCTCGGAACGGCCAACAAACTGACATCCACCCCTAATCCTTGGGTGAGCGCTTGAATCTTGGCATTGAGATCCGCATCCCGGGCATCAAAGGCAGCAGCAGCACCCACTTCTTTGGCTTTAGCAATGCGGGAGGGGAGTAAATCGGTGGCGATCGCCCGTGCCCCAAACAGATTCACCAGCATAATAAACATCAGACCAATTGGTCCGGCGCCGGTAATCAGCACCGTTTGACCGGGGGCAATCCCCGCCTTCTTGACCGCCTTCAGGCAGCAGTTCGTCGGCTCCACAAAACTAGCTTGCTCATCGCTGATGTCCTCAGGAATTGGAATCAGCCCACCGTGCTGCACAATGTGACCGGGAACCTTCACGTATTCAGCAAACCCACCGCCGCTGGGAATAAACCCTGCGGTTGTTGTAATCGTTTTATAGACATGGCACATCGAATAGTTTTCATTCAGGCAGTAGGTACAGTGCATACAGGGGATGTGGTGCATCACCACAACCCGCTGGCCCACCTGCCAGCCCTTTACCGCTGTCCCCACGGCAGCAATTTCCCCGGCTGTTTCGTGCCCGAAAATGCGCGGTGGCTCATAGAGAGGGTAGCGGATTTTTTTAATGTCCGACTGGCACAACCCCACCACCTTAACCCGTACCAGCACCTCATCCGCTGCAATTTCCGGAATGGGTAACTCCTCGTAGCTAAGCTGGTTCACCCCTCGGAACACCTGTGCTTTCATCGCTAGTGGCTGACCTACTAACTCGTCACCCCTAAGATAATCGCCAGTGGCACGCACAGCAAGTGACGGGTAGCGCGACCCCTACATAGCCTATACGTATAGTGCGGTAAAGTAGAAAAGTATCTACCCGTTATTACGTGTACTGTTTTTGTGACTTTACCTGCTGCCACCTGCCGCCGCCTGCTGAATTTACCCCAATTCCCAACGGTGTGGGTTGGTGGAGTCTGTGCCTTTGTTGCTGATGATACCGAAGCCTACTGCGGTGCATGGCTAGATGCCAACAGTCAGTCTGTTCGCAGCATGGAAGTTGTGGAGCACCCCTTTAGCAAGCAACAACTGATGCGGCTGTTGGTGCAGGCAATGGAGCACCCCCATCCCAAAAATTCCCCCTGCCGACCGCAGACAATTATTGTTAACGATTTAGAACTACAGTTTTTCTTGCGGGGTATCCTCCTTCCCCTCGAAATTGAGGTGCAGTACAGCAAAGATATTCCTTTGCTACAGGAATTTTTTGCCTTTATGGAGTCAGAGTTAATTGACGAGGCAGAAGAGCAAGACGTCCTGCCACCGGAATACGCAGAGCTTTTTCCACCTAAAGTCAAAGCCTTTGCTGAACTCGATCTTTGTCAGCATCTATGTAATATGCAACCCCTAAAACTCTACTGTGAGTCTTGGGAGTCGCCCACATTGGTTGCTCTGTTTATTAATCGCGAAAGCGAAAGCATGAACCGCGAGTTTGGTGTCATGCTCTATCGGGGGGAAAACGCCTTTTGGGACTTTTGGCAGCGAGCCATGACGGAACCGGCTGTTGCTGAGGAGGATGACGACGACGAGTACGACGACCCCAGCCTTTTAGATCAAGATTGCCTCCTGCTTAATTTTGAAGTTGCCGATACCGTCGATGCCCTAGACCACGCCTTCTTTCAACTGAAGGGGCAATATTACATGTTTGATGTGGGCGTTGTTCATCCCCTGGAAGGGGTGCGCCACTTCTTTGCCCCTGAAGAAGCGGAAATGGTCTATGTGGTGCTGGATGCCCTGATCCAGTTTTGGCAGCGGCACGGTAAAAAGTTCCGTCGCAATGCTTATCCAAGTATTGAAATGCCCTTGACCATTTCTTCCCCGCTCCACTCTGCCCTGAGCTATCAGGTGCAAGTAAGTACTGACCCGGACTTACTGGAGCAGATGCAGCAGGATATGGCCGCTAAGGAGCAGGAGTTAGCACCTGTTGAAATTAAAACTATTCCAGCAGACTTCTACACGCTCTTTCGGTTTGAAACGCCAGAGTCTCTTACCGAATTGCGCCAAGCAGTAAGCTATTATCAGCCCGGGACAGTCCCTGCCACCGTTGAGCGCTACCCCATCCTCATCATCCAAACCACAAAGCCCCAAGCCCTAGCGATAGCAACGGCGCTTGCTGCTGAGGGAGGGGTGCACCATCTGACCCTTGTGTCCCATGGTGATCGTAGCTTTGACTCTCTTGTACTGCTGCAAACGAACGCAAATCATTTCTGGATGTGTCAGACCCTCAGTTCAGGGGAGGTGGCAGAGCTGGACGAATGGTTGAGGGCGATAGCAAAGGGCAAGGGAGCCTGTGGGCTAGCCATTGCCTATGGAATGTCTGGCAAAACCCTGCGCCATCCCACCCTGAAACAGATGGTGGGCTTTTATGAAGTGTTTCTGCAGCCGAACCACATCGATCGCGATCGCCCCCCCACCCCCCAGCCCATTGAACGCCGTAAATAGCCCAATCCGTTCTGAGCTAACAAAATCATGACTGCGCCCGCACCACGGATTCTATTACTTCAGGCTCGCGGGGATGCACTGACCCAGGCAGAAGAGCTAGCAGAGTTCGTGGAGTTTAGCGGCCTAGATCGCAGTCAATTTACGGTATTAAACGGCTTTGAGTGTCCTGATTTTGCCCCCAGTTGTATTCAAGGGTTTGACGCGCTGTTTATTGGCGGCTCTAGTGATGCAACGGTACTCAAGCCGCAGGTGTACCGCTTTGTGCCCCCTGCTATGGCCTTGATTTTGGCCTGCATCGAGCAGGATATTCCGGTGCTAGCCTCCTGTTTTGGCTTTCAGTTGGCGGTACAGGCGTTGGGCGGCGAGGTGATTGTGGATCGCGATCGCATGGAGATGGGCACCTATGCGATGTATCTCACACCAGAGGGAGAGCAGGATCCACTGTTTCAGGGGTGTCCCAATCCCTTTTTGGCGATTTCTGGGCACCAAGAGCGCGCCCTCAGGCTGCCCCAAGGAGCGATTTTACTGGCCTACAGTGAGCGCTGCCCCTATCATGCCTTTCGCTTGGCGGGCAAACCCTTCTATGGGTTTCAGTTTCACCCGGAGGTGAATGATCGGGATTTGATTGCCCGGATCACCCGCTACTGCGATCGCTATCATTTAGACGGTCATGCCTTAGCTCGCCTCAAGGACAGTGCTCAGCCCACCCCCCATGCCAACCGCCTCATTCAGCGTTTTGTGGAGGTGGTGCTCGGCTACTCGCGGGTGGAATCGCAAAAGATTCTAAGGGAGATGGCTTAGGATCTCAGCCATTTGCGCTTCGAGGGTGGTGCCCAGCACCCACAGGGCATTGGGTTCTTGGCGAAACCAAGTGCGCTGACGCTTAGCAAACTGTTGGGTATGGCGCACGGTTAACTCAATGGCCTCGGTTAAGCTGATCTCTCCCCGCAAGTATTGGCGCATTTCCCGGTAGCCCAAGGTATCGAGCAGAGGTAGATCATCCCCGTACTGTGCCTGTAACCGCCGAATTTCTGCGAGCCACCCCTGAGCCAGCATCTGGTGAGTCCGCTGGGCAATCCGCTGGCGATCGCCCCCGCCAAGGACGAAATACCACACCGGATAGTCTGGCGGCTGCCGCTGCTGTTGTTGAGTCAGTGGTATCCCTGTGGTGTAATAGACCTCCAGCGCCCGCAAGGTCCGCACCTGATCGTGGGGATGGATGCGCTGCGCTGCTTGGGGATCCACCTGCTGGAGCCACTGATAGCACTGGGATTGGCCGTAGTGGCGTAATTGGGCGCGCAAGTCTGGCTGCGGTGGCACATCGGGCATCCGTAACCCTTGGGTAATGCTGCGGATATACAGCCCAGTTCCCCCAACTAGCACTGGGGTAATGCCCTGAGCGTGGTACTCGGCAATCAACCCTTGCGCCTGTTGTTGATAGGTACCTAGGGTCAAGGGGTCGGTGGGGTCACAGATATCCAGCAAATGGTGGCGCACCCGCGCTTGATCTGCCGCCGTTGGCTTGGCGGTGCCAATATCAAAGCCACGATAGACTTGCCGCGAATCGGCACTTAAAATCACTGTGTCGAGCACCTCGGCGAGGGCGATCGCCAAGGCCGATTTCCCCGTGGCTGTTGCCCCCGCGATAACAATTAAGCCTGCATCCCCCACACAAATACAGCCTGAAAATTTCCTAGAATCGCCTATAACCCTTCCATGTTAAAATTTAGGTCAGATTTAACCTGAGGGCAAGCCAAACCATTATTTGCCCCACTGACATCGCAGTTAGGGAGTTGTCATGACCGCCGAGTATTCTTCTGCCCAGTTACGGGTGCTCAAAGGCCTTGAACCAGTGCGAACCCGTCCGGGAATGTACATCGGTAGTACAGGCCCCAAAGGACTCCATCACTTGGTATATGAAGTGGTGGACAACGCTGTTGATGAGGCCTTAGCAGGATACTGCTCCCTTATTTTAGTGCAGATTAATGCGGATGGCTCGGTCACCGTCACCGATAATGGCCGTGGGATTCCCACCGATACCCATCCAGATACCGGCGTGTCTGGGGTGGAAACGGTGATGACGGTTCTCCATGCGGGTGGCAAATTTGGGGATGGCGGCTACAAGGTCTCCGGTGGGTTGCACGGTGTTGGGGTCTCTGTCGTCAATGCCCTCTCGGAATGGCTGGAAGTCACGGTGTGGCGGGGTGGCGCCATGCACCGTCAACGCTACGAGCGGGGGGTGCCCATCACTGCCCTTGAGAAAACACCGGATACCACCCAGCGCCGAGGCACATCCGTCACCTTCTTTCCCGATCGGCAAATTTTTACTGAAACCATCGACTTTGATGCCAAAGTCCTGATGACTCGCCTGCGGGAATTGGCCTATCTCAATGCTGGTATTCAGATTGAGTTTCAGGATTTACGCCCCACCCCTCCTCTGCGGGAAACCTATTGCTACGAAGGCGGCATTCGCGAATACGTTCGCTATATGGTGCAGGAAAAAGACCCCCTGCACCCAGAAATTATTTACGTCCAAGGGGAAAAAAATGATGTGCAGGTAGAGGCAGCGCTGCAATGGTGTGCCGATGCCTACAGCGAGAACTTGCTGGGATTTGCCAACAACATTCGTACTGTGGATGGGGGCACCCACATGGAGGGGTTGAAGGCCGTCCTCACCCGCACCCTCAATACCTTTGGCCGCAAGCGGAATAAACTCAAGGAAAATGATGCCAATTTAGCGGGGGAAAATATCCGTGAAGGCTTAACCGCCATTATCTCGGTGAAAGTTCCCAACCCCGAATTTGAAGGGCAAACCAAAACCAAACTGGGCAATACTGAGGTACGGGGGATTGTGGACTCCATTGTGGGGGAAGCCCTCACCGAGTACCTTGATTTTCACCCCAGTGTGACGGATACCATCCTCGAAAAAGCCATTCAGGCCTTTAATGCCGCAGAAGCCGCCCGGCGAGCGCGGGAAATGGTGCGACGCAAGTCGGTGTTGGAGTCGTCAACCCTGCCCGGTAAGCTGGCAGACTGTAGCTCCCGAGATGCATCGGAATCGGAGATTTTCATTGTGGAGGGCGACTCTGCGGGAGGCAGCGCCAAGCAAGGGCGCGATCGCCGCTTTCAAGCGATTCTACCGCTACGGGGCAAGATCCTGAATATCGAAAAAACCGATGATGCCAAAATTTACAAAAACAACGAAGTGCAAGCCTTAATTACCGCCTTGGGCTTAGGGGTCAAGGGGGAGGAATTTGATCCAGATAAGCTGCGCTACCACAAGGTGATCTTGATGACCGATGCGGATGTGGATGGCTCCCATATCCGTACCCTTCTGCTGACCTTTTTCTACCGCTATCAACAAGAACTTATTAACCGTGGGTTTGTGTATATTGCCTGCCCTCCCCTCTATAAGGTGGAGCGGGGGCGACAGCATTTTTACTGCTATAGCGATCGCGAACTGCAACAGCAACTGGCTACGTTTCCGGAGAATGCCAACTACACCATCCAACGCTTTAAGGGACTAGGGGAAATGATGCCTGCGCAGCTATGGGAAACTACCATGAACCCCCAAACCCGGATCCTGAAGCTGGTGGAAATTGAGGATGCGGCTGAAGCCGACCGCATTTTTACAATTCTCATGGGCGATCGCGTCGCACCCCGGCGCGAATTTATTGAGACCTATGGCCCACAGTTGGCCTTGGAGAGTCTAGATATTTAATTTTTGATGCTTAAATAAAAAAAACTGCCCGTAGGCTAGAAAACCAGTGGGTGACCTGCACCCCGTTCTCGATATTCTAGGTTGAGCAGCACGCATGACAAAAACAGCATGGTTGTTTCCCGGCCAAGGCTCGCAGCACAGCGGTATGATGGCGGATTTACTGGAGGCCTATCCCCCCACTCAGGAGCGCTGTGATCTGGCAGCATCGATCTTAGGCTGGTCGGTGCTCGACTGCTGTGCCGGAACCACGGGTAATTTAGATCAAACCCTTTATACGCAGCCGAGTCTGTTTGTGGTGGAGAGTCTGTTGGTGGATGCCCTCAAAGACCGTGGCGCAACAGCAGACGTTGTGGCAGGCCATAGCTTAGGGGAGTACGTGGCGCTGTATGCTGCCGATGTCTTTGACTTTGTGACGGGTCTGAAGCTGGTGCAAAAACGCGCTGAACTGATGAATGCTGCCGGGGGCGGCAAAATGGTGGCGCTCATTGGCTTTGATCGCGATGCGCTGTTGGCGGCGATCGCCACCACCCCTGATGTCGTGCTGGCCAACGATAATCATCCCGGGCAAGTGGTGATCTCAGGCACCCCTGCTGCCGTCGATAGCCTCCTGACCCAAGTCAAGGTGAAGCGGGCGGTGCCCCTCAATGTCAGCGGTGCCTTTCACTCCCCCTTTATGGCAGAAGCGGCGGCGGAATTTGCCAACGTCTTAGGGAACTGTACCTTCCACGATGCAGTGATGCCGGTCTTAAACAATGTGGAGCCCCACCCCACAACCGAGGCCAGCGTTATTAAAGAGCGCCTACGCCGGCAAATGACGGGTTCCGTTCGCTGGGTAGAGACCTGCCATGCCTTGGCTACCGCAGGGGTGACCCAAGCTTTAGAAGTCGGGCCGGGGGCTGTCCTAGCAGGCTTAGTCAAGCGCACCACCCCAGACATTAATGTGACGGGAGTTTGCTCCATCGCTACCTTGCCCGCCTAGGAGTCGTCGCTGTGCCCCGCGATCGCGAACCCTTCATTAGTCTGGTGTTGTACCATCTGTTCAAGTGGTCAGTGGTCAGCCCCGTGCTGCACACCTACTTTCGCGGGCGCATCTATGGCGCGCACCACGTTCCCCAGCGGGGGCCGTTGGTGGTGGTGGCCAATCATGCCAGCTACTTTGACCCTCCCCTGATTTCCAACTGTGTCCGGCGACCTGTGGCGTGGATGGCGAAGGAAGAACTCTTTCGCGTGCCTATTTTGCGCACCCTGATTCGGTGGTATGGTGCCTATCCCGTCAAGCGGGGCGCCAGCGATCGCCGTGCCCTGCAAGCGGCTTTGCACGCCCTCGATCAAGGCTGGGTCGTAGGCGTCTTTCTCGAAGGCACCCGCACTGCGGACGGTCGCATCTACGATCCCAAGCTGGGGGCGGCGCTTATTGCAGCTAAAGCCCAAGCCCCCCTGCTGCCAGTATGCCTGTGGGGCACTCAGGAGATCCTTGCCAAGGGGCGATTTCCCAGACCCGTGCCAATTACTGTCCGCATTGGTGAGCCGATTGCCCCTCCCTTAAGTGGCGATCGCCATCACCTAGAAGCCACTACCCAAGACTGCTGCCGCTGCATTAACGCGCTGCACGCCCAAGGCCGCTAGAGCAAGCCCTCTTTCGTGGCCATAACCTTCATTAAGTCCACCACGCGATTCGAGTAGCCCCACTCGTTGTCATACCATGCCACCACCTTGAAAAAGTTGCTGTTTAACTCAATGCCAGCGGTGGCATCAAAAATACTGGAGCGGCCATCCCCAATAAAGTCGCTGGAGACAACCGCCTCCTCGGTATAGCCCAGAATGCCATTGAGTTCCCCTGCGGCGGCAGCCTTCATCGCAGCACAGATCTCGGCATAACTGGTTGCTGTCTCTGTTTTGAAGGTCAGATCCACCACAGACACATCGGGAGTAGGCACCCGAAAGGCCATCCCCGTTAGCTTACCCTTCAGTTGCGGGAGCACCAATGTCACCGCCTTGGCCGCTCCGGTGGAGGCAGGAATAATATTTTGGCCAGCACCGCGCCCACCGCGCCAGTCTTTCTTACTGGGGCCATCCACAGTAGGCTGGGTGGCAGTTACCGAGTGGACGGTGGTCATTAACCCTTCCGCCACGCCAAACTGCTCGTGGAGCACCTTAGCCATTGGCGCCAGACAATTCGTTGTGCAACTGGCATTGGAGACCACAACATCCACCGCCGGATCAAAGGTATCGTGGTTCACACCCACCACAATGGTTTTTACCTTATCCGCATCCTTCGTCGGAGCCGAAATGACGACGCGCTTTGCCCCTGCCTGGAGGTGCTGAGTCGCTCCCTCAAACCCCGTAAACAGTCCGGTTGACTCCACAATATAATCTGCTCCCACTTTTCCCCAAGGCAATTCGGCGGGGTTGCGTATAGCGGTGCAGGGAATAAAGCGGCCATCAATCTCAATGCCATCGCCCGTTGCCTTGACACTGCCGCCATAGATACCGTGGGTGGAATCGTACTTAAACAGGTAAGCAAGGTTATCCGCAGGAACGAGATCGTTAATGCCGACAAATTCGATAGTGTTACAGGCTAAGCCAGCCCGTAGAACTAGGCGACCAATGCGGCCAAAGCCATTAATGCCAACTTTTAGAGTCATGGAGAATCTCCTGAGGCAACAACAAGATTAATCAAGATTAATAGCGGGGTAGGGTGGGATCAACCGCAGTAGCGTAGGCATCAATGCCACCGACAATGTTCTTGACATTGCAAAAGCCCTGCTGCACAAGCCAGTGACCCATTTGGGCGGAGCGTACCCCATGGTGACACAGCACTAGGGTTTCTTTGGCCGGATCAAGAATCTGGCAAATTTGGGGTGACCACTCGGCAAACTGGCTCAGGGGTAACAACCTAAAGTGAGGGAGGTGGGCGATCGCCCACTCTGAGGGTTCACGAACATCGACAAGTTGCAGCACCTGCGCCTCACTAGCCAGCCGCTGCGCCAGCTCCTTCACGCTAATTTGCCCCAGCATCATCCCTTCCCCAAATCATCCCCCGATTGTGCCAGAGGATGCCAGCGATCCCAGGTGAACTACCGCTCATCATCGCTACGCGATAGATAAGCGGCTTCCTTGTTCAACGGGGACAGCATCTAGCAAAACCGAAGTTTTACCAGATGTCTTACGTCCCCTCCCAAAGGCAGTAGAGCTAGTTCCTAACTCCAATATCCGCAAGGCTTCATTTCTTATGTTGATTGCAGATCGGAAG